>NZ_CP030049.1:600000-900000 GCF_015291665.1 Bradyrhizobium sp. CCBAU 53338
CGAGACGGTCATGTTTGACTTTCTCGGTTATTGCTTCCGGCCACGATCGGTCCTGGGGCCGCATTCGCAGAAGATGTTCTGTGGGTTCACCCCGGCGGTCAGCAAACCAGCGCTGAACGCCATGCGGGCGAAGGTCCGAGGCTTGAAACTTCGCAGGCGAGCCGAGGTGACGCTGGACGATATTGCTCGCGAGCTAAACCCGATGGTTAGGGGGTGGATCGCTTATTATGGGCAATACACCCGCTCAGCGCTTTATCCGCTGGCGCGCTACATCAACCAGACGTTAGGTATTTGGTTGAAGCGAAAGTACAAGCGCTTCCATCACCGTTTAGGACGCGCGCGTCTCTTCCTGGAGAAGATCGCGCGTGAGAACCGCAGGCTCTTTGTGCATTGGCAACTCGGCGATGGCGGCAAGATTGCCTGATGGGAGCCGGGTGAGGCGAGAGTCTCACGCCCGGTTCTGCGAGAGGCTGGAGGTGAAATCCCTCCGGCCTACTCACCCCACCATCCGGATCCTGGCGAAGGGCAAATGCACGACCGGCCGGATCTGGACGTATGTGCGGGATGACCGGCCGTTCGCCGGGCCTGCGCCGCCGGCGGCGGTCTATTATGCCTCGGGCAACCGACGGGGCGAACATCCTCAGAGGCATCTGGCCGCCTTCGCCGGCATTCTGCAGGCGGATTGCTATGGCGGCTTCGAGCCGTTGTTCGATCCAAAAAGGAAAGCAATGCCGATCACGCCGGCATTTTGCCTGGCCCATGCGCGGCGGGGATTCTTCGAGCTGGCTGACATCGAGAAAGCCGCCCGGGAAGGCAAGGGCAAACCGGTCTCCCCGATCGCGCTGGAGGCGGTCAGGCGTCTTGACGCCCTGTTCGAGATCGAGCGCGCCATCAACGGCCGTGGTGCCGACGAGCGGCGTGCTGTGCGCCAGGAGCGGAGCAAGCCGCTGCTCGACGACATGCACGCCTGGCTGCTCCGCGAGCGAGAAAGCCTCTCCCGCTCCGCCGAGGTCCTGAAGCCCATGAACTACATGCTCAAGCGCTGGGACGACTTCGTCCGCTTCCTCGACGATGGCAGGATCTGCTTGACCAACAATTGCGCTGAGCGTGCATTGAGAGGCATTGCCTTGGGAAGGCGCAACTGGACCTTCGCTGGCAGCCAACGTGGCGCCGACCGTGCCGCTATCATGCTGACGATGATCACGACCTGTCGCCTCAACGACGTCGATCCCAAGGCTTGGCTCGCCGACGTCCTCGCCCGGATCGCCGATCTTCCCACCTCGCGTCTGCGCGAACTGCTGCCCTGGGAATGGAAGCTCCTGCACCAAGCCGGCAAGTCCGCCGATCAGCAAGCCGCCTGACCTTCACGCAACGCCATCGTAGAACTCGCCGTGCTCGCGCGCATGCGTCAATCAGGCGGCCTTCGTCGTATGCGTACACTTGAAAAGCCCGCGCGCACGTAGCTCGAACTTCGGGAGGAGGCTACCCAATCTTACCCACTTAGACGCTTTGCGGTCTTATACGCCGATCCCGCTCGGTCTAGACCTCGCGTTGGTCAGAATGATCTAGGAGAAAAATCGTGTCTCACCATTGCACGGACGGCCAGGGGGCGGTCCGGGATGGTAGCCTGTCCGAGCTTTCGAACGCAGTCGCGATTGTGGCTACGCTCGATACCAAGGGCCGCGAAGTCTCCTACTTGGCCGATATCATCTGTAAGTGTGGCCGCAAGACCGTCCTGATTGACGTCGGCACCTCGAAGATTGCGCCCCGGACGAATCAAGCAGGCGGTCATAGCGTTCGCGTCGCCTCGCCCGCCGAGCTCTTGAAAGAAATCGCCGCAACAACACGCGGGAAAGTTCGCGATCTGCTGGCATCAGGGGCCATCGGCGCGATCGTCGGGGTCGCCGGTGGGAAGGGGAGTGCGGTGTTCGGCGAAGTCGTATCTGATTTGCCTTATGGCTTTCCCAAGCTGCTCGTGAGCAGCGCAAGGCCAGCACTTCTCGCCGAATTGGCGGTCCACAACGACATCATGCTCTATCCGACATTGGTCGATCTCTTCGGGATCAATGCGTTTACCGAGCGGGTCTTGCAGAATGCAGGACAGGCCATCGCCGCCATGCGCTATGCGCCCGCCAAAGCTGCGCGAAAGACGAAGATCGTTGCGATCACGGCCTTCGGAGTGACGACGCCGGCGGCAACTCAGTGCGTTGGGCGCCTCGGCAAGGCCGGGGTCGACGCGATCGTCTTTCCTGCAAACGGGGCGGGCGGCCGCAAGATGGAGCAGCTGATCGCGGCCGGCGAATTCGATGCTGTGATTGATCTGACCACAACCGAACTCGCCGACGAAATCGTGGGTGGCACCGCGAGCGCCGGGCCGGATCGGCTCAAGGGAGCGGCAGAGCAATCAATACCGCATGTTATCGCGCCTGGCGCGGTGGACATGGTCAATTTTGGTGCGCCATCCAGCGTTCCTGATCAATTTCGCGGCCGGCTATTCTACTCCCATACACCGTACACGACGCTGATGCGCACAACCCTCGCCGAGAATACGAGCATCGGCCGGCTTACGGCCCAGCGGCTGTCGTTGGCAGAAGGGCCTGTCATGGTCCTTTGGCCGGCAAAAGGCGTCTCCGACTATGACCGCGACGGCGGCATCTTTCGAGATCCTGATGCGGACCGCGCGTGGCTCGATGCGCTTAAGGACAATCTGCCGCCCAAGGTTACGGTCCGCGAATTGAACTGTCACATCAACGATCCCGAATTTGCGGAGGCGGCTGCGAGATGGATCCTCAAGCAATTGGGCAAGAAGGCTGATGGCGATGCGAATGTTTGAGCGAACCGAAATCCTGGCCAAGATCGCAAACCAGGTGGCGGAGCGAAAAGCCATTCTTGCCGCGGGCAGCAGCTGTGGTCTGGTTGCGAAATGTGCAGTGCTCGGGGGCGCGGACATGCTGGTCGTCTACAGCACCGGGCTGTCGCGCCTAATGGGACTTCCGACCAGCCGGATCGGCGATTCCAATGCGCGCACGCTCGAACTTGCCTCGGAAGTCCGCAACGTCGTTTCTTCGGTGCCCGTGATCGGCGGCATTGAGGCATGGGATCCCCTCCGGCTCGATCTTGATGCCCTGCTCGACAAATTCTGGTCGGCCGGTTTCTCCGGCGTAATCAACTATCCGACCATCTCCACGATGGGCGACAAATGGCGCTATCGCCGCGGGCGCGTCGGACTAGGCTTCGAACGCGAAGTCGAGATGATCGCGGCTGCGCGCAAGAAGGACATCTTCTCGCTTGCCTATGTCGCGAGCCCTGACGACGCCAAAGCGATGGCGGGCGCAGGTGCGGACTGCATCGTCCCTCACGTAGGAGCCACCCGAGGCGGGCTCGTCGGCCATGAGGAAGGACAGCCCATCCAAGAGGCGATCAGGCGCATCAACGACATCAGCGACGCCGCAAGGAGCGTGCGCTCCGATGTGATCCTGCTTTGCCATGGCGGTGCAATCGCGGAGCCGGAGGATACGATCGTGGTGTACCGATCAACGCAATGCGTGGGTTTCGTTGGCGCCTCGTCCATCGAAAGAATCCCGATCGAACGGGCAGTGAAGGCGGCGGCTGAGGAGTTCAAAGCCGTCCCGCTTCCGCGGCATCACTGACGTCAGCTCCAAGAGAACACTCGCAGCGAGGCTCGAATGAATAACCCGATGGGCCAATCAGGCAAGGGAAAGACCGTCGCACTCGCCCGAGAGGGGAGGCCGGAGCACAATTGGGCAACCGACGTTCTCGTGGTCGGTAGTGGTGCGGCCGGGCTTTCGGCTGCGCTCTATGCAGCAAAGGCAGGACTGCGCGTCACTGTCTGCGAAAAGTCGGCGCGGCTTGGCGGCACGACAGCTCTCTCCAATGGAATGATCTGGGTTCCTTGCTCGAACCAAGCGCGCTCGGCGAAGATCGACGACTCGCTTGCGAAGTCGAAGACCTACCTGCAACATGAACTTGGCACATATTACCGGTCAGGCTTTGTTGATGCCTATCTCGAGGACGGCCCGGCTGCGCTCGCCGCCCTTGAGAACGGGACTGAAGTCAAGTTCACGCTGGCCTCGGCCCCCGACTACCATTCAAGCCAGGTCGGCGGAGTCGATAAGGGCCGGGCACTGAGCCCCGCGCCTTATGACGGACGGCTTCTTGGCAGCGACTTCGATCTGATAGGCAATCCCATCCGCGTTGTGCTCGGCGGAATGATGATCTCATCGAGCGAGGTGAGAAGCTTCCTCAATCCGTTTCAATCCTTTGCCTCGCTCAGGCACGTCTTGCGCCGCGTCAGCCGCTACGCGCGTGACCGGCTTGGCCACAGGCGCGGCACCGAGCTCAGCGGAGGCAACGCCCTGATCGCGCGCTTGCTTGTGAGCCTGCGCAAGTACGGCGTCGAGATATGGCCGGAATCCCCGCTCGTAGAGTTGATCAAGGAAGAAGGCCGCGTCACCGGCGCGGTCGTTAAGTCGGCCGATTCCGAGATTCGCGTGCGCGCTTCCCATGGGGTGATCCTCGCAACGGGCGGGTTTGCGCGTAACGCGCAATTGAGAGCCGAGCTCAGTGGCCCCCACCAGCACGACGACACGCTCGCCCATCCCGATGCGACAGGCGACGGCATCTCTCTTGCGACAAGGCTCGGAGCGGCAATCGACAACAATGTTGCCTCTGCCGGCTTCTGGACGCCCGTATCGATTCTGAAGAGCGGCAGTTCCTCGCAAGTCGTTCCCTACGGCTGGCTCGACCGCGGCCGTCCCGGCGTCATTGCCGTGGGGCCAGATGGAAAGCGTTTTGTCAACGAATCCAATTCCTATCACGACATCTGCTTGGCGATGTTCAACGGTGGGTATCCGGCAGACAAGCGGTTCTATTTCATCTGCGACCACGACTTCGTACGGCTGAGAGGGATGGGGCATTTGCTGCCATGGCCATGGACCTTGAGCATCGGGAAATATGCGCGCCTTGGCTACATCAAGGTCGCCCGGACGATTCCAGAGCTTGCGAAGCAGCTGGGATTGGAGTCCGCCGCGCTTCAAAAGACTGTCGAAGAACACAACGCGCATGCGTCTGAGGGGCGCGATCCGCTGTTCAATCGCGGTGAATCGGCTTTCAATCGCACGCTCGGCGATTCGGCCGTGGGCAAGAAGAACCCAAACCTTGGGCCAATCAAAACCGGCCCGTTCGTCGCACTCCCAATCGTTCCGGCAACGCTCGGCACTGCAACCGGATTGGCAACCGACACTTGCGGGCAGGTATTGGACGGTCAGGAAAGGCCAATTCCAGGACTCTATGCTTGCGGCAATGACATGACCTCCCCGATGCGTGGGATCTATCCCGGAGCAGGCATCACCATTGGGCCAGCCATTGTGTTCGCGTACCGGGCCGTCAACAGTATCGTTTCCTCGACGCAGCAAGAGAAAGCTGCTGCCGCTTCGGGAGCGTGATGTCGACTTGGGAATGGCGCGGGCGAGGCGCGTGATAAACCCGGTATTGGCAACAGCTATGAGCGCCGATCCCTAACGTAGCCCATTGCACAGGATTCAATTTTGATGCGTCGTTCGCGCCACGCCAAGATCGTCGCAACCCTCGGTCCGGCCACAACCGAGGCTAACAAAATCCGTGATCTCTATCTTGCAGGCACAGATACCTTTCGCCTGAACTTCAGCCATGGCAGCCAAGACGACCACGCGCGCGCGTTTTCGGCGATCCGCGCGCTCGAGCAAGAGTTCGGCCGTCCCATCGGAGTGCTACAGGATCTGCAAGGCCCGAAAATCCGGATCGGCTTGCTTGAAGAGGGCAAGCTATGCCTGCATGCTGGAGAGAGCGTCCGCTTTGTCCTCGACGGAGCAAGAGGTGGAAAGCAGGCAATCCCTCTGCCGCATCCGGAAATATTTGCAGCTGCGCATCCAGGCCAAAAGCTGCTCATCGACGACGGCCGTGTGCGCCTGAGCGTCGAAAGACCGGGCGATCGCGAAATGGTCGCGCGCGTCATTGTCGGCGGCCCGATCCGCGATCATAAGGGCGTAAACCTGCCGGGGGCGTCGCTCGATATCTCGCCCCTCACCAAGAAAGATCGCGCCGATCTCGCCTTCGGCCTGGAGCTCGGTGTCGACTGGGTTGCGCTGTCATTTGTTCAGAAGCCTTCAGACCTGATCGAGGCGCGGGCCCTCATTGGTGAAGCAGCGGGCCTCGTCGCCAAAATCGAGACGCCCATGGCGCTTGATCGCATCGACGATATCATTCAGTTGTCAGACGCTCTCATGGTCGGGCGCGGTGATCTCGGGGTCGAAATCCCCCCAGAAGACGTGCCTGGCCGGCAAAAAGAACTCGTCCGCGCCTGCCGGCTGGCCGCAAAGCCCGTGATCGTCGCAACCCAAATGCTCGACTCTATGGTGGCGGCGCCGACGCCAACGCGCGCGGAAGCCTCAGATGTTGCGACCGCCATCTATGATGGCGCCGATGCCGTGATGCTGTCAGCCGAATCGGCAAGCGGCGCCTATCCCATCGAGGCCGTCGCCATGATGGATCGCATCATCAGGAGTACAGAGCAGCATCGTCTCTACCGGTCCCTGATTGAGGCCTCACGAGTTGACGAGGAGAATACGCCTCCGCATGCGGTCGCTGCCGCGGGTGCAGATCTTGCAGCCACCATCGAGGCCAAAGCCATCGTCGGCTTCACAGCCAGCGGGACGACCGCGGCCCGCATCTCGCGCAAGCGGCCGCCGGTTCCGATCCTTGCTCTGACGCAGGATGAAAACGTGGCGCGGCGCATGTGCCTGTTGTGGGGCGTACACAGTGTGGTGGCCAGCGATCCCTCTGGCTATGAGGAAATAACCCAGATCGCCGCCGTGGCGGCCCAGCGGGAAGGTTATGCGCGGTCGGGCGACCTGGCGGTGGTGGTTTTTGGCCTGCCATTCGGACATAGAGGCGCGACAAACAATCTCCGCGTGGCTGCCTGCTAAGAAGGACAAGGTCATTTGCCGTGAACCGTCGGGCGAGGCGTCTTGGTTGCGGTCGGGAGGAGGGCGAGGCGTCAAAGATGATCGCGCGCGAGATGCACCGAACTCGGCCCCAGGTCCGGCCAGGAGCTCACATTGCCTGACTTCGAGAGCGGCCTCAGCCTTGCAAATGTCCTTCCATTCTTGGAAGAGAAGCTCTCTGTCGGACTGTGGCGCAGCGACGGCAACGGCCAGATGCAATGGTCCCGTGGCCTTTATGAGCTATTTGGGCTGGATCCGCGTCGAACTACGCCAGCATACGCGGAAATCGAGAAAAGGATTCATCCCGATGACCGCAGCAGCATGCGCTGTTTCGGCGCACGGGAGCTCAATCGATCGTTGCTCGAGGGTGAATTTCGTGTCATCCGTCCGAACGGAACTTTGCGCTGGATCCACGGCCGGGCCGAACCGCTGCTCGATGAGGCCGGCAAACCAGAGTGCATTCTTGGGCTCGCGCGCGATATCACTGAACAGCGCAATCTCTTGGACGCGCTCAAAGTAGAAGCGGAGCGCTACAGGGCATTGGCTGAGATCTGTCGGGGTTTCCCATGGACAAGCAGTAGCGATGGTCGCCTCACTGCAGTTTCCAATGCGCTAGAGACTGCCGAAGATCATGGATCACGTTTCAAGGACTGGATCGGTCTCATCCATGAGGATGACCGCGAGGCAGCTCTAAGAGAGTGGGCGGTCTCGGTCGAGACAGCGCAGCCTTATAACGTCGAATGTCGCTTGCGCCGGCCGGACGGCATCTATCGCTGGCACCAGGGCGCGGCGGTGCCCCTCAAGAACAGCGAGGGTGGCGTTCGAGAATGGCTCGGCACGTGGAGCGACGCACACCATGATATACTCGCGCGGGAGCGAAGAGGGGCCTCAAAGGTCACGGGGAGGCAACTGCGTGCAGCGCGTGGAATGTTAAACTGGTCGGTAAAGGAGCTAGCGGAGCGAGCGGGCGTGTCTTCCGCGGTCATTCGGCGGCTGGAGGAGTACAATGACACTCCCCAGATGTCTGATGAGCTGATGGAAACGTTGCGGAAGACGTTTTCTGAAGCGGGAATCGAATTTACGTTCCCTGTGGTTGGCAAGCCCGGTGTCCGGCCGCGATAGCCGGTGCAGACCCAACGGCCTCTGATGACTACTCCCCAGCTCTCTTTCTCGTCTAGCTACCCCGAAACTTCGGCGAACGCTTCTCAGAGAACGCGTTCATTCCTTCCTGGTGGTCGCAGCCATGGTGAAGGCATAGCGGATTGCCTGCTGCTCGAATTCAATGCCCTATCAAGAAAGGTCTGAAATGTGGCGAGAAGGGCCGACTTGGCGAACTACGATAGAAGCTTGGCGCATCAAGGTCGGAAATGTGTTCGAGAAGGATACGCGAATGGGGGACAACTCGCCAATTCGCGGCTGGCCGATGCGATGGAGAGCTTCGTTGCCGGCGCTGTCAGTCCAGCGCGGCGCATTCTTGCAGACCGATGGCAAGCGCATTGGCAACGAAGGGTTCTTCGTCGAGTCAACGGTCCTGACGGGGACCTCGCCCGAGGCGTGTATCATGAATGAAGAGTCGTTTGGCCGCTCGCGCCAGATCATTGCATTCAAGAGCTACGACGAGGTCGCCGAGGAGGCCAATCGACGGCTTGTGCCTTCGGGGCCGACCGCTTGAAAGCGGTATGGTGTCCATCAAATACCTAGCTTGGCGCTTTCAGAAGTCCCGTTCGGAAACATCAGGGATTCCAGCTACGGTTCGTAAGGCGGGGTGGAAGCAATCGAGGGATATCTCAGTACTAAGTTCGTGATCCGGGCGAGCACCTGATGTGGTCAGAAGCCGTCTCGGACTTGAGCAAATCGAAGAAGGGGCGGTCGGTTCTCGACCACGCGGCCATGGACAATTTTTCGGTAGCTCCTCCTGATATGAATGTGCCGCTCAGGGTGTTTCATGCTTGCAAGTCTCAGTCTTATCTTGCTCTGCCAACTCGCCGGCGAAGTCATCACCCGGGGCCTCGGCCTACCGCTGCCAGGTCCCGTGCTCGGGCTCCTGCTCTTGCTGATTCTGCTGCTTGCCCGTGACAGATTTTCAAGCATCGCTCGAGGCCCACTACGAAATAGCGGCGTGGAAACAGCAAGCAAGGGGCTGCTCAAGCATCTGTCGCTCCTGTTCGTCCCAGCCGGCATTGGCGTCGTGGAAAAGCTCGATCTCCTCGCGACGCACGGGCTCGCTATAATATTGATCCTTGCTGTCTCGGTCATGGTGACTTTGCTTGCGACGGTTCTGACGTTCCGCCTTATCAGTCGGCTGTTCAGCGAGGCACCGTGAAGGACAATCCGTTCTCCCTCTGGGTCTATCTCTCGCAATCCCCGTTGCTTTGGTTGACGGTCACCTTGCTGGTCTATGCAATCGCGGATGCCGTGTCGCTTGCGCTTCGCCGTCATGCCCTTGCCAATCCCGTGCTGCACGCGGTCTGGATCATCGGCGCGTTTCTATTCGCAACTGGCACGCCGTATGCGATCTATTTCGGCGGAGCGCAGTTCGTGCATTTCCTGCTCGGCCCGGCAACCGTCGCGCTCGCGGTCCCGCTATACGAAAATCGCAAGATTGTCCTTGCCTCGATCGTGCCGATGCTGGCAGCGCTCGTTGCGGGCTCGGTCACGGCCGTCTTCTCGATTGTGCTGCTTGCGGAGGCTGCCGGCCTGCCTCGCGAGGTGATCCTGTCCCTTGCCCCGAAGTCGGTAACGGCCGCGGTCGCAATGGGCATCAGCGAAACGCTGCAGGCGGATCCGTCTCTGACGGCAGTCGCGGTCATCCTCACCGGGATCATGGGAGCGACCGTTGTCACGCGATTGATGAACCGTACCGGCATCACCGATTTTCGGGCTCGTGGCTTTGCGGCAGGAATCGCCGCGCACGGGATCGGCACCGCGCGAGCATTTCAGGTGGACGAGGTGGCTGGCGTGTTTTCTGGAATTGCTATGAGCCTAAACGCACTAATCACATCTTTCCTCGTACCGCTAGCGCTCACAGTGCTAATGAGATGAGCGTCGGGTTTTTGTATCGGCTCCGCACTAGCTCGCTATCGATCTTGATGGTTGATAGCGTCACTGGCCCGATCTTCACTGGGCCGGGGCAGTCCACCCTACGCACTCACAGAATAGGTTCCTTGAACCCAATCGCGTAGGAATGGACGCCCCGGCGCTGTGAGCGCAAGTGCGGCTGCCTCCTGAACCGGATATTTGCCACACAAGCCTGCAATTTGAATTTACTACTCGTGGGCAACGATTGGTACCATGCAGCGCCCGACGCCACGGAAGCTGTCGTTGGCTATCGCCCCCGCCCATACGGCCATAGTGCTGGACGCATTTACTCGCCGTCAGGGACGGTTTGCAGGGATTCCGACGGCGACAGTTCCAACTGAAGCTGTCCGATCTTGTCGACAAGTCCTCACGAGATGGCTGAAGGCCTGGAGGTGTCGCGCCATTGCCCGTTTGCCGCCCGGAGTGCACGCACTTCATCGGACTCGCACGAGCCGGAGAGTGACAACTACATCGTCCTCAACAAGGGATTTGATCTTCCATGGCAGAATTGGAAAGTATAAGACCGGCGGGGATATCGCAGGTATGCAGGTATGGCGCGACAATCAGGATGAGAGCGGCGCGTCAATCAAGATGAGACGAGGCGGCCGAGTCAGAAGATAATTGACGCTGGCTGCGGGCTTGGCAAGGCTTGATTGACGCTGCGCGACAATCAAGCGGCATTGCCAGCGTCAGTCACCGCCTTCTCGAGTTCATTTGGAGTGGCGTGAACCGGCGGCCGGCCTGGACCGCGCCTGCGATCGAGAGCAACTTTTCGACGGTAGCTCTCGACGTTCATCTCGAGGATCGTGGCGTGGTGCACCAGGCGATCGATCGCCGCCAGTGTCATCGCCTGATCGGGGAAGATACGCCCCCATTCGCCAAATGGCTGATTGGCCGTGATCAGCAGCGAGCGTCGCTCGTAGCGGGAGGCGATCAGCTCGAACAATACGCTGGTTTCCGCCTGGTCCTTGCTCACATATGTGATGTCGTCGAGGATCAGGAGGTCGTAGCGGTCAAGCTTGGCGATTGCGGACTCCAGCGCCAGCTCGCGCCGGGCCACCTGCAGCCGCTGCACCAGATCAGTGGTACGTGCAAAGAGAACGCGCCAACCGTCCTCGACGAGAGCCAGGCCGATCGCTGCGCCGAGATGGGTCTTGCCGCCGCCGGGTGGACCGAACAGCAGCAGATTGGCGCCGGTCTTCAACCAGACGTCACCGGCGGCGAGCGCCATCGCCTGTGCCTTTGACAGCATAGGCACGCTCTCGAACTCGAACGTGGCGAGCGTCTTGCCGGCGGGCAAACGCGCTTCCACCATGTGTCGTTCGATGCGGCGGCGGGTGCGATCGGCTGCCTCGTGCTCGGCAAGGGCCGCAAGGAAGCGGGCGGCGGGCCAGCCTTCCTTGTCCGACTGCGCGGCGAGCTTCGGCCAGATCGCCTTGACGCCGGGCAGGCGCAACTCATTGAGCAGCAGCTCGACGCGGGCGGCATCGATGGAGGTAGCTCCGCTGGTCATGCTGCTCCTCCCAGGTTCGAGTGGGCCGACACGACGCTGACGGAGGCCAGCTCATCGTAGACGTCGAGCGACGCCAGCTTGACGGCGACACTCGGGATCGAGGCCGCCTCGGGTCGGAAGCGATCGCGCAATGCCGCAAGATCGGGTAACCGTCCGGCATCGAGAGCGGTCGCGATCGCCTCGGCGAGCTCGGCTTCGCAGGCTCGCTCATGGGCCAGAGCCAGAAGCTCGACCGTCACCTTGCAGGCGCGCCGGTCGTCGCCATGCTCCCGCAAGGTCTCGAAGAGGCGCTTGTAAGCCGCGCGCGGGAAGAGCTGATCGCGATAGACGAGATTGACGAGCGCCATCGGCTTGCGCCGCAGGGCATGGATGACGTGCCGATAATCAACGACATGCCCGCCGTGGTTCTCCGACACAGGCCGCCCGCGCCGCAGCGTCCCGACCGGCGTGACGCCGAGGAAGCATTCGAGCCGGTCGTCGAAGATGCGCACACGCAGGCGATGGCCAATCAGTCTTGAAGGCACAGTGTAGAACACGCGCCGCAGGATGAAGCCGCCTGACGACGTCACCGGGATCACCTTCTCCTCGAAGTCGGTCGTGCGGCCTTTCGGCAGTGGCGCCAGTGCTTCCTTTTCGAGCGCGATCCGCTTAGCGAGGTTGGCGTTGCGCCGGCCGACAATCTCGTCGACAAAAGCCCGGTAGGCATCGAGACTGATGAAGTCGCGCGTGCCCCGCAGCAACAGCGCATCCTCCAGCGCTCGTTTGAGATGACCGTGCGCGCTCTCGATCGAGCCGTTCTCGTGTGCAATGCCCGCATTGTTGCGCGTTGGCGCCATGCCGTAGTGGCCCATCAGCGCGGCGTAGCGCTGTGTCAGATCCTCCCGCGCGTCGGCCGCCAGATTGCGGAATGCTGCCGACAGGCTGTCGCTGCGATGCTCCCGCGGAACGCCGCCGAGCGCCCACAGGGCGTTCTGCAAGCCCTCGGCCAGGGCGACGAAGCTTTCGCCGCCGAGCACGACATGGGCATGCTCAAAGCCGGAGAACGCCAGCCGGAAGTGGTAGAGCCGGTGATCGAGCGTCTCACCAGCAATGGCAATGCCGAGCGGGCTTGTATCGGTAAAGTCGGACAGACCCAGACGACCGGGCTCGTGCTCCTGGCGGAAGATCACGTCCTGTTCAGGGCCATTGAGCGCCCGCCAGGCATTGATGCGCCGCTCCAGCGTGCGTCGGATGTTGGGGTTGAGGTCGGGATGCCGACGGCGCAGCTCGTCCAGCACGCCGATCACGCGGATGCCGGGCGCAGCCTTCAGGATCGGAACGATCTCGGCGTCCCAATAGGGCACGAGCGGATCGGACCGTCGCCGGCCTCTCGGCACCTTCTTCTGCGATGGCAGGCGCAAATCGTCCTCGATCCGATACGCGCTCGCTTTCGAGAACCCCGCCTTGGCCGCCGCGGCCTCGGGAGACAATGTCAGTCGGTAGGTCATGTACAGCCTTCTGTGGTTGCCGCCCGCAATGCAAGAAGTTTCTGACCCTTTGGCGTGTGATCGAGTGCGGTCTTCTGTCAGGCCTTCCTTTACGGCATTTTCAGAAGCCGCTGGCCGGTATGGTGATCCGCGGACCAGGTCCAATTCTCATCTCCGAGCACGTCGGCTCTTTGGCTCTAGCTGGTTTCCTGATCCAGATCTGTTCGATCGTTGCGCCCATTCGGGTCGTCGCCTTCTCACACCCCCTTCGCCAACGTCAGGCTATTTCGTGCTGCATGCAGTCATGCCGTCACTGCCTGCGCTGGGTTCCGATAATCCTCCTTCCGGGTGAGCATGGCCCAAATCGTCCGAGCCATCTTGTTCGCCAAGGCGATCGCCACAAGCATGCGCGGCTTCCTCGCCAGCATCTGCGCCAGCCAGGATCCGCTAGGGATCGACTTGCGCCCGAGCCAGTTCAGCCGCGACATCGCCCCAACGATGAGCAACTGGCGAATGTCCGCCTGTCCTTCCTTCGAAACGCGTCCGAGCCTTTCCTTTCCCCCTGAGGAATGTTGCCGTGGGACCAAGCCGAGCCAAGCCGCGAAGTCTCGGCCACGTCGAAAGGCCGCCATGTCGGGCGCGAAAGCCTCGATCGCGAGTGCGGTCAGCGGGCCGACCCCCGGCATTGTCTGCAGCCGCTGCGCCGTGACCGTCCGCGTCGCCAACTTCTTGAGCTGCTCTGCCTTGGCATCGATCCGCTCCGTCTTGTAGGCGATCTGATCAATGAGACTCCGACATTCCTCGCGGACCAGTTCTGGTAGATCGCTGTTCGGATCTTCGAGGATTGCGTCAATGCGTTTAAGTTGTTCGATTCCTTGCGGGATGATATGGCCGAATTCGTAGAGAACAGAACGCAGCGCATTCACCAGATCGGTGCGCTGATGAACAAGGCGCTTCCGAGCCCGAAAGAGCACTGCCCTGGCCTGCTGTTCTTCCGATTTCGGCTCGACGAAGCGCATCTCGGGGCGCTGTGCCGCGATCACGATTGCTTCGGCATCAGCCGCGTCGTTCTTTTGGCGTTTCACAAAAGGCTTCACATATTGCGGAGCGATCAGTTTCACTTCATGGCCGAGCTTGACCATCTCCCGTGCCCAATAGTGGGCGCTGCCACAGGCTTCCATCACCACCACTGCCGATGGGTGGCCCGCCATGAACTTCCGAAACTGAAGCCGCGACAGTTTCTTTCGAAATTTCAAGTGTCCCGCCATTGACGCCCCGTGGAGCTGAAACACATTCTTGGCTAGATCCACTCCGATCACCGTATCCATCAATTTGCCGTCCTCTTCGCTTCGGGGTTCAAACACTGCGTTCTTGGCACATTACGATGCCGTCTGGGGAGGGCGGCAACCATCCCATCTCATCTGGTGGTCGGTGATGTGAAGGCCAGGCAAGGCATCGATTCCCTCTTGTCGAGACGAATCAACAGCTTGCACCAGCCGCACCCAGCCGCCAGACCGGTCCGAAAAACGCGACGCCGATGGGAACGGTCCTCCGGTCGGGCTACGCCCTCCCTTCGGTCCGTCCCCATCCGCGCAGTCTCATCCTGATTGTCGCTAAGGTCTCACCTTGATCGCCGCCGCCCATGCAGGCGAGGAACCATGATCTTATATACCTACTCACGCGAGATTGAGCCGAACGAAGATCGCTGGAAAGACACAGGAATCCAGAGTTTCTTTTTTGCAGAGCTGGAAGAGGTGCGACAGATCGTTCTCGAACTCCGCGAGGAAATCGCCTCGGATGAGGACAAGCAGCCTTCATGGAGTCCAGTTCGCATCGAGCGGATTGAACTCCTCGCTCCGACAACGCAGAACGTCCTGACCCTGCTCAACGAGGGGATCGGACCGCTGATCCGGCGCTATGAAATCGTGGAAACCATTGCTTAAGTCGAGAGCTATCCGGCCAATTCACACCCGCGCAGTTGGCAGCCTCCCTTTTTTTGCAGTCGCGTTGCAACGACTGTTCGCCAGATCGGTGAAGTAAAACTCTAGTGTCCTGAGTCACAAGTTCGCAATCGTAGATTCGCATTAGATTCGCGTCGCTGTGCCAAAGATGGCGGCAAACAGCGACGGAGTCTCCGATGGCGGTCCAGCAACTTGCCCCCCTGATATTGAGCGATGACGAGCGCGCCGAACTGACGTCGCTGACGAAGCGGCGGAAGACGGCGCAGGCGCTGGCTTTGAGAGCCCGGATCGTGCTGACCTGCGCGGAAGGTGGTCAGAACAAGGACGTGGCGGCCAAGCTAGGCCTGGAGCGGGGCACAGTAGGCAAGTGGCGACGACGTTTTGTGGAGCAGCGCGTGGCCGGGCTGCATGATGAGCCGCGCTCCGGCGCGCCTCGCACGATTGACGACGCCCGCATCGAAGCCGTGATCGTGAGAACGTTGGAGAGTTGCCCTGAGAACGCCACTCATTGGAGCTCCCGGGACATGGCGAAGGCGAGCGGCCTATCCGTATCGACGGTACAACGCATCTGACGGGCCTTCGGCCTCCAGCCGCACCGGATGGAGACGTTCAAGCTCTCGACCGATCCGAACTTCGTGGCCAAGGTGCGCGATGTCGTAGGCCTTTACGTCTCGCCGCCGGCACACGCCATCGTTCTGTGTGTAGACGAAAAGTCGCAAATCCAGGCGTTGGACCGCAGTCAGCCGATGTTGCCAATGCGTCCCGGCCAGCCGGCCCGAAGGAGCCACGATTACAAAAGACACGGCACCACATCGCTGTTCGCCGCCCTCGACATTGCGACCGGACGGGTTATCGGCAAGTGCTACGGACGGCACCGTGCCGCCGAGTTCCGCAAGTTCTTGGACGAGATCGAGGCCGCTGTGCCCCGCCAACTCGACGTCCATCTCGTCATGGATAACTATGCCACCCACAAGACTCCGCTGATCCGGAAATGGCTGGCTAAACGGCCGCGCTGGCATGTGCACCTGACCCCGACCAGTTCGTCATGGCTCAATCAGGTCGAGCGCTTCTTCGCGCTTCTTACCGATAAGAAGATCAGGCGCGGCGTCTATCGCAGCGTAGCCGCCCTCAGGGCAGACATCGCCTCATTCATCGAACGACACAACGCCGATCCGAAACCGTTCCGATGGACCAAATCCGCCGACGACATCCTTGCTTCCATCGAGCGCTTCTGTCGTTACAGCGCCCCGGAAAAACAAGACCCGATGTTGCGAACTTCTGGTTCAAGACACTAGGATAAGACCTCCTTCAACGCTTCGGCCAACCTCGTCATCGTGTGGATGTCCGGCGACCGTCTTAGCAACCAGACATCACAGGCATGAAATAGCCCCGTTAGAGGCCGGACAACGCGGAAATTCTGACACGGAACCGCAGCGCGACGCCAACAGAGCCCCCTAAATTGATTCCTCCCATGATCGAGCGCTTTGTGGCGACCGACCGCGCCTTGCGATGTCCCCAGCGAAGTGACACTCATTCCGTCCCTCGAGCGGCCGAGAGATCCGGTTAGCGCTCGCGAAGCAGGTCGAGCAACCTGCGCAGCGATGAACTACCTTTTAAATCAACAGCTTAGAAGGCGTTGGGGCGCAGAGTCGCCATTTCTGATCAGTTATGCAGAGGCTCTCGGAATTTCCTGTTCTACCAAACGCAACAATCGGGTGTTGCGTATCCCCGCAACTAACGGTTCTTGCGAAAGGCAGACACTCAAAAGCTCGGCTTCGGAATGGACGCAGGGCTTCTGTTCGCGGCGAGCCGGCGCAACCCATCACCGTTCAATTTCCGATAAATGTCGGCTGCCGACTTGTGGTGAACGCCAGGGCGCTTTCAGCGCATCTTGCGTGCTTAAGAGGAAACCGATTGAACAACTGCTCTACTCGGGGCCGTTGGTAACGCGACGTCCCTGGTGCGAACGGCAAGTTCCTTTGACTTCGCGTGATCGACGAGCGAGCTTGAGAGGCTGGCGACGCCATGGGCACGACACGCCCCTCCTGTGGATCGTCAGCCCGAGCACAATCGAGCTTTACAACGGCTTTGGCCGGCCGCTTGCACAAGGCGATGCGGAAGCTAACCGACTCCACACGTTCAAGATCATCGCTAGCGAGCTAACCGCGCTGGACGAACTCGCCGGGCGCCTCGCAATGGAGAGCGGCCAATTCTGGCTTCGAAACGATTCCATCAATCGGAAGAATACCGTCGATCAAAGGCTTCTGTCCGATCTAAGCGCTCTCGAGCGGGACCTCGTCGCTGATGACCTAGAGCGAGGCATCGCTCAAGGTCTAATCGGCCGAGTAATATTTACCCAGTATCTCGTCGACCGCGGTATCGTAGATAAGCGCAAGCTCAAAAAACATTGCGGCGAAGACACGTTGCCTGACGCCTTACGCAATACGACGTCTTCGCACGCGTTATTTGCATGGCTTCGCGCCACGTTCAACGGAGACATGTTTCCAGCCTCCATGCCAATGAGCCGCTTGCGCCATAAGCACTTTGTTCGGTTGCGGACTTTCTCGAAGCCATTGACCCGGAGACTGGGCAGCATTCGCTATTTCCATACCGCTTCGATATCATCCCCGTTGAGCTGATTAGCTCGATCTACGAGCAGTTTGCTCACTCACACAACGACAGCTCACGCGGCCCCCGACACTAGCGCACGAAAGTTAGGTGTTCACTACACTAGACTTCCCGTCGCCTCCCTCTCGGCGGTGAGTGTCGCGGTCAGTTTGGCGGGCTCCAACGCGGCAATGAACGCCCGGGTGATGGCGTCATCGACCTGAACGCCGCCGATATTGAGGCAGTAAACGCCTCGGTTCTCGACCAGCACTTTGCCAGCACAGTGATAACCTGGCGAAGAATTGCGTCCGCGATAGTGGGTGTGCAGGCGGCGGCCGCAATGGCCGCAACTGACAAGACCTTGCAGGAGGGCGTTGCCCTCTCTCACGGCGCCGCCGCCCTTGTGCGGCTGGGGTCGCGTGTTCGCGGCGAGACGTTGCTGATTTGCTTCATAGGTCTGCCAGTCGATGAACCCTGGATGATGCTCGGGGATGAGAACCTGCCATTGGGAACGCGGCAAGAATCGAATCCGCCTCTTGCGGGCACCAGTGCTAAAGAGAATCGTCTCTTGACGCGTTTTGCCATAGA
This sequence comes from Bradyrhizobium sp. CCBAU 53338, assembly GCF_015291665.1. NCBI lineage: Bacteria > Pseudomonadati > Pseudomonadota > Alphaproteobacteria > Hyphomicrobiales > Nitrobacteraceae > Bradyrhizobium > Bradyrhizobium sp. CCBAU 53338. Next base: position 618,215 of record NZ_CP030049.1, read on the forward strand.
TATAGGCGCCGACATAGACGGGATTGGTCAAGACCTGGTGGATGGCGGTGTAGCTTGCCTCGACCCAACGGATCTGGGCACGGGCGTGCAGCTGCAGCGGGAACGTGAGCCCCTCGGAACGAAACCAGAGCCAAACGCGACGCGCCGATCCCATCTCGGCAAAGCGTGCAAAAACACTGCGAATGGCGATGACGACAGCTTCGTCAGGATGGAAGCGGACCTCGCCATCAGCCTCGCCCCAGACGAAGCCGACCGGCAGCCCGCGGCGCAGTTCACCCCGCGCCGCCTTGTTGCGGATTCGCCGTTGAGGCGAGCCCGCAGCACGTGCAGTTCGGCTTCGCTCATCGTGCCTTTGAGCCTCAACAAGAGGCGATCGTTGAAGACGGCCGAATGATAGATGCCGTCGGCATCGCCGATCAGCGTGTCGGTAAATCCGGCCAGATCAATCAGGCGGTACCATTCGGCGTTATTGCGCGCGAGCCGCGAGACTTCGAGACCGAGCACCAGGCCCACGCGCGCGAGCGCCACTTCGGCGGTGAGGCGGGCAAAGCCCGAACGCGCCACCGAGCCCAAACCGGAGAGGCCAAGATCCTCGTCGATAACGATGATGCGTTCATCGGGCCAGCCGAGGTCACGCGCTTTGCCGGCAAGCGCATATTGCCGGTCGGTTGATTCGCGGTTGTGCTCGACCTGTGCGGCGCTGGATTGGCGCAGATAGACGAAAGCCTGTCGAGAGAGATGACTTGACGTAATCTTGACGCGCTCACTCATCGCTTGCCTCCATCGCCAGGTCGTCCGGGAGCAGGCGTGCAATGAGGCGCGCCAGAATCTCGATTGCCGCCATGCGGGCGGCTTCGTCGATTTGGTCCCACGCTGCTGGCGCGCTTGGTGGAACATCGGGCTGATCGAAAAACTCCAGGTTCAATTGCATGGCGACTCTCCTTGCACGGCGCCGACTCGGCACCCCCGATGCAAAGAGCGTCGACGAGCTTGCGCAAGTGGAGCAAATCACCGAGCCTGCCGAGATCGTGGACAGCGTCATCGGTCGGCGGCGTGCCTCCAAGCGGCTCAACCTTCCAATCGGTCCAACTCGCCGGAATCAACGACCGACTGCCATCTGGCAGAACTGTGAGGAGATAGCGGACGCCGCGCCGCCTAATGGTGCCGATCACGGCCAACGCCTGACCTTCGAATGCGTGACGCTTGCGCGTGATCGTCACCGAAGCTGGGATATCATGGCGATGGGTAGTGTGTGGCCGCTTCCTTCGACTCGGTCGACCACGAGTGGCTGTTGCGGATGCTGGCGCACAGGATCGCCGATCCTCGCATTCTACGGCTCATTGGGCTGTGGCTGCGGGCCGGTGTTCTGGAGAGCAGCGAGAAGCAAGAAACGGACAGGGGTACTCCGCAAGGGGCGGGCATCAGCCCGCTCCTCGCCAACGTCTTCCTGCACTACGTCCTCGATCTCTGGGCCCACCAATGGCGCCGTCGCCATGCACGCGGTCGCACCGTGCGCTATGCCCGACGACTTCGTCATGGGCTTCGAGAGTAAGGCGGATGCGCAGGAGATGCTCTTGGCCCTCAAGGTGCGGCTGGCCAGCTTTGGCCTGATGCTTCATGAGGGCAAGACGCGGCTGATCGAGTTTGGCCGGTTTGAGGCCCTCTCGCGTCAGCGGCGCGGCGAGCGGCGGCCCGAGACCTTCGCCTTCCTCGGCTTCACCCACTACTGCGGGCGGACCCGGGACGGCCGGTTCATGGTGAAGCACAAGACGGACGGGAAACGCCTGACGCGCAAGCTGACGGCGTTGCGCCAGGACGCCTGGCGGCTCATGCACGAGTCACTGGCCACGCAGCACCAGTGGTTCGCCGCTGTTCTGCGTGGACACTACGGCTACTACGGCAGGCCGCACAATTATCCAGCGCTCAACGGCTTCTACCGCGAAGTGCGTCGGACGTGGATGCGCTGTCTGAGACGGCGTAGCCAGAAAAGTCGGCGCATGGGCTGGTCGGAGTTCGAGACCCTGACGACACACTTCCGTCTGCCCGGTCCGGGCATCACTCGCACTTGGGCGCAGGCGCGGATATGACGCGGGTTACTCTCGGGAAGAGCCGGGTGCGGGAAAGCCGCCTGCCCGGATCTGTGAGGGCGAAAGCCAAATGGCTGAGCTACTCGACCACGATCCAAACAGGCCAAGTAAGATCTCGATCTAGAGCCTGTTGTTTCTCCCGAATCGACATCGTCAGAGGGGAATTGTCTGATTTAATCCTATGCTGAGGAGGAGCGAGCTTGGATGATGCAACTCTATTCGGAAGGTCCTCGCCCTAGCGGAGGCGAGGCCTGTTCGTTACGGCGCTCATCAACCGGTTCCGAGGCATGGCGCCGAAACTGTACTCGCTGACCAGCACCGCGCAGCAGCAGGTCCCTTCCATTTATAGGCTGGTGTCAGAGTATGGACAGCTTAGGGGTCTACGAGTGGGTTGGTCAGCGGCCCGACACAATGCAAGACATGTGAACCATAGGAGAGTGCTCATCATGTACGGTCGAATCAACAATTTTTCCGAGAACGAAACTTATTATCGGCAAGATGCGGAGCATTCGAATTGCGAAAGCCAAGACTTCGCGGACGCGTTCGCTAGAATGCAGTTGCAAGATTCGGCCGGCAGCTCATCTTCGCATCCGCAATATGCCCTCCTTGCAAGGCCACCCGTGGTTGAGATCGATCAAGCGACATTCAGGAGAGAGGCGCGGAACTATCATGGGGAAGCTATCAATCGAATCGCCAACAATCCTCACGAATACTCTGAGCTTGTATCTGAAAGAGCAAGGCGCACGGTAGAGGTTGCCGAGAAGTACGCCGTCAGAAGAGATTCCGAGGACGCCCGATACTACAGCTACCAGTTAGGAAATATGAGCGTCGGCCTGCAAAGGACTGAACGCGGATTCAGCATGACTGAGTTCGAAAGCGGTAGGTGGCGAGACCAGTTCCCCGGAAGAAGTGAAGTCACCTCAGTTGTCGACTTTCAGGTGGCTCATCCGCTTGTCACGAATGCTGGCGATATTCTGCTCGAGCACCAACTTCGGCAAGACGGCGAACGACCGTTGGTGAATTGGCGTCCTGCTAATCCAGAAGCGAAAGCCCGCGCGCAAGCAATGGGGTTCGTTGAAGTGGATGAGGACGACATGGTGCTCGATCCCACCCAGTCCGGAAAGTGGGAGCTAAACAGCGATGGTGAATGGCAACGTGCAACTAGTTCTCGGCGCTATCTCTCCAAAGCGGACAGTGATACTGAAGCTGCAGCAGATTCCGACGAGGACGGTGACTTTATGTAGCGCGGATCTGCAAGCGTTCGTGTCGCGGCGGGCGGTGGAGCAACGTAAGTCGACATTGTCGGCTTACGTTGAGTCCTCGGCGGGTCGAAGCCGACCGCTTTGACCGGATGAGATCCCTGGTAACAACCGCACCGTGGTCTATGAGAGTTGCGCGGCGATGATAGCTCAACAAAAGCCCCGGCTTCGAGCCGGGGCTTTCCATTTGCATCCGGAGAGGAGGAATCATTCGCGGATTGACGCCATGGGGGCCACGCGTCATCGTGCCGGTTTCCAGCCCAGTCGCGGTGTGCGCCAATGTCCACCATCAGAACGGTCCAAAGTGATTTCCGTTTGAGGAGCGAATCTGATGGTGTGTCTTCGGCCGTTTCGATCGAAGACGCCAAATCTGGAGAGATGTCGAGCCACCTCGTGCTGAGCATACCATCAAGTTGTTCGTCGGCGGCCGGTGCGACAAGCAATGCGAATTGCTTGCGTCGTGCGTAATGTTTCTTCGGCGTTGCTGTAGAGAAAAACCAGCAAATGCTCTCTCCATCGCATACACTAGGTCGCTGGAAGACAGACATGAGTGTCAGAACCAGCACACGCAATCCCAAGCCTCGGGGATAAGAGAGCATCTGCACATTGACTCGCGACTAACCCGTTAGCCGAAAAAGGACCCCAGCGGATGCAGGCTGAGCCGTGCTCAACCTACCAAACCCTGCAGGAAATGTATCGTTAGCGAGCAACGGCGCTAGCGAGATTGCGCCCCCTGATGGGCGGCTAAAACTGCTGTAGGCTCGCGCTTCCTGTTTTGGCCTTCTCATTAAGTACGAGCGACAGCTTTAAGTTGTTGCGCAGCATCGGATTATCGAGGGTCGTTGCGAGAGCTTGCCGATATAGCGCTTGTGCTTCACGGTGACGTCCTTCACTGTCAAGCACAACTCCCTTCGCAATTCAGGGCGCGCAGGTCTGCAGGGACCGCGAGCAAGACCTTGTCGAGGACATCAAGCGCCTCATCCGGGCGCTTGCGCACCAGCAGGGCACGCGCCAGAGGAATCGCCGCATTGACCTTGCCCGGTTGTTGTTTCAACGTTTCGCGAAAAGTCTCCTCGTCAGCGTCCGCTTGGAGAGCGTAGGCAATGCGGTCGCGCATAGCAGGATCGATATCCTTGTCGCCTAGCGTTCTGGAGCGGTCTCTTGCTGCGATGAAGGACTGGGCTTAGGCGAGCTCGCGCAGCCTCCGAGTAGCAGAATGGCAAGCGGAGCGAGGATGGCTGAGTATAACTTCGGATCAAGTGAGAACAACCGCCGCCAGACATTCATTTTACATAAATTCAACTGCTATCTCACGACCACTGCTGTGCCTTTGTTAGCTGGTTGCGGCGATCGGGTCACGACGCTCTCCTGGGGAAGTCTTATGTTGTGAAGCCTCTAGCTTGACGGATCCAATCGGCTGAACCGTAAAATCCGCAGCGAGATCCTGATACGAAAGAACAGGAAGGTCGATCCCGTTGCGGGTGAGAAAACCCCGGACGAAACGCCGGATATCCATCGAACCCAGAATGACGGGTTGGCTCTGACCGCGTGCGATGCTCGAATGGATCTTGCGAAACTGCGAAAGCAGCATCTCGCTATCGCAATCGTCCAAAACGAGATAAGGACCCACGGCGGTGTCGCGCACCGCACCGCGCACGATATCCTCGGTGTGGCGCTCTACGATAAAGGCTGCCACGACACGGTGGGCGTTGGCATAGCGATGACAGATCTGCCGTTTCAGACCGGAGCGAACATATTCGGTAAGCAACACAACATTTTGTTCGCGCTCACTCCATTCTGCCAACACCTCCAGGACCAAGCGAGTGTTGCGAATTGGGATGCCCTCGTCCAGTAAGCGGCGCAGGACATCGGCGATCCGGGGAACCGGCATCGTGCGCAGCACCTCCTTCACCAGATCGGCATATTCCTGCTCCATTCGGCCCAGCAATTGTCGGGTCTCCTGAATGCCCACCAGGCGCTGTGCATAGCGCATCAATGTCGACTGGACGCGCAAGGCGACGACTTCGCTCGGACGGTGATACCCTATCCCGGCTGCTTTGAGAGCCGGCGCATGAAGTTGTTCGATCCAAATCCGATTTGTCTCTACGTCTTGCCGAAAGGGGATACCGCTCAATTCAATATTCGCTACGTCGTCGTTGAGCATGAGTTGCGTCGGATCCACAAAATCTCGCCCAACGGGCACTCCCTCAACGTCTACCCTGAATTGCGATTCAGGTAAAAGCTGGTCTATCTTGGTTGGTATGCGCGGAATTGTGATACCAAGATCAGATGAGACCAGTGTCGATATTCGCACGATTGCCTGCTCGAGTTCCTCTTTGTCGATTGCACCTGCAAGGTTTGGTGCGAGGAACAGCGCGATTGGAAGGGCCTCTGCAGGCAAGGTCTGTTTCTGACCCTGCGATGGAGCTTGAGGCGTACCGGCGCTACTGACCTCCGTCTTGGCGGCGTTCTTGGCGCGCTGCACGCCAACATTGACAAAGCTCGCCGCGCCGAAGAGTACGGCCAGCATGATGAACGGAGGCAAAGGGAAACCCGGTACGAGCCCCATCACAATCAGGACGCCGGCGGCCAACCGCAGCGCTTGCGTGCTGGCCGTCAGTTGGCTGACAATATCGCCACCCAGATTGAGCTGCAAAGGACCATTGACACGAGTGACAATGGTTGCAGCCGTAATTGACAGCAGCAGAGCCGGGATCTGCGAAATTAGCGCATCACCTATGGTGAGGATCGTATATTGATGCAGCGTCTCCTCCAGGGGCATGCCCTTGGAGAGCAAGCCGATTGTGATGCCGCCCAGCATGTTAATGCAGATAACTATGAGCCCGGCGATGGCGTCGCCCTTCACAAATTTCATAGCGCCATCCATAGCGCCGTGAAGTTGGCTCTCTTGCTCCAGCGCCGCTCGCCGACGGCGAGATTCGTTCTGATCGATGTGCCCGTTGCGCAGTTCCGCGTCGATTGCCATCTGCTTGCCCGGAAGCGCGTCGAGCGTGAAACGCGCCGACACTTCTGCGACCCGTTCTGCGCCTTTGGCGAGAACCATGAATTGCACCATGGTCACAATGAGGAATATGACGATGCCAACAGCGATATTGCCGGATATAACGAAATCGCCGAATGTATGTATGATGCTGCCGGCATCCCCCTCCGCAAGAATCAACCGCGTCGTCGCGACGGTAAGCGCTAGGCGAAAGACGGTCGAGATCAGGATGACGCCTGGCAAGGACGAAAAGTCAAGCGGCGTCTTGAGATACAGGGCCACCATCAGCAGCAGTATGGCAAAGCCGAGGTTGAAGCCGATCAGCATGTCGATCAATACGATCGGGATCGGCATGATCATCATTCCGATCGCCAGAAGAAGCATCAACGCGACCATCAAATCTGGGTTAGCTGGTGCGCGCACGATGAGACTATGCAGGGTATTGGCCATGAGAAGCCTGTTATTGTTTGATTGGAGCAGCGCTCCGCAATGAAACATAGCTCTTGAAGAGTGCGCGTGCCTCGGCCATGCGGCCGGCCTGACGAAGCGCATGACTGCGCAAGACCATCAAAGGCAGGCGCGAAGACGGGTCGTCGTCAAGCTTGTCTAACCTGTCCAGTGCCGCCAATGCGTCGTCACCGTGGCCCTCCGAGATCAGAGCGTAGACCAGAATGCGGAGCAGCTCGACGTCGTAAGAATGTTCGTGAGCTACGATTTGCAACAGAGCCAGGCTCTGTGCGCTCTGACCGCAGGCAAGATGGACATACGAAAGCGCGCAGAGCAAATCACGCTCCCTTCTTGTGATGTGCAAAACCTCACCGGCACGTGATAAGTGTGGCGGCGGAGCAGGTGTGAGGTGTTGCTCTCCGTCAGGCGCGGCCATTGCTAGCCTTTGATTAAACCGTTGTCATTCTGCCGGAGCAGAATTAACCGTCGCAGCTCCAACTGCACAATCGCGAGGTCTTCACGAGACACCGAACTCTCTGGCGCGGCCGAGAGCGTATCGGCCAAACGCTCGAGAAGAATGCCCTGCTTCTCTGGGCGCAAAACATGCGAATGAAATAGGCGCGGCGTGACAAAGGAGAGCAGGTTGTCCGCGAGACTGGGACCATTAAGCCAAGCAAGTTCTGAGCCTGGCTTGATCTCACCAATCTCGCCGCGCGCCTCGTTGACATTGACGCGCGAAACGGGATCAATAGAGGTAAGGTCCAGTGCGGTTACGATCGCGGAGACAACAGGCAGATCTTGCGGGGGATCATCCTGGAAAATCGCGAAGCTCTTGCCACCATTTGCATGAGTTCTCTCGATTGCGGATTCCGTGGCTCTAGCAGTCGCCGGCGTAATAGCAGGTGGGTTGTCGTCGACCTTGAGCTCCTCAAAAGAGGCGCCGGGCTCAAGCGAATGCTCAGACAGCCTAGTCATGAGTCTTTCCTCCTTATTCGCGGGCTGAAACTCTAATAGGGGAGGGCAACAAGCCGGCCGTTCCTGCTCAGCAGCAGACGTCGTTCCTCAATCCCATTGACGGTCCATCCGTTATTCAACAGCGCGCCCACGAAATACTTTTGACCAGCGATGACCAGATATGGCTCACTTCCTCGCCAAACGGCTTCGACGGAAATCGAGGACGGCGTCTTCTCCTCCCTGATGGCGACTGCATTGACGAGAACATATGCGTCCTTTCGATCGCGATCGAACCATTCTTGAACTTCCCGCCACTTTGGGAGAGAAGCGCGCGTTACGGTACCGTCAGCAGCGACAACACCCGGCTCAGATCGGACTTTGATATCAAAAAGGCCCGCTCGATCAACTTCCTCTTGCAGCCGTGTGGCAGCTGCTTCGGCGGTCGGAGCATCAGGAGCGTTGGGCGCCAGCTTAGGTGCAACGTCGACGTTACGGTGCAAGTCGGCGTTCACGTCAACAGCGCTGTCCGTCTCGACGAAACTCGTTGAGACGGCGCCGACCGCGACGGAACTGATCAGGACAGAGGCGAGTACCGCGGTCGATCCGAGCCAGCGGCTGATGGAGCCAGCTTGTTTGGAATCCTCTATGGAACAACGGATGGACATCTCGCCCGCATGGATGACGGCGGGAAGAGAAACAGCAACGCGCTCGTTCGGGAGAAGTGCCCGTTGTCCCTCTATCCTTACTTGCGGCGCAAGAGGCTCGATTTCAATCGAATTGTGATGGGGGGTGATACGAAAGTGATGACGTTCGAGCCCTTGTTCGATGAAAACCAAGTCAGCATCCAGGTCGCTACCAATCAGGCTCGATCCAAAGCCCAATTTGCCGGTCAGCCCGGAGTAAAGCCCCGACAGCACCTCGAAATGCAGGGAGTGTGGTTCATTCACGGTCGACGGTCTCCTGAACAGCGAGAGAGCCGTACGGCTCGTTGCGAGCTTTGCAGCTTACGCAGGCGAAGAAAGGTGGAACGACGACGTCGTCCCACCTCCTCCGTTACTGCACCCGCTCGTCGGCGACCTTCTTGATCGTCGTGAGCTCTGTTGAAACGATGCGAAGTTGCACATCCCTCTCAGTCGCTTTGGTGGTTTCAGCAGTCAGAGCGGCGATTTGGGCGTGCCAAGCGGCGTCTCCGGTGACTTCAGCAGCTGCAGCACCAACTGCGGCCGTAGCGGTGCCAGCGGCCCCCCCTGCGACCGAGGCAGTAGTCGCACCAATTTTAGAAGGCATATTGTTCTCCTGTGTGTTCGGGTGTCGCCGCTCCTGGCGGCTCCTATTTCCCGACGCCGCAACATCCGGCGTCAGGAATCCTCCTCGCTAATGGCCTCATGGAAACGAGCCATTGCATTACTTGCCATTTGGACAGCCGCGGCTCCGAGAGCGGCGTTGAATGCTTGGCGCAACGCGGCCTCTTGCGAGCTACTGTCCGGAGTTGACGTGCCATTTCCAGCGCTGCTTGTACCAGGCGATTGACCATGATTGTCATTGTCGTCGGGTGTGCGGGAGCCGTTCTTGTCACCACGAGCAGCATGGAAGTCAGGAGCAACGCGCGCAGTGGCGCTTGAACTCGGAATGCGCATTAAAGGCGTCTCCTATGTCAAGGTGGTCATGCCGTCGTGGCTTTCCTCACTGTGCGAGCATTAGCTTTCGACAAGCTGACGGATCTCAGAAATTCAACCGGTTTTGGCGGATTAACGAATTCGACGTGATTGGTGCATCGGCCACGTGTGGAGATCAGACAGTTGGCACCAAGAAAGACGATCATGTTATGAAGCCGGTTGATCGGGCGGTCTCGTTGATCATCAGGCTTTGAGGCCGAGATGCTATAACGTCCCGCTCGCCGTCGCCGGCGGCATCTCCATCAGGTAAGGCATTAAGACATTTCTCCCTGCCAAGCGCAGGCGGCGATGTGCCTAGATCGGATCAAACACGACCTGGAATGTTAAGCGTGCTGAAGCGATTAGAGCGTCAAGGCAAATCCGCCAAGTCTGCTAAGCCCTCAGCGTCATCGAGCACTTTCCCGCTGAGCGGGCAAAGGGCAAGCCTCGAGCGGTCGCCCTTGGTCTCATTCGTTCTGCCCTATTGCGCATCTCAGTGCGGCGTGTGCCTTCTCGTCGACATCATCTCGTTCTGTCCCGGTGTTAAGAAAGTCGACAAGTTCAGCGTCGGCTGTTGGAACCGGACGGCCGCCTATCGAACTGTTGCGACGACGTGCCGCATTTGGGGCTGCTCTCGAAGCACCGGTCGAGTCCAGCCAAACATAAAGCGGGCCATGGTGAAAACCGGCGAAGCAAAGTCGTCGGATGTGGGTAAGGAGCTCGAACATGCTGGCAAAGCTTGCGAGCCCCTACCGGTTTGGAGTGGAGACCCAACCGCACGAGGGCTGCGCAAGCTCGTCTAGCCACGCAGTTGTGAGCCGAGAGCCCCAAGTCACTCTGACTAGCTGTAAACGCCTGCAGCTTGCATGTCCGCGGACTCAATCCGCTCCTTTAGGGAGTTCAAATAGTCCTCCGCGTAAGATTGTGCCATCGAGACCGGAAGGTTGACGCCGGCCGTCGCGGCTTCTTGAATTGCCTGCTTCGTCAAGCCTTCGCGCATGGCTAGTTTGACCTCCGGGCCGCCGATACAACCCACCGCCTGTGCCGCAAGATTGAGTCCCGCTTCTTCCAGCGCCTGCTTTATGTTGCCGCCTGTGATGGCTGTGTGCAGAAGATTTGCTGCTTGCGCCTCGCTCTCGAGTATCATTGACGCGAGATCGGTCAATTCCCCCAAACCTGGAATGAAGCCGAGTACACCAACTGCCGTCGCAGCCCAGTCAAGCACGTTGGAGCCCACCTTGAGCACTTCATCAAAGGCGTGCATGAAGGCACCTCCGTTTTTCTTGGGTGACTTGACGTCCGGCTGGTCCGCCACGCCCGTCATCATGTCCTTGACGGCCGCCTGGTCGGCAGCCGGCTGAACAGCGTGCTGCTTCAATTGGTGAGCGGTGCGGTTCGCGCCGGACATGTTGCTGAAGAAATGGGTGAAATCGTTACTGCTGATGTTGCCGGAATCGACCGTATGGCCGCCGCCGAAGTCGAAGAACTTGTGGTGGGTCTTGTAGCCTGTGATCGAGTTGTTCAGCAATCCGAACAAGAGAGGATCCGACAACAGCTGGGAGGCCGCCTTTCGCACGTCCGGGGCGAGACTCTTGTCATCGACCATACTAGTGAGCGTCTCCCGGGTCAGGTCACCCTTCCCGAAAAAAGCCGCTTGGTTCTTATTGATCGTACCTAGCGTATCCAACTCGGCATGCGTGAGGTTCATCGATGACGAAGCCATCTGCAAGAAGTCCTCTTTGTGGACCTTATCTACCGAGCCGCCATACAACTGTTTCCATTCCTCTGGATGATTGAGGAAGTATCTCGCGGCTGCGAGAACCTGAGGTGGGCATTTACCCGTTTTAGCCTCGCCATCAACGATCTGCCTGAAATCCGCGAGGCTCAGGTTCTTGGGCAAATTATCAGAATAGCGATAGAGCTCACGCAGTGCGTCGGTCTGGGTCATAACGCAGGGCTGGCCGTTTCCGGTGCCGTCCGACGGAACGTAGTTATGCTCGTAGCGCCGCGCCTGCTGCTCCTGGAATGCAGCCACTTGTGAGTGATGATCGGAGAAGCCGGAGAGATCTCCTGCCTTGATTGTCCCCCCGCAGCGGCCATCGCCTTGTGAGCCTATCGCATAGAAGAGCTCCGGATCCTGCTGCAATGCTTCGATCGCCGTCTTCAGATCCGGCGGTGTGGAGGGGTCCGTCGCCAAATCTACGAGCGACTTCCAATCTAGGGGGCATTTATCTTTATGACGGTTCAGCACCGACACAATCTGCAACTCGGTGTCAGTCAGAGTGCCACTGTTCCATGTAATCCGTGAGCTGGGTACTGGCGCCGCTGCAATCGCAGTGGAGGCCGCAGCAGAGGTTGACTGCGGGGGCTGGCTATACGCTTCTGCGTCCAATGCAGCCCTAACGTCGGGTGGCACGATATTCCCCGTCAGCTGTATGAGCTCCTCCGTCAGGTTCTTAGTCGACTCCGAGGCCGAATCCTGTGGTGCGGAATGATCGCCGGTCGTGTCATTTAAGGCGTAGCTCGCAAGCACCGCCTCGAAACTTGACAGCTCTTGCGCCGGAGTGAGCCCGGGGGCAAGCCCGGACAAAGCCACGTTCGAGTTGGCGGCGAGGGATAGGTTGTTGACTGACATTATACATCCTGTGCTGTGAGATTGCGCCACCGTCCTGTCACACCGTGCAGCCCGAGTTCGCGACGAACACCAAGTGTTGATGGGCAGATCCAACAACTCCTGGCGGCTGCTCCCGGCGGCTGAGTGAGCGTCCAGTGCTCAGGTCCCGATCAACAGGCTCATTGCCTGCTAGATATTCACCCCCTTTTATAGTAGCGGGAGTTAGCTTTCGAGAAGCTGACGGCGCTCAGCGGAATGCGCGAACGGACATGAATGCGGTGTTGCGCAATACCCGCATCCCCCCAAAAGTGTCTGCCACTCCGTCGCGTCCTCACGCGGCAGATGGCAAAAATGGGAACTCGGGCCTGCAATCCGCGGAAGATCGGCGCGGGTTCGTGCAACAAAATTAAATGATACTGCCGCGTCGTCTGGCGATGGCGAGTGGGCGCGCTTACGGCCCGTTACGAGAGGGTTAGCGTCTGCTCCGTCAGCGCCATGAAGCATTATGGGATCAGTCACCGTTTGCCGGCAAATGTACTCAAACGGTTGAGATCGTCGATCGTTGAGTGGAGCTAAAGCCGTAGCCAGCGCAAGAATGATGCTGCCCACCTTTCCAGTTGAAGGCATCACCGTCTAGGTCTCGGGCTCTCATGCCGACAGCATCAGCTTTCAACATGCTCACAAAGAAAGCCGCGACCGCATTGAGCGCCGTTGTAAGCGACTTTTGCTGTCCAATTCATCTCTGGCTTGGGCCGGGCGCGTGAGCCACGTTATCTTGATGCGTCGCCTCGGGCAAAACAGGTCCCTCCGGTCGTCCATCACGAATAACCGTACTTGAGGAGCCCCGAAACAACATCAAGACCGACGCGGGCGCCGGCTTTGCGGTTGTCGTAAGAGTTCGTCGCGCCTGGGCCTCCGCCACTAGGCCGTTGAGCATTTGGTCGACGAGCGCGATGAAGCGAGGCGGACCAGAAGCGAAGACCAGTCCATCTTCCGGTGCGGCTCTCACGACGTAGCGTTCATCGGAAATTTTGAGTGCATCGAGTGCCGCCTTGAATGCATCGAAAGTGACCGGGTTTAAGACAAGCAGGCGACTTTCCGCCTCGTGCGCGTCGGATACGTACAGCACCAGCCCGTCATAGTACCACTGAAGATTATAAAGAGTGGTCACGCGTTCGAGGAAATCTCGCGGCGCGAGATCCGGCATGCGCCCGCGAATCCGCCCCTTTACATGGGTGCTGACATTGATTCGAATATTCAAATTGTTGCCGAACTCCTGCAGTGCGGCCGCGAGATCCTGATCCAGAACTGTGTAAGTATAAGGCGTGGATGGCAGCTCTAGAGTGGCGCCGAGCGCCCTAACCGCGCTCAAGGAGATGAAAACACCAACAATTAGAATGTTCTTCAACGTGTGCAGCCTCGTGGTGTGGTTGAGTATTCCAGGCGGTCATGCGCTGGTACTCTTCCAAAGTTGGAAGACGAACTTCGTCGCAAATTGGAAGCCAATCGTGATTTTTGGATGACGTAGCTCTTGATCCACGTCAGGTTTTGGTCAGCTCGGCTCGCTAGGGTGCCGAGCCGTTCCCGGCAACGACAGCTAATAGACGCGAGAGCAATGATTCCTTCCGTGATGTTTGGCGCGATGCCGATCTCTGCCAACCTCGGCGAGTGTCTCACCGAGGGGTGTTCATCGGCGCCGGGCAACTTTCATGAGCATCTTGCAAAGGCGGCATCGAAACAAGGCGCCGCCTCTTTGGTGGCCGACAGCGCGTTGGCGCCACCTGTACCGGAGGTTCAGCGTGCAGTCGCGCAGACAGGTCCACTGGGCGATCGCATTCTGCAGAATCTTTTTGGAGCGCACTTAGGCAAACCATATCCTTCGACCGGACTCCCTTCGATCGGCGAGCCGGGCCCTTCGAAGAGCGTCCAGCTTGGGCCCGCCGCGCGGCCTATCTCGCGCTTGGACGGAGTCGATGTCCATGTTATCGGAAAACCAGAAGGTGCCGACAATTTCGAGTCGACGTTGCAGAATCTGCGGGATGTTTACAACGGCGTCATTCAGGTTTCGCTCATCTCCAAGAGTGCTGGCGCCGTCGGTTCATCTCTGAATAAGCTGCTATCAGCGGGCTGAGCGGCGGTTGATGGTTCTTTTCGCGCAAAGAAAGATCGGTCGCGGCGCGACTTCTGGAAGGCAGGTGCATGCCGTTCTCCTATTGCCGCTTGTGCTGTTGCTAGCCGGCTGCAAGGCCGATCTCTATACGAAAGTTCAGGAGCGTGAAGCCAACGAGATGCTTGCCCTTCTCCTTAGTAAGGGTGTCGATGCAGTCCGTGTTGTCGCTAAGGACGGTAGCAGCACGATTCAGGTCGAAGAAAAGCAATTGGCCGTTTCGATAGAACTGCTGAATGGCCAGGGCTTGCCGCGCCAGGTGTTTAAGAATCTTGGGGAGGTGTTCAAGGGATCCGGCCTGGTTGCGTCCCCAGTTGAGGAGCGCGCTCGTTACGTTTATGCCCTAAGCGAAGAATTGTCGCGCACAATCAATGATATCGATGGGGTTCTCTCCGCCCGGGTTCATGTTGTCTTGCCGAAGAACGACCTTTTGCGACAGGATGCGACCCCGTCCTCGGCGTCGGTCTTCATTCGACATGGTTCCAATGCGAACCTCTCAGCCTTGTTGCCCCAAATCAAGATGCTCGTCGCCAATGGCATTGAAGGACTATCATACGACAAGGTGGCCGTCGTTTTCGTGCCGGTTGAGCGAGCGCAGCATGAGATGTTCTCTGCACCAGCAGCTGCTTCGATCCACCCGACCAAGTTCACGTCAGCCACCTTTCTTGCGATCGTGGTCGGGGGTGTCGGCGCCGCGGTCGGCATTCTATCTTACGTGCTGCTGAGCACACGTGTGCGCCAGCTAGGTCAATTCTGGCGGAAAGTGCCGAATATTGACACAGCGGCGAGTATGCCCGCCGTCCTAGCCGCTGGCAAAAAGCGGAACTCCGATGCGAGATAGGCCGAATGCAATGTCCGCAACGATGACATCCAACGAACCAAATCATTTGCTCAACCAACATTCCGGTCGGCCGCGGGAGCTTGCTGCGATAATCCATCCAAGCCGTTTTGCTGAACGTCTTGATGCGTCGCTGGCGGCGTCTACAGTGCTGCAACTGCAGAAAACTCCCAGACTACAGGAAAGACTAGTCGAACTGCTCCTAGGCAGTGAACTGGTCTTGAAGGGAAGTAGCTGGGGAAGGGGCGCTTTGCTTGGGCATGATCCGCATCGTGCGGCATTGCTCGCTGGCGGCATTTGGCATGCCCGTTCGGTACTGAAGCTGGTGTCAAAGCATGATCTTGCTCCACTGATCGGAAATATTGGTGCGGAAGCACATGCTTTCGCTATCCGACATGTATCCAGCGCCGTCGAAACCCAATTGATTGTCGATCCGGAGCAACTTTCGCAGCGGATTGCACATGACGGATATGCCTGCCTTGGCGCTTTCCTCAAGCGAGCCTCAGAACTCGACCGTACGCGCGTGCTTCTCTGCTTGCCTGTCGGGACTGCCGCGGAGAGTCCAGCCGCCGAACATCACAAAGCCGCGGGCCAATTGATGTCTTTGGTGATGACCCATTTGGCCGCAGAGACACGGCCGGCATGACCGCGGGTGAGCCAGCATTGCCAGAACGCCCGCAGATACGTCCGGTGGGTCCAGTCATACCAGCCTCGGAACTTGGGATCTGGTGCGATGTGGTACAGACGCGCGCGCTAGCTCAGCGGTATCTACAGCAGGTTCGCAACTGGGCAAGGAACGCTTATCATCGCGAGCAGGCGCGCGGGCACTCCGAAGGCCTGAAGACAGGCTCGGACGAAATGGCGCGGCTGGTTGCTCGAGCTGCTTCTGAGCTGGCGCGGCGAAAAGCCGTGCTGGAACAGGAGCTGCCACAACTTGTCATTGAGGTCCTGAACGACTTGGTGGGCTCGTTCGATCCGGGCGAGATGTTAGTGAGGTCGGTTCGTCACGCTATCGAGCAAAGATATGGCGGTGCGGAATTGCGCCTTCATGTGTCTCCTGTGAACGTCGATGCCATGACATGCGAGTTCGCGTCATTCCATGGAACGCATGGGCGTCCGAAGGTCAGAATTGATCCGGACCCGGCTCTAACGCCGGACCAATGCGTTTTGTGGAGTGAGTTTGGTAATGTCGATCTAGGACTTGCCGCGCAGCTCCGCACACTGCGCCTCGCCCTTGCTCCGCCTGTTCAGGAGGACGAACAATGACTTCCCAAAGGCCAAGCTATGGCAATGCGGCTGCTGAAGGCGCGGTGCACGCAGCATTATCATCTCTGAAATCTACGGCAAAGCATGTCGATACGCGTGCTGTGCGCGGACGAGTCACCCGAGCCGTCGGCACCTTGGTCCATGCCGTGCTGCCCGGGGCCCACGTTGGGGAGCTGTGCCTATTGCAGGATCACAGTACGGGATGGTCACTTGATGCGGAGGTGGTCGGTCTGCTGCCGGATGGAGTATTGCTCACGCCAATCGGCGACATGGTAGGCATGTCTAGCCGTGCGGAAGTGGTTCCGACCGGGCGAATGCAGGAAGTTGCGGTCGGTGCCGATTTGCTGGGCCGCGTCATCGATAGCTTCGGCCGTCCGCTCGACGGGAAGGGGCCAATAAAGACGACCCACACTCGTCCCCTACGCGGCAGGGCACCCAACCCAATGAGGCGGCGGGGGATCGAGCAGCCTTTTCCGCTCGGCGTCCGCGTGCTCGACGGACTTCTGACGTGTGGCGAAGGCCAACGGATCGGAATCTATGGAGACGCTGGTTGCGGCAAGTCGACGCTGATGTCGCAGATTGTTAAAGGCGCGGACGCTGAGGTCACCGTCGTTGCGCTTATAGGAGAGCGCGGACGTGAGGTGCGTGAATTCATCGAGCGCCATATTGGCAATGCCATCGATCGGACGATCGCTGTCGTTGAGACCTCCGACCGGTCGGCAATGGAGCGCGCGCAATGTGCTCATACGGCGACGGCACTCGCCGAGTACTTTCGTGATCAGGGACAGCGGGTCGTTCTCATGATGGATTCGTTGACGCGCTTCAGCCGCGCGATGCGTGAAATCGGCCTAGCCGCGGGAGAACCTCCGACGCGGCGAGGCTTTCCTCCCTCCGTCTTTGCGCTGCTGCCGGCTCTGTTGGAACGTGCCGGTATGGGCGAGCAGGGCTCGATCACGGCCTTCTATACCGTACTTGTCGAAGGTGACGGGACAGGCGATCCAATCGCCGAAGAGTCGCGCGGTATTCTCGATGGTCATATCATTCTCTCACGCGCGCTCGCATCGCGAGAGCATTTTCCGGCCATCGACGTGTTGTCGAGCCGAAGTCGCGTGATGGATGCGGTCGTCTCTGTGTCACATCGAAAGGCCGCCTCTTTCTTTCGAGATCTTCTTTCGCGCTATGATGAGGCCGAATTTTTGATCAAGGTCGGTGAGTACAAGCCAGGGGGCGATCCGCTGACCGACCGAGCAATCGCGTCGATCGAGGACTTGCGGAATTTCTTGCGCCAGGGGCAGGATGAACCGTCCAGCTTTGAGGAGGCCATCACGTGGATGTCGCGTCTTACCGACTGAATCCCAGCCAAGCGTCGAAATTGCGGCTGGTGAAGGACATGAGGGAGCGAAGTGCGCTTCGTCAATTATCCAATACGCAAGCCGAACGCCAAATTGCGGTTAAAGCGATGGAGAAAGCTTCCAAGAATGCCGCCAGCGCCGAGAAACGCCGCGCAAGCCTCGAAGCTGAACTTTATTTAGAACTCGCATCGTCTAACAGGATGTGCGTCACCGAACTCGACCGTAGGCTTCATCTCGTCATTGGACGCCTCACAGCTGAGATCGCAACTGCACGCCAGGTGCTTGAGCAAGCGCGCATCGCTCAACAGCAGGCCCAGGCGGCGGTTGTTGAGGCGCGGGTCGTGTGGGCCAAGCGTTCGGCGGCGAGCCAGAAATGGCAGCAGATTGAGTGCGATGTGCAGCGCTCGACCAACGCTTGCTCGGAGTGTGCAGCTCAAATCGAAACGGACGATGAGGTCTTGCTCCGGTATCAGAGTGGCTCGCGAAGCCAGGCAATTGGCGTTTTGATTTAATGGCTGCTTCTCTTATGTCGGCGCGAACTGCCGACCCCGTGAACATGAGCGCGGAAAATGCGGTCGGTGAACCGGCACGATTCGTGCCGCGGCTAAGATTGTCGCATAGCGCGGTCTCGTGCCTCAATTTGATGGCCCCCCGGCGAACGGTTCTGAAGAGCCGCCTTGGCGATACGCCGGTCTCGATATGTATTAACCGGCTTGTGTGGCAGGCGCAGCAATCGACCGCGCCGATGCTTGATTGTGTATTTCGCGTCGGAGCCGAAATGGCCGTCTTGTCGGTGCCGCGCCAGTTGGCGGAGGCATTGATTTCGACAGTGCAGCATGGCCTTACGTTACCTTCGGACCCAGCCCGCTCTTTCGTCCTCGAACTTGCGCTTGAACCATGGTTCACTCGAGTAGAGCATCTGCTAGCGCAGGATTTGCAAATTATCCGCATCGACGAAGCAACGATGGAAGGTCCTTATCTGGAACTCGACATCGTCTACGGGGCGCTCGTGGGCAAGGCGCGGCTGTTCCTATTCTCGTCTCTTGAGGGTCCGGTTCCGGCTGCCTTCTGTAAGTTAGGCGAGATGCTTGGCCAATTGCCCCGAGAAATGCGCAAGCTTTCCCCGGAGTTGCCCATCATGGTTGCCAGCGAGATTAGCTCGCTGCGCGTGTCCGTCGGGCTTCTTCGCCAAGCACAAACTGGCGATGCGCTGTTGCCGGACGTCATTCCCTTTGCGAGCGGTCAGGTCATCCTGACTGCGGACAAATTGTGGGCGCCGGCGGAGATTGCTGGCGACAGACTAATCTTGCGGGGACCCTTCCGCCTGCAACCCCACCCTCTCAAGAGTGCATATATGACAACACGACCCCAAACCCAGCCATCGACCCTGCCCTCGGAAACCGACATCGACAGCATTGAGATTACGCTCGTGTTCGAATGCGGCCGTTGGCCTATCCCGCTGGGTACGTTGAGGAGCGTCAACGAAGGGCATGTCTTTGAACTTGGCCGTCCCGTTGACCGTCCGGTTGACATTGTTGCCAATGGTCGATTGATCGGCCACGGCGACATCGTGCGTGTCGGGGAGGAACTGGCCATCAGGCTACGTGGTGGGTTGGCGGTCAATGACTGACATTCAGCCAGGCATTCCTGCACTTCTTGCAGCGACGGTCGGTCTCGGTCTGCTGGCGTTCGCAGTTGTCACGACGACGGCATTCATAAAAGTTTCCGTCGTTCTCTTCCTCGTGCGCAACGCGCTCGGAACCCAATCCATACCCCCGAACATCGTTCTGTATGGCGCTGCATTGATCCTTACGGTCTTCATTGGTGCTCCAGTGCTGGAGCAGATCTACAACCACGTTACCGCCCCGCAACTTCACTACCAAACGCTCGATGACTGGGCGACAGCCGCTAAGGAGGGAAGCGAGCCGCTGCGCGCTCACCTGAAAAAGTTCAGCAGTGAGGAGCAGCGCACGTTCTTCCTGTCATCCACAGAACATGTTTGGTCAGAGGAGATGCGGGCAAACGCTACAGCGGATGATTTTGCGATTCTTGTACCGTCCTTTCTGATCTCGGAATTAAAGCGTGCCTTTGAAATCGGCTTCCTTCTCTATCTTCCATTCATCACGATTGATCTGATTGTAACGACGATTCTGATGGCCATGGGCATGTCAATGGTATCGCCCACAATGATATCTGTTCCTTTTAAGCTCTTTCTGTTCGTCACGATCGACGGATGGTCGCGGCTCATGCACGGGTTGGTGTTAAGTTACGCCACGGCCGGAGGTTAATATGGACGAGACCAGCATCCTCACGCATTTGACCCGATCGCTCGTCCTCTTCATGATGTGGGTTCTGCCACCGCTCCTAGCAGCTCTCGTGGCCGGCTTGGGTGTTGGCATAATACAGGCGGCAACGCAGCTCCAGGATCAAACCTTGCCCCTAACCGTGAGGCTCCTCGTCGTCGTCGCCGTGCTCGTTCTGTTTTCTCGGGTGCTGAGTGCGCCGCTTATCGAACAGGCCAAACATATCTTCACGGAGTTCCCCTCTCTCACATCGAGGTATTAGTGAGGAACCGAAGGCCGAGTTTGTGAGGACAAAACCGCCCATCGACATCACCGGTGAATTACCAAAGTGGCTGGCCAGTTTGTCGAGCGAGCATGAGAGTATGGGGATCGACGGCCTACCCTGCGGGCTCGCAGTGCGGCTGGTGCTCTCGTTGAGCGCTATTAGAACGAACACCGCCGACTATTTGCGGCCTTGGCGTCAAACATTAAGGCACGGCGAGCGGAACCGGTTAGATTAGCTGAGGCGAACAACGAGCGCCGCGAATGCATGCTTTGTCACCCACCGAGGCGCAAGCTCTAATTCAGAGTGCTGTCGAGTTCGTCGTTGCAGCGGGCCTTAGCGCTGCGCGGGCCTTAGGCATTATGTTGGTGCTTCCCGTATTCACGCGGCCGCAGATTAGCGGGATGATCCGCACAAGCTTGACGATCGTGATTGGACTGCCATGCCTTGCGCATGTCAAGGCCGGTCTGCAGACTCTAGATCCGGCCACCCGTCTGGCCGCGGTCGCGTTCCTCGGTCTCAAAGAGATATTCGTCGGCCTGCTGTTCGGGATGTTCCTAAGTATACCGCTATGGAGCATCCAGGCAGTTGGCGACATCATTGACACGCAACGGAGCGTTTCAAGCCAGTTGGACGATCCTGCGACGCGCAGCCAGGCCTCCGCCACGGGTCTCTTTCTCGGAACTGCTGGGGTTACTATTTTCGTTGCGTCTGGAGGTCTACAGACGATGGTTCGGTGCCTGTATGGCAGCTATCTGATCTGGCCCGTGTACCGGCTACTACCTCCTCTGACAATGCAAGGGGCAATGGAAGTTGTAGCGCTTCTCGATCATATCATGCACACGGCCCTGCTATTTTCCGGACCCGTGCTGGCTCTGCTGCTCCTGATTGAGATATCCCTCATGTTGCTAGGGCGGTTTGCGCCGCAAATTAAGCTGAACGACCTCTCCCCCACCATCAAGAACGCCGCCTTTGGCATCATCATGGTGAGTTACACCGTCTTCCTCATGGAATACATGGGAACGGAGATTATCCAGTCCTACGGAGTGCTGGAGTGGCTCGGGAAGTTCCTAAAATGAGCGACTCGAGCGAAGAGAAGAAGCGTCCGCCAACTCCCAAGAAGCTACGGCAGGCGCGTAAGAAGGGACAGATCCCGCGCAGCGCCGATTTTGTGAGC
The DNA here is from genome assembly GCF_015291665.1 of Bradyrhizobium sp. CCBAU 53338. Classification (NCBI taxonomy): domain Bacteria; kingdom Pseudomonadati; phylum Pseudomonadota; class Alphaproteobacteria; order Hyphomicrobiales; family Nitrobacteraceae; genus Bradyrhizobium; species Bradyrhizobium sp. CCBAU 53338. Next base: position 639,597 of record NZ_CP030049.1, read on the forward strand.
GCGCTTAGCATTTGCGCCGCATTCGGCTGTCTATGTTTCCGAGCGGGCGCGATCGAGGGCGTATGGCGTGAGGGGGTGCGGCTCGTCGACAAGCTGCAGGGGCAGCCCTTCAACAGTGCGGTCCAGCAGGCACTGGTCGGATTGATCGAACTTTCGTTGACGAGCGTTGCCCCAATCATTGGAGCGGCCGTGGCTGCAGGCATTCTAGCCAGTGTCTTGGCTGCTGGTGGGCTGACGTTCTCCGTGGAGCCGCTGAAACCAAGCCTTAAGAAATTGGATCCAATCAAAGGGCTCAAACGGATTGTCTCTCAGAAGTCGCTTGTCGAGCTTGGTAAGTCGTTGATCAAAGTGTTCCTTCTCGGCGTAACGCTGTTTTTCACCTCACTCGCAAGTTGGAAGGCGCTGGTGTACCTGCCTGTCTGCGGTTTGGGTTGTTTCAGCTTTGTATTCAAAGAGGTCAAATTCTTAATTGAAATTGCTGCTGGGGCGTTTCTGATCGGCGGCTTGACCGACCTGCTAATTCAGCGCTGGCTATTCTTGCGTGACATGCGCATGACGGAGAGTGAAGCGAAGCGCGAGTCTAAGGAGCAGGAAGGCAACCCACATGTAAAGGGCGAACACCGCCGGCTTCGTCGGGAATCGGCGAGTGAGCCGCCGCTCGGAGTCAATCGGGCCACATTGATACTGACGGGCCCCGCGATGTTAGTTGGACTGCGCTACGTTCGTGGACAGACCGGAGTGCCGGTTTTGGTATGCCGCGGTGAGGACGAACTTGCTTCACAGTTGTTTGATCAGGCGAGGGCGCTGCATCTGAGCATTATTCAGGAACCTGCTTTGGCGCGTCAGCTGATCCGAAAGGGAATAATGGGCAAGGCCGTTCCGAAGGACTGTTTCGAGGGGGTTGCAAAGGCAGTCTTTGCCGCTGGCCTGGTCTAGCTTGGCGCGGCAATGCGATGCATTCGGGCGTGTTAGTCAAAGACGTCCAGTCGCTACTTGATCTGTAAGTCACGTCGTCTGGAAAGGCGGAAGCAGATCGTGGCGTCTGCGGAAGTTGGCCGCCAGAGTATCGCCAATGCTCTTGCCGCTCAGCCATTGAGAGTGCTCATTGGGCTTCTGACGCAATGCGATTATGAGTGTCACTTTCCAAGTGGCTCTTGTTGCCTGCGGCGAGACCTCCCCGTGCGGTAAGCGGAAGCACCGCACGGTCACCACTGGTTGGCAAGATAGCTCTGTTCTCGAGCAAGTCGCCGGGATCGTTGACCGTGACCGCGAGGTTATTGCGGATCGAACAGCCGAGCGTTGGATTGAAAGAATTGTCGTCTACTGAAGGGCCGATGATTGAAAGGGATGGACAGAGCGGAGGACGTGCTTCGTAAATGATCGCCTCGATTTGGACACCGAAATGGCTGGGCAGATCTACGGGGGAAGCGGACCGGCGAATATTATAGGCGGGAACGCCCATCTCGCGGGCCTCATGAGCCACCTGCGTAATGAGCCGGGGCGAACCACTGACGTCCAGATGGAGTGCATCCCGCCGACCGCGGCTGGCGTTCGCAATGAAATTACGCAGACCATACCTCTCGGCGCGACGAAGGCTCTGTAGTCGCAAGATACTGGTCTTCTGCTCCACTTGAATCGCTTGATCAGTCGGCTCAGAATAGATCGCAGCATTATGTGTGCATCCGCCTACGGTTGCCGCTACGGCAATCAAGTGGCCCAGGTTTCGCAAGGTCATTAGCGGTCCTCATTCGATAACAAAGCCGGCTCCGCCGGTCGCGTCTGGTTCGGTGCGGGAGCCTCGCGGCTTCGCGGGGGACGCGCCAACGTATTCGTTAAAATGCGCCCCCCGTCTGATGGCGGCCGGAGGCGGTCAGTCGGCGCGCTTATCTTGGCGGCAGATGATGCTGGCCGCACGATGTAAGGGGTAACGACGATGACAAGCTCCGTCTCCTGCTTCTGAAATGAGGAGGACCGAAACAGTGCACCAAGGATCGGGACATCGCCTAACCCGGGAAACGTGCTGATGTCGGTGTTGAAATTGCGTCTTATGAGCCCGCCGATTGCAAAGCTCTGACCGCTGGCAAGCTCGACAACAGTACTGGCACGTCGCGTGGAGAGGCCAGGCAGAGACATTCCGTTGATATTGACTTCACCTTCTTTGGATAACTCACTGACTTCAGGCTTGACGTGGATATTGATCTGATTGTTGCTGAGAACGGTCGGAACGAACTCCAGACTGATTCCGAATTGACGGAATTGAACTGAGAGTTGACGATTGTCCTGCATGACCGGAATTGGAAATTCGCCGCCTGCCAGGAAGCTTGCTGATTCGCCGGACATCGCGGTAAGAGTTGGCTCCGCCAATACCGACGCGAGATGCTCGTTGGCGAGGGCGTCAAGTACAGCACTGATGTTCGTGCTGCCAACGCCGACTCCGACACTTGCCGTGCCGCCACCCCGGCTCGCACCGGAACCGCCAGGCTTGCCACTGCTAAACCCGAAAATGACCGCTCCGTTTTGGCCCGATGCAGAGAGGTTGATGCCAAGCTCCTTCACGGCGCTGCGCGAGACTTCCGCCACGCGCACGCTAAGCGTCACTTGCAATGAGCCGGCCACTTGGATGTTGTTGACGACCAGCGCGCCCGCGCCCAGAAATTGCTCGGTAATCTTCTTGGCGCGCTCAACGACGTCGACACTTGGTGCTGTCCCTCTCAGAATTGCGCCGCGTGGCGTATAGGTGACTTGGATCGGATGGTCCCCGAGCTCAGCCTTTAGTGCAGCACGCAAATCCTCGATAGGCTGGGTAACGACAACACGTAACTCGGCTAACGCTTCTCCATTGTCGTTCAAAGCAAATAGGCTGGTCCGTCCCGACTGTTTTCCAAAGACGAAGATGGTTGTATTCGATGGGGCCTGGTAGTCGGCTATCGTTGGGTCGGCAACGAATATGCTGGCCGCCGGCGCCGGAAGATGAATCGTCTGGCCCTGAGAGGAGGAAAGATTCAAGACCCCGCTAAGGCTGTCAGTTGTTGACCGTGGCGACGCCTGATTAGGGTCGCGCTTTATCTGAGCTGCGGTAGTGGGCGGCAGCACGAGAGGAAGCGAGCAAACGACATACAGAAGGCGCGAGCGAATAGCTGAGGTGACCGCCGTCGGCCATCGGCAGCTGCGAACATCAAGGGGGAACTTCAACTGAGCGTCGTTTTCAAGTGTGGCGGCAAGGCAGCGGATCGTTCTTCAGTTCAAGCGCGTAGCCGACGCCGCGCGCGGTTTTGATTCGTAGCGTTGTGCCGGACTTGCTCAAATGTGTGCGCAATCGATAGATCCCGACTTCTAAGGCATTGGTCGAGACTTCATCGTCAAACGCATAGAGGCTTTCCTCTAGCAACGCTCGCGGCACGGTGCGGCCTGCTCGGCTGAGCAGATGTTCGAGAATGCAGACTTCGCGGCGCGCAATTCTGAGTGGCCGACCGTCAACTGAGACTTGCCGGCCAATAGGATCGAAATGTAAGTTCCCGAAGGTGATCACGGGTGCCGTCAATTGCGTCGATCGTCGCAAAATGGCGCGCATTCGAGCAATAAGCTCATCGATAGACACCGGCTTAGGAAGAAAATCGTCGGCGCCACCATTGAATATCGCGATCCTGGTCTCAAGATCGCTCAGGCTGCTCATCATCATGGCAGGCATTGAATATCCTTCACGTCTCAACTGTTTCAACCAGTCCAATCCATTTCCGTCCGGCAGAGCCAACTCGAGCAAGAGAATGTGATAGCTGGCACAACTCAGCGCGGTCTCCGCTTCGTCAAGAGTAGAGATGAGGTCCACGGCAAAACCGCGAACGAACAGGGTTTTCTTGGCGGCTCGCACGAAGGCGGCGTCCTGATCGACCAGTAGGATTCGCATTGTGGTCGCCTATAGTGCGATTGTGTCGAGGCCTGAGCGCATCACTGTCGGCACGGAGCTACGATGATCCCCCCGCCTGGTCGAGCAGCTGCAATTGTCGAGCATTTGACTGAAGAGAAAATCGAACCGCACGAGTAGCTGCGTCCTCCTTGTAAAGAACGGATACGACTTACGAGGCTTCAGGTAGGATCGAAAAATCAATTTTCTTGATAGTGTTCATCCAAGCCGCGAATAGGTTGCAAAGGGAATGCACGTAGCGGCGCGGAGAGTCAGCGCCTAGCTCGCCGCGAGCCGATGAATAAGCGGAAGCAGCAACGCTCTTATGCGTTGGCTTGCCGCGTCGAAAAACAGAACCGCGAGCATCGGGCGTCGCTGTTGACGCGCAGGTTGGGTGCCGGCGCTCGATTGTGCGTCAATGTGTTCCGCTATGGCCCAGGACGTCCCATCGGCTCAACGCTTTGAAGGAGGGGGCCTCGAACGTCTCGTCCTCTTTCCGCTTCGGCCAGATCGAGGAGCCGTAATAATCGTATCGCGGCGCCGGGGATTTCGTACAGCAACGCGTGCAAGTCCAAGCTGATCAGCTTGTACGGTCAAGCCGAAGCGGCACGACGCGCTTGCTGAAGGAACTCAGCTTCTTAGGGCTGACACCCCGAAAGGGATCGACCCCTTCAAAAAGTACCGATGGAATTTGTGGCGAATCTGGCCGGAAAGCGGTTAAGGCCGTCACTCAAGGCCCTGAAGGCGCCGGCGGTGTGACTAGGGAACCCGCAGCGTTAGCTCTTGAGACTGCGGCTAATCGCCAGCGCTTCGCTATCTAACGAGTGGTCTGCTGCTCAGCTCGTGCATCCTTCTGCGGACGGAAGCGGCATTCGGGCCGTCGAGCGGGAAGCACGCGAAAGCGCCCTGAATCGGAGCCGGTGGTGCCCAGTGCCAAAGCTGCTTGCCAGCGAGGCGTCGTGATCGTCTGCTCAGCTTCGATTCTGTTGCGATCCGATCGAACGCTTCGCCTTCCTCAGTTTGAGGTTCATGCGGGGTGAACATTCAACTTCGCCAGGTTAGATACAAACTCACGGTCCCAGCAGTCGGTGTCAAGAACCCGATGGCCATGCGACCCGAAGGTGTGCCCTGCAGCATTCCGTGAGCCGATCCGAATGCGGCGATATCCAGATATGCCGAGCGAAAGTTTCGTCGAGGCATCGAGCCGTTTAGCTTTCGACAATAAGCACGATCGTACTTGTCGACCCGATTTCACACGGCTAGTCAAATTCCAATCATGACACGACTGGCAGGACAAATTGAAAGGATGCGCCCGGCTCTTGCTTCTGGACGATCGACAGGCGGCCTCCGTGAGCTTCTACGATCGAGCGGCAGATCGACAGACCCATTCCAAGGCCGGTAGATTTGGTGGTGAAGAACGGATCTAAGACTCGGATCCTATCACCCTCAGCGATGCCGACGCCGCTATCAGTCACGGAGAGCTGCACGCGGCTCTCATTGTCTCTGGATGACTGAATCATCAGTTCGCGCGCTCTGTCGTCAACAGCTTGCATGGCCTCTACTCCGTTCATCACCAGATTGATGATTACTTGTTGCAGCTGAACCCGGTCACCGAGAATTTTGGGAAGTGATGGTGCTAGCTCAGTTCGCAAGGTCACTTGGTGGTTAATCAGCTCACGCGTTACCAGCGCGATAGAGTCGTTCACAACCTCATTAATGTCTAGCGCTACCATCTCGATATCACCGTTCCTCGCGAGTGTGCGGACCCTGCGAATCACTTCGCTTGCGCGCATAGCGTCATCAATGATCCACTCTACGGATCTGTGCACGGCGGAAATGTCGGGAGCTTCGCGACGTAGCCAGCCAAGGCACGCATCGGCGTTGCTGATTATGGCCGTGAGCGGTTGGTTCACTTCGTGGGCGATAGAGGCTGTTAGTTCCCCCAGCGCCGTCAGGCGCGTCACATGCGCAAGATCCGCCTGTGCCTTTCGCAGTCCTTGTTCAGCCTGATCGGCGCGAACTTTCGCCGTGATATCAGTGGCCACGCCTCGGTAGCCGAGAAAATGGCCGCTTACATCAAATAAGGGCCTGCCGCTGCTCTGGAAGTAGATTGGTGACCTGGTCCTCCCCACGGTACGATAGACCAGATCGCGAAATGGAAGATGGGCATTTAGCGTTATTTCATGCTGCCGCCACTTCTCGGGCTCTTCTTCAACGTCGCTCGCAATCTCCCAGCAACGCAGGCCGATGACCGCTCTTGCCAAGAGGTCCGTAGCGTTGGTGTGCTCCGACAAGGTGTACCGGTGATCCGGCCCGGTCTCCCATAACCAGTCAGAAGCAGTTGCGGCGTAGTCACGAAAGCGCTGCTCGCTCTCGCGTAGCGCAGCAAGAGTGTCTTCCAATTGTTGTTTGGCTGCGTGCTGCTCAGTGACATCCATGTGCGTTCCGACGAGTTCGACAGTTGAGCCATCGCTTGCCAGCACGGCGTGCGCAACAGCATGTATGTGTCGTATCGCGCCGTCGGGAAGACAGATTCGGAAATCGTATTCAAAATTCCCTGTTTTTTGTTCAATGGCCTGACGTTGGATTTCCTGTTGCCGCGGCAAGTCGTCTGGATGAATCCGCGATCGGATGGCCTCAATGGTCACCGGCTCATCCGGGTCAAAGCCAAATAGACGACTGACTTCGGCGGAGCGATAAGCAAAACAGCGACGGTTGCAGTCCCACGACCAGGTGCTCGTGCGACTGAGCTGCTGCGCGTCGACCAGATAGGCCTCGCTACGGCGCAGTTGTTGTTCCGTCTGCTTTGCTGTCGTGACGTCCGTGGCCGCCCCGACAAACTCGATATTCCCGGACGCGGTTCTCGTAGCACGTGCCACCGCGTGAATGTACTTTATCGAGCCGTCGGGCATCAGCAATCGGTATTCGTGCTCGAAATGCTCGCCTCGAAGGGCCCGATTCAAAGTGTCTTGGACAGAAGTCTTGTCTTCTGGGTGAGTGCGGTCAATGACGTGTTGCGCCGTTACTTTGGTCTCTGGATCATACTGGAATATCCGAAAGCTTTCCTTCGACCAAAAGACCTCGCCGGTGGCCACGTTCCAGCCAAAGCTGCCTGTGTGGCTCAATTCTTGCGCCTGAGCCAAATGCGCTTCGCTCCGCTGAAGAGCAAGAACCGTCCGCTTCTGTTCGGTGATATCTTCGCAGGCAATGAGGACGATGGGCTTATCGTCGGCCCACAAGATCGCCTTGGCAGTCTCGCGCACCCACAGCACCGAGCCGTTCCTACGGACTTTCTGGATTTCCCATGTACGCGATTGGCCGATATATGTAAGGCATCGCTCGATGGATTTGCGAACGACCTCGCGATCGTCTTTCAGAAAGACTCTGAACACCGATTGGCCGATCAGTTCCGCGGGCGTATAGCCGAGGTGGATCGCGCCGAAACTATTGACGTTCAGGACGGTTCCGGTTTCATTGACCATGAAGTACATGGCCGGGTTATGCTCAAAGATCTCGCGCCAGAGTTTCTCTCGGTTGCGCAGATCGTCCGCGCTGTGCCTTAGCTCGGCGGCGACCTCACGCGCTGCTTCCTTTTCGTAGCGGAGTTTTGCGATCAGGCGCGTTCCGATGATGGACGCAGTAAGGAAAGCGATAATCACCAAAAGCTCGTGAGGGGCGTCGATCTGGGGATTGAACGTGAGGACGTAAATTAAAGCGCTGACGGCGACTATGGAAAGCGCCAACGATGCGACGAAAGTGCCAATCAGCGAAAACACCAAAATCACGACCAAATAGACAAGCGCTGTGGCTGCGAAAGGGCTATGAAGATACAAGGAAGCTAGCGTCAATGCCGCGAGCGTAATGCTAGCCAAAATAAATTGCGCCGATGAACGTCCAAACGCGATGAGCCAATTAAACATGCTTGTATCCGTCCGGCCCTTCTGGCGGGATGATTAAAATGCAGGAATTTGTTCGAGCCGCCGGACAAGCGCTCCTGAGCGCTTTCTACGTCGGCCGCCGAAATCAGCATAGCCAAAAAAAAAGGCGCATTACAAACCTTCGTATAGTTCTCTTACATGGTAGAAATCGTACGCTCACATAGTAAATCAATGGCGTATCGTGCTTTTAGCGGTCCTCCTCGTTGGCGGCAATGCTACAATCTGGATTGCCGCGGCGAGTGGCAGAGGAGTGCAAAACCAAACGGTGGACGGATGGCCGCGGGGCATTGCTGAGTCTCAGGGATTTTGAGGAGGCCGTGTGTCGTTCCGGAAAGGGCCGGGCGAAAGCCTTTTGAGCGGCTCCTTCTGATGGAGAGGAAGAGGGTGGACGGGCTAGTGTGAGCCAATCGCGAGAGCGTGCCGGCGGTTCGATCCGGATCGCTCTCCTCAGGTTTGTCATGTGCTCGAGCCATCCGATTGTAAGGCTGGTGGCTGTCCTAACGTTCTCGTCCACAGCGCCCCTTCTGCTCTCCGTATAGCTCGCTGTCTACCTGCAAGCCTTGACGCTCGCCGTAATTTTAGGCAGCGCCATGGAGATTAATTCGGTCTTGTCGATCTGCTCAAGGCAAACCGCCTAGATGCCTCCGACCAACTGAAGTCCAATTCCTTTGTTGAATTGGCTCGCTCATTCGGGCCAGAATTTGATTCACGTTTCCTATATCGGCGATACCCCGGAGCTTCTCGGGATTGGTAGCTGCCTTTGGGAAGGTAGCTGGCAACGTTTCTAAGATGTGTACGCGTGCAGACAGCTCGAGTTGCACAGGAGGGGTAGCCGAGCGTTGGACGCCAGCCGCTTGACTTGGCACGTGCCGCTATTGTCCGTCCAACGGTCGGCGCCAAGGGAGCCATAGAATGGTCGGCCGACGGCCTCGCGCAAGGGGGCGCCAGCAAATGGACCGACGCTGTCAAGATGGAGACCTCCTCGACATTATCCGCGAAAGCTGGCGGCTTGGCGATGTCGCGAAGTCGCAGATGCGGCACTGCTTTCTCAACTTGCCTCGATCGGATCGAGGCCTATCAGCCAAGGTACCCACAATAGGTCACTAGCCAGCTCCTCCGCCGGCGGCGCGCCTCGTCGCCATGTCGCAGCCGGGCGGGTTCGTCGTGCAAGGGGCGGAGCCCAAGCGCTGAAGTTCACAAAGGCCGATTTTAATGACGCTGAATGCGCGCAGCAGGCGAGTGGACTGATATGCTGTATTCTCCTTGCAATAGGCGGGAGAAGACGGTTTGGCCAACATTTTTGTGGGCCCGCGCAAGTGCGCTTGGGGCCAGCGCCGTGGCCGTTCGTCTAATCAAGCCGTCAAGGTCCGCTGTGCCCATGTCAAGATGCGCCAGGCTTTAGACTTCCGAACGGAAACGGATAGCATCGGGGCTGGCGACCCTAAGAACAAGCAATCTGGATGCAAATTGGTTAGTCGCCTTCAAGAAACCAGCCGCTAAGGCCGGCTTTCTGTTTGTCACATAGCGCTTTATGTCCGGACCACTTGGGTGTTCGCAAGCGTTGTCGAAATGCATTCAGGTGCATTCGCGAGGCTGGATGTCGTGGACGAGGTGAGCGATGTGGCGCCAAGTGTCCTCAATGTCACGCTTCTGAGCTTGCCGCGTCTAGTGGGGCGTCGTGTCGAGAGGATGCAATTTAGGGATCAAGAGAGCACGACGGCTGACCTCCGTATCGTTACTCGACTTACGGGATCATGAATCGTCTCGCGTCAAGCACGAGCGCGGATGCAGAGGCTAATCTTCAATGCGGAATTAGGTAAGTCCCCTGGCGCTGACATAGAAGATCATCGACCTCGTCGTTTAGTGCGCGTGCTGCCCTTCGCCTTTCGCCGGATTGATAGTGCCGAACGATATTGCAAAGTGTGTGCCGCTCGTAACACTTACATAGTATTCCTCCGTTGAGGGCCGCCTTGTTTGACGGAGGCGAACGCTGCAGGTCCTAGGGGTAATCCTAGGAGAAGCGCTATGACGATTTCGAGGGCGGAGGTGATCACATCGGTCGAGCGGCGGCGCCGGTGGTCGCGGGATGAGAAGGAACGGCTAGTTGCAGCATCGCTCGAGCCCGGAGCCAATGTTTCCGAGGTGGCTCGCACGGCCGGCCTTCATGTGAGCCAGCTGTTCCGGTGGCGCAAAGAGCTTTGTAAGCACGGTGAAGCGAGTATAGCGGCCGTTCGTGCCGGTCGAGAGTCGGCCGTCTGTGCCGCCGCGGGAGGTTGCCGAAGCCCCTTTGGCGACGACATCGGGGCGTCGACGGAAGAGCCAAGGCATCATCGAGATTGATCTTGGTACCGGACCCCGCATCCGGATCGATGGCGAGGTTGATGGAGTGCGCATTCCAGGGATGGTGATGGAGACGCGCTGCGTCGTGTTCTCGATGCTTTGGTGCGCCGATGATTCCGGTTCCGGCGGGTGCGCGAGTGTGGCTGGCGACCGGCCACACGGATATGCGCCGAGGCTTTCCGTCCTTGGCGCGCCAAGTGCAGGAGGTGCTGCGCAAGGACCCGCTCAGCGGTCACCTGTTCGTCTTCCGTGGTCGCCGAAGCGATCTTGTGAAAGGTGATCTGGCACGGTGTGCTGCAGAGCATGAAGGAGGTGAATATCCGAATTTGATGCGTACAGCTTTATGAGAGATGGAGGACGGCCCTCCTGCATCGGTGTTCCAGGCGCAGGTGCAAAACCACGACACTGTGGCTTCGTTTAAAAGGCGCGGTCATCAGCAAGTGTTGCAAAAGTCCCGGGTTTACGGGGCAGGTACGTATCCAGAAGGCGAGCGAAAGCAAATCTTCCGATGACGCGTCGAAAATTACTAAGGCGTCGCCAAAATCAGGGGCGCGTGCCATCCCTGAGATCAATCCGTGAGACGCCTGGATTACTGCGCGGATGGCGACCGGCGTTTAGGGGACGCGATCTGGATACAGGCTCTTGTAGAGAACTGCAGGAACCAGTCGTTGTGATGCCAAGGGAGAAGTTCAAGCGGCGCACACCGCGAAGCAAGCTGCTGCTCGACGACATGCACGCCTGGCTGCTGCGCGAGCGAGAAACCCTCTCGCGCTCTTCCGAGGTCCTGAAGCCTATGAATTACATGCTCAGGCGCTGGGCCGACTTTGCGCGCTTCCTCGACGATGGCAGGATCTGCCTCAGCAACAATGCCGCCGAAAGAGCGCTGCGGCATCGCCTTGGGAAGGCGCAATTGAACCTTCGCCGGCAGCCTGCGCGGCGCCGAACGCGCCGCCATCATGCTGACGATGATCACTACCTGTCGTCTTAACGATGTCGATCCCAAAGCCGGGCTTGCCGACGTCCTCGCCCGGATCGTCGATCTTCCCGCTTCGCGTCTGCACGAACTGCTGCCCTGGGAATGGAAGCTCCCGCGCCAAGCCGACGAACCTACCGATCAGCAAGCTGCCTAACCTTCACGCAGCGCTATCATAGCGCTACCCGGCCCCCGCGCGCATGCGTCAATCAGGCGACCTTCGTCGTCTTTCAATTACCCACGAATGCTTTATTCGATTGCGGTAGCCCTGATCGAAAAATCTTGAATCGGATGAATCGCTTGTGATTCATTGTCGAGCACCTGAATCGCGACGGCGAGGTGCCTTGATGTGTTCAAGTGGAACGACATCTCGTTGGTCGGCCGGCCCGGATGGTCGCCAGGATGATGGTGATGAAAGCGCCGTCGAACACTGGACGGAGCGCGAGATCGACAAGACAGCTTTCAAGGATGCTCGTCTTGGTCAACGATTTGGCGAGCTGTTGAAGCAAATTGGTGACGGTATGGGCGGGAGCATACCGTTCGCGCGTCAGGACTGGGCGAACACGAAGGCGGCCTACCGCTTCTTCGCCAACGAGCGCGTGGAGGAAGCCGACATCCTCAGCGGCCACTTCGCCGCCACACGCGCACGTTACGATGATTGTACAGGCCCAATTCTCCTCATTCAGGACACGACGGAATTCTCCTATCAACGCGCGAACACGAGCGCCATTGGCCTAACCAAGAGCGTCAACAGCGGTCGGAACAAGGACGGTCGTTGGCGCCATCACACGGTCTGCGGAATGCTGATGCATTCCAGTCTCGCTGTGACTGTCGAGGCTTGCCGCTGGGATTGGCGGCGGTGAAGTTCTGGACACGAAAAAAGTTCAAAGGCAGGGCGCAGCTCAAGAAGAAGATCAACCCGACCCGCGTTCCGATCGAGAAGAAGGAGAGCGTTCGCTGGCTCGACAATCTCAGGCAATCGATCGAGCGGCTCCGACAGCCGGAGCGTTGCATTCATATCGGTGACCGTGAAAGCGACATCGACGAATTGTATTGCCTGACGCAAGAGCTTGGCGCTCACTTCCTTGTCCGCGCCTGCGTCGATCGGCTGGCAGGCGATGGCGGTCATACGATTGCAACCGAGATGGAAGAGACCAGCGTCAAAGGCTTGCATTACATCGACGTGCGCAACGACAAGGGCGAGACGACGAAGGCCGCGCTGGAAATCAAGTTCAAGCGGATCGCGGTCTTGCCTCCCATCGGGAAGCAGAAACATTATCCAGCCCTCGACCTTACTATAATCCATGCCACTGAGCGCGGTACGCCAAAGGGCCGTAAACCGATTGAGTGGAAGCTCATCACGGACCTAGCCGTCCGCAGGCGCTCGGAGGCAATCGAGAAGATCAACTGGTACGCCATGCGGTGGAAAATCGAGGCGTTCCACAAGATCCTGAAATCGGGTTGTAAGGCGGAAGACTCAAAACTCCGGACCGCGGAGCGACTTGCCAATCTAATGGCAGTCTTCTGCATTCTCAGCTGGCGCGTCCTCTGGCTCACCATGCTCAATCGCCTCGCCCCAAACGCGTCACCGAAGCTCGCACTGACAGACACCGAGATCGCATTGCTCGATCAACTCATCAGCGGCGCCAGCCATCGACGATGTCGGCCTGGAACCCTTGCATTTTATCTTACCAAACTTGCACGATTAGGGGGCTACTTGGCCCGGGCAGCCGATCCGCCACCGGGAAATGTTGTCATCTGGCGCTGTCTCTCGAGACTCACAGATATCAAACTCGGTGCCGAAATTGCAGCGGCTGGAAATGTGGGTAATTGAAAGCTTCGTCGTATGCGTACCTTACATACGAGATTGTGACGTTAGGTTTGCGTTCGCAACCACTTGCGTACGGTAGTAGCGCATGCTGTTTATCGCAACGGCGACGTTCGCCTGACGTTCGGTGCCCGCCAAAGTCTCCGAGCACGAGACGAGACGGGTACTGCTACGTATGTGAGTCTTGTATTGGAGAAGAGCATATGCGGCTCAATATCACATGTCTAACGAGACTGTCTTCCTTGCTTTTAGTGGCAAGCGTAAGCACGACAGCGAAGGCCGGCGAGCCTTCTGCAAAATATGTAGACGTGCTAAGTGCCCTGCGGGCCGGCAAGGTAGTAACGCTAATACTAGATCTCGATCGTTGCACAACCGTTGATGGCGGTCAGCCCGGACCAGCCATGCAAGGTGGTCTGATTATCAGCGCCTTCAGGGTTAGCGCGCAGAACGGAATCAGCTTCGCCAATGTGCATCAAACCTTGGACGACTCAGGACACCCTGTTACCGAATACATCCGCCACAGCCTTAACCGCGAAGGCAAGCTCAAGGTAAAGGCCTCAAAGTTGGTTGCTGGCGCGGCCGAAGCCGTGATCCAGGGTGAATTTGTCTGCGAGCTGCCAGACGGCGCGAAGTTCCTTTGGTAAGGGCAATAGCCGCCGTCGAGGGGCCGAGCTGCCGTTCGGCATCGGCCACCCGGGGCGTCAGCAAAGAAGCGCAACAGAGATCGTGATCGGCGCGATCTCAAGAGATTTGCTGACCGGAGCAGATGAGAACGTGGTTTGCAGCTCGACTTACCCGTTCGGAGTCGACTGCCGCTGACTGGTCGCAAGCCGGAGACGCGAAGAGCCTCGCCATCACAAAGGCCGAGGTGTGGAGCAGCCAAGAAATGAAAGCTCAATTGCGCTCGAGTTGAGCTCCGCGTTGTTACCATTTGGCTAAGCGTCACCGAGTCAACCTAAGGAAGTTACGGCTGGAATGAAGAACGTTTGGATTATATCGGCGATCGTCCTCGCCCTCGCGCTGGCGGCGACGTCTTTCGTCTACGTCGCAAGACAGCATCTCAACGCCGATGCACTCGGAGCCGGACCATCAAGTCCTTGCGTCGGCGACCCTAATGGATGTGAAGATCTTGCTCCATATCCATTTGGCCAGTATGTTTGCAACAGTTACCCGGGGGCGTGCCGACACTAGGGGGGCCGCTTACGCAGAACGTTGTGGTCAGAACGTCGCGAGTGCCGGGCCAGTGCGCCTTGCACTAGGCGGCGCAAGGCGCCATGCTAAACGTTCGCAGGAGTATATATCCCGAGATGGTAGTCAGGCTCACGACATGGGTGATGGAACTCTCTCGGGGAAAACTGCTGGTCGAAGCCGGCCTCATCGCTCCAAGCGGTAAAGGAATAGATTGATCTCATCGTCATGGCAGGAATTGATTGTAAGACCGCATGTCCGTCTCTGCCGGTGGGGTCGTTCGCCCTACACTGCGTGTCCGAGGTTGCTTAGGTCCGAGCCGAGGCGCCGTGGCGGATTATAGGGAAGCATTTGTTGGAATCGTGTCGCCAAACTGAGAAATGCCGTCGCGATTGCGGAGGCAGGCTGGGAGGGAGGGGTTCGCTTCTTCGGTGAAGTCGATGCTTCGGACGTTAACGTGCGCCGTATTGTATTATAGTGTGGATTCGCCAGCCGGTTTAATCGCATCCACTTCTGTTACGAGGCCGGCCCGACGGGCCATGGCCTTTATCGTCTGATCCAATCGCTCGGCCACGAATGCACGGTGGTGGCGCCATCCACCCTGATCGCCGCGCGACAGAGAGAGCTCGGATCGTCGCCGAGAGTCTGTTGCCCGGTGCTCAGGTGTCCGAGGTGGCGCGCAAGCACGGAGCGACGCGCTGGCAGATCTACGATTGGCGAGGGGGTTGCGACAGCGAGACATGTTGCCGCCGTGCGAAGCGTCGCAGCCGACATTCGCGCCGCTGGTCGTGGAAGGTGCGTTGGAGGAGCGTCAGGTTCCGGCGATCAAGCTTGAGATCGCGATCGGCGATGTCGTGCTGCGGACGGATATGGCCATTGATGCCGAGCAGCTGTCCCGGGTAATCCGTGCGGTGCGAGCGTCACGATGATCGCGGCTGGTGCGGATTTGCAACGCGGCCGATCGACTTCCGCGGCGGCCATGATGGGCTTGCGACGGAGGTGCAGGAGATGCTTCGTCTCGACCCGTTCCTCGGCGCGGCCTTCGTGTTCCGATCGAACCGAGGCCAACGATTGCGGACGGCGTGATGCGGATGTCGCGGGCGATGTTCGCGGCCTTTTTCGAGGGGCTGGATTGGAGGTTAGTCCGTCCGGAAGAAGCACGGCGCCCGCAGGCGGCGGGACAACTGCGGCAGAATGACTCGAAAGCTACTTTGAACGTAGCAGGCGCGGCCGCGATATGCTCGAAATAGCGCATGAGCATCGCGGCGCTGCGCGACGATCCGCGCGATCGAGGCGTACTTATTGTCGATGCTCGTGCCGCCAGGCGAAGGTCGATCTGGATGCGCTGGCCGGAGGGGAGCGTGGCCGTGTCGTGTTTTAGCGCGGCGCAAAGCAGCGACGCGAACACAGTCGGGATCAATACCGCCCTGCCGCAAGGACGATTCGGAATGGACACTCTGATTGACATGAGCACTGGTGGTCATCAAAGCGAATGTCGTGATCTGGGCCGACCTATGGCGTTCATGAAAGCGGGGGATAGTCCAAGCAAAGCGCCCAGAACTTGCTGGGCTTGACTTGACGTTCCAAGTTCGCTCGTTCTAATTTTGTTCTCCTGGGGTCCGATTCTGCCGGTCCGTCCCTTTTCAATGACAACAGCAGCGCCACGATCCGGCCAGGAACCATGCACGAGATCATCTGTCCCCACTGTGACAAGGCCTTCAAGGTTGATGAAGCCGGTTACGCGGACATCCTGAAGCAAGTCCGTGACGCGGATTTCGCTCAGCAGCTCCACGAACGGTTGGAGCTGGCCGAGCGTGACAAGCAGAGCGCCGTTGAATTGGCCAAGGCCCAGGTAAGCAGCGATCTGCAGAAGACCACGGCTGCTAAGGACGCTGAAATCCAGGAATTAAAGTCCAAGCTTGAGGGGAGCGGCGTTGCCCAGAAGCTCGCGGTTGCTGAAGCGCTCAGCGCCGTCGAAAAGGAGCGGGATAGACTCGCGAACGCGCTAGCTGAGTCCGAGCGCGAAAAGAAGGCGGCCTCGGAGCTTGCTGACGCGCTCCTGGCGAGCGAGCAGCACAAGATTGCTACTGCCAAGGAAAGGGAGATCCAGGATCTGAAGGCGAAGGTTCAGGCAGTTGAGCTTGAGAAGAAGCTCGCCGTGACTGAAGCGGTAGGTGCCCTCGAAAAAGAGCGTGATGAGCTGAAAAGCGGCATCAGTCGAGTACAGCTCGAAAAGCAGCTCTCCGAGCAATCGTTGAAGGATAAGTACGAAACCCAGATCAAAGATCGCGACGACGCCATCGAGCGTCTCAAGGATATGAAGGCCCGCCTCTCGACCAAGATGGTGGGCGAGACCCTCGAGCAACACTGCGAGACTGAGTTTAACCGGGTCCGGTCGATGGCTTTTCCGCGCGCTTATTTCGAGAAGGACAACGACGCGCGGACCGGCAGCAAGGGCGATTACATTTTCCGCGACTCGGACGAGGCAGGCACTGAAATCATTTCGATCATGTTCGAGATGAAGAACGAGAGCGATAAGACCGCGACGAAAAGCAAAAACGAAGACTTTCTCAAAGAACTTGACCGGGATCGCATCGAGAAGGGCTGCGAGTACGCTATCTTGGTCTCATTGCTTGAACCGGACAACGAGCTTTACAATGCCGGCATCGTCGACGTCTTCCACCGCTACCCAAAAATGTATGTCATCCGGCCGCAGTTCTTCCTGCCTATGATTACGCTCCTAAGGAACGCGGCAGTCAATTCGCTGAAGTACAAAACCGAGCTTGCGCTCGTGAAAGCGCAGAATGTCGATATAACCCAGTTTGAGAACCAGCTCGAATCGTTCAAAACCGCATTCTCAAAGAACTATGATCTTGCTTCCCGGCACTTTCAGACGGCTCTTACGGAGATCGACAAGTCGATCGATCATCTGCAGAAGACGAAGGATGCCTTGATCGGTGCGGATCGCAACCTGCGTCTTGCCAATGACAAGGCACAGGACGTGACGATTAAGAAGCTAACTCGGGGCAATCCGACAATGGCTGCGAAATTTGCGGAGCTTAAGAGCGCGCCTGCCGAAGCCGCGGAGTGAGGCGGTCGAAGTATTGAGTCTGCGCGTAAAATCGTGTTTTCGAATTCACGATGTCACGGCCTGACTGAAGAAGGCGGGCCGTTAGCCGAAGATATGACCAAAAACAAGGCGACGATTGCCGCAATGGCGGCCGGCGGCGCGGTCGCAATCACATTGTCCTTAACTTGTCGTCCGTTAAGAAGCCGATTGTAGCGATGAGCGGTCGCTGGCGGCCGCGATGAAGGTGGTCAGGATCAGGCACCAAAGAGCCCTCAGCCAGGCGAGGACCCGGCGGAAGTTGTGACCGACGGCGGAGAGGATGACGTTAGCCGCATCGCCGGGGCGGCCTTTGAGGTAGCATCGGCCGAGGTGACCATCGGTCTTCAGGTGTCCGATGATGGGCTCGATGGCGGAGCGGCGGCGCAACTCGCGCTTGATGACACCGAAGACGCCGCGCTTCTGGCCGGAAATGAAGACGCGACGAGGATTTTGCGCGTCATGGCCGCGGTATCCCTTGTCGACATAGGCCCGCTCGATCGCACAGCCGGTGAGTGTCTCGGTGCGGTCGATGACGTCCCGCAAGGTGTGACCGTCGTACGGGTTATCGGGTAGCGCCCTGGCGTGCAGCACGAACAGGCCGCCTGGAGCACGGCGGTTGTTGGTGACGATGGAGGCTTTGACACCGAACTCGTAGGGTGCGGCGGCCTTGCCCTTGCCGATGCACTCGACCTCTGGAGCATGGAAGGAATACAGCTTCCAGCCGCGCTGGCGCTGCTGCTGCGAGCGGATCTGCGAGGCCCTGCCGAGCGGCAGGGCGAAGGCGTTCTCGAGCACGGCCTGACCTTCGATCTTGCGGCGGATATCGCGGATGATCCGGCCCAACCGGCTGCGCAGGATGCGCAACTGCCGCTGATGCCGCTTGAATTGCTTGGCGTGGGCGTAGCGTCCCGCCATCATCGCCGCGGTCTTGGCAATGCGAAGATAGGACTGCCGCAGCTTGACCCCGTGCTTCCTCGCCAGGCGGTTGAGCCCCTTGATTGCCGCGTGCAGCAGCTTGGCATCGGTCGGGAAGGTGATGGCCTTTGGCTGCACCGTGGTGTCGACTGTGACCCGCTTGAGGTCCTGGCTGCGTAACGCGCCGGCCTCGTGCGCCACCCGCAGGCTCTCGGCCAACAGCAGCTCCAGCTTGTCGCCGAGCCGCTTGCGCCAGTGGCTCAGGTCCGAGCGCTCGTGCGGGAAGGCGTGCTGGAAGAACTCTTCGCCGGTGAAGTACTGGAAATACGGGTCGTGGACCCAGCGCTCGCACACCCCCTCATCGGACAGGCCGTAAATGTGCTTGAGCAGCAAGAGCCCGATCATGAAGCGGGTCGCGATGCCCGGCCGACCGTTCTCGCTGTAGAGCGGCGCGATCTCGCCGTCGATCCAGTCCCAGTCGACCTTGCCGGCGAGCTGAACCAGCTCGTGCTTCATGTTGATGATCTGGTCCAGCCTGGCCCGGAACAGATCGCCCGATCCCGTCGCTTTGGGCTTCTTCGGTCGCATCGCCACCTCCGATGCGAGGACGGAATCATGACTGGCGATTCGATGGAATCCTCAAAACGAAATTGCAGGGTTCCGATGCCCGAAGCATCAAAACCCTGCAATCCCAAAACAGGCAACAACGAATAATGCGATCCCAGCTCAGTCGTTTAGCCGCTCTTCACGGACGACTAACTTTTGCGACGAACTGCGCGAGTAGCGGCTTGAGGTGCGTACCCTGGGCGCCCGCAACAACCGACCTACTTGAGCCCTGAGCAGAACCGCTGAATGCGTGCACAGGCATCAAGGAGAACCTCGGTCGAGGTCGCATAAGACAATCGGAAATTCGGCCCCTGGCCGAACGCGGCGCCATGCACGACCGCGGCGCCTTCCTCCTCGAGGAGTGCCGCGGCAAAATCCTCGTCGTTCCGGAGGAACTTACCGGAGCGGGTGCTCCTTCCGATCGCGTCTGCACAGGACGGGTAGACGTAGAAGGCCCCGTCGGGAACCGGGCATTTGAGATGATCCGCCTCGTTCAACAACGACACGACGAGATCGCGCCTCTCCTTGAAGACAGAACGACTCTTGGCAATGTAATCCTGCGGGCCGTTTAGCGCTTCGACAGCCGCCCATTGCGCGATCGAGCAGGCACCCGACGTCTGCTGGCTCTGCAGCTTTTCGAGCTCCTTGATCAGCCTCTCGGGCCCACCCGCGTAACCGATGCGCCAACCGGTCATCGCGTAGGATTTCGAGACGCCATTGACCGTGAGGACTCGGTCGCGGAGAGCCGGCTCGACCTGCGCCATGGTGGTAAAGACAAAATTGCCGTAGGTGAGATGTTCATAGATGTCGTCCGACAGCGTCCATACGTGCGGATGCCGGACCAGCACCTCGGAAAGAGCCTTCAATTCATCGCCGCTGTAGGCGGCACCGGTCGGGTTCGACGGCGAGTTCAGAATCAGCCATTTCGTGCGCGGTGTAATGGCCGCCTCGAGCGCCGCCGCGGTCACCTTGAAACCGTCAGACAGACAAGTTGGCACAAAACTGGCCTGCCGCCAGCAAACAGGACGAGATCCGGATAGCTGACCCAATACGGCGCGGGAATGATGACCTCGTCGCCCTTGTTGAGCGTCGCAAGGAGCGCGTTGAAGATCACGTTTTTGCCACCCGTCCCGACGATGGTTTCGCTCGGCTTGTAGTCGATCCCGTTCTCCCGTTTGAACTTCGCGGCAACTGCCTCCCGCAGCGCCGGCACGCCGGGCGTACCTGGGTACTTGGTCTCGCCCCTATCGATCGCCGCCTTGGCGGCCTCCTTGATGTTGTCCGGCGTATCGAAGTCGGGCTCCCCGACGGAGAGGAAGACGACATCACAGCCGGATTTCTTCAGTTCGCGCGCCTTGCGCGTGACGAAGATAGTGGCGGAGGGTTGAATGCGCTCGAGCGCGTCGGACACGAATGACATCTTGCTTTCCTGGAAAAATCCTTTGATTAGGGCGCTGACGATAGAATCAGCGCCTCTCTTTCGCGTAGCGTTCCTTGGTCGCATCGTTCGGTGGATATAGACCGTCGAGCAATGCTCCCGCCTTCACCTGATCGTAGACCCACTCCTCGAAGCGATCTTTCTCGAAGGCTTCGACCGCAACGGCTTCTGCGATCGCGGCCGGCACGACGACGGCACCGTCGTCGTCCGCAACCACGATGTCGCCGGGAAATATCGTAACGCCGCCGCACGCCACCGCGACCTGCGTGTCGGCACAGAAGAACTCGGACGGCGAGGGCGGCGCGGTGGTGCCGTCCGCCCAGATCGGCCAATTGAGTTTCTTCATGCCGACGAGGTCGCGTATCGCTCCGTCGGTGACAAGACCTGCGATGCCTCGCGTCTGCATCCGAGCGCAGATGATGTCGCCGAACACGCCGGCCGACCGCAGCCCCATCGCATCCACGACCACCACGGCGCCGGCGGGAATCTTCTCCATGACCGTGCGCGGCGACGTGGGGCCGGCTACGGCCATGGTCGTCGTGATATCTTCGCGCGCCGGCACAAAACGCATCGTGTAGGCCGGCCCCGCGATGCGCTTCTGCCCTTCCACCAGCGCCCGCGGTCCGCGCAGCGAGACACGGGCGAAGCCCTTCTGCCGAAGGACAGTCGAGACGGTCGCGACGGCCGTCTTTTCGAGGGTTAGCAGGGCCTCAGTCGAAATATTCGTCATCGCCGCTCTCTTTCGATCATGAAGCTTCGCGGTCGCGGTGGCCGTAAAGACGAGCGGCCGCTTCCTGCGACAGACGTCCTTCGAAGACGTCCCTCTCGATCAACGCCGCCGGTCGTTCCTTCGGGTTGCCGAGACCACCACCGCCGGGCGTATGGATCACCAGCCGGTCGCCCGCCTCGATCGTCTGAAGCCCCTTGCCGGCGATCGGCCGTCCGGACGCGAGGCCGACATAGCCCGCCCCGCCGTTCTCGCCGCCCAGGCGTCCTCGCGCCGGATTCTTGACGCGCTCGAAGGCGGCGCTGAGCCGGAACGCGGTGCCGTCGGCGTTCTCGACCTCGATGATTTGGCCGAGACCACCGCGCGTGCGCCCCGGACCGCCGCTGTCTATGCGGAGCTCCTTGCGCCAGAACACGAAGGGGATCTGCGTTTCCGCGATCTCGATTGGCATGCACTGGATGCCCGTTGGGAACGCTGTCGCCGACAAGCCGTCCTTTGTGAAGCGGGCTCCCATACCGCCGCTGGTGGTAACCGTCAACGAGTAGTTGCGCCCCTTGCGCTCTCCGACTGTGAAGGTCCCGCGCAGTGCGATATTCCACATGCACGAACTGCCCTCGGCGGGGATGCGCTCCGGCAGGATTTGCAAGAGGCAGCCAAACACCAGATCCGGCAGCATCTGGCCGATCACGTGCCGCGCTCCGACGGGCGAGGGCTTCCTGGCGTTGACGATGCAACCCTCCGGCGCGAGGACCTTCAACAGGGACAGAGATCCGGCATTGTTGGGAATGTCGTCAGCGATGGCGCAACTGATGGCGAAGGACGTGTAGGCGGTCGCGTAAGTCAAGGGAACGTTGATGCCCTTAATCACCGCGGGGGCGCTGCCGGCAAAGTCGACAACGATGCCGTCCTCGTTAATCGTCAGTGCGGCCCGGAGCGTCAGCGGCTCGTTGTAGCCGTCGACGATCATCTCGTTTCTCCAAGTTCCCTTCGGAAGCGACACGATCTCCTTAAGCACCGCTTGGCGGGAGCGCTCGAGAATGAAGTCGGCGAGCTCCGAAAGATCATCGAGGCGAAACTCTGTCATTGTCTCTTGAAGCCGCCTGACGCCGACATCGTTGCACGCCGCGAGCGAGTAGGTATCCCCGATGGTGTCGACCGGAAGCCGCGTGTTAGCTTCGATCACCGCCATGAGCGTCTCGTTGACCGTGCCGGCGTCGATTAGCTTGATCAACGGAATGTAGAGACCTTCCGCAAATACGTCCGGAGCTTCAGTCCCCGCGCCCAGCCCGCCAATGTCCATGAGATGGCTGGTGCAGGCGAACAGAGCGACA
This sequence comes from Bradyrhizobium sp. CCBAU 53338, assembly GCF_015291665.1. NCBI lineage: Bacteria > Pseudomonadati > Pseudomonadota > Alphaproteobacteria > Hyphomicrobiales > Nitrobacteraceae > Bradyrhizobium > Bradyrhizobium sp. CCBAU 53338. The sequence continues at coordinate 661,891 of NZ_CP030049.1, forward strand.
CACTTGTCTTTGTGGAAGCAAGGCGTGACAACGACGAAGTCGTTGAGGTGGCCGGTTCCGAGCCACGGGTCGTTGGTGATATAGGCGTCGCCCGGCTTCATCGTTGTGGTCGGAAAGCGACCCAGAAAGTGTTTCACGGACTCTGCCATCGTGTTCACGTGGCCCGGCGTGCCGGTCACGGCCTGCGCCAACATCCGGCCGTAAAGGTCGAATACGCCGACCGAGACGTCGCCGCAGGCGCGGACTAGTGGACTGAAGGCGGTGCGGATCAGAATCTGCGCCTGCTCCTCAACGAGGGCCAGCAGACGATTCCAGAGGACTTGATGGTGGATCGCGGAATTTAGATTTCGGGTTTCGACCGCCTGTTCCGAGGCGGCGATCCGCTGCATGACGATGCTGCCGTCCCCGTCGATGGAGGCGGAGAAGCGTGATGTGATGAAGGTCGTGGTCTCGTCCTCCACGATGAGTGCCGGGCCGCGGATGGTCAATCCATTTGCCATCTGCGAACGATTGTAGGCGGGGACAACGATGGACTTCGAGGCCGTGCCATCAAAGACCTCGCGCACGCCTGCATCCGATGGCTCGCCGATGTTCCAAATGAGAGCTGTCGGTTCGACGGATTTGCGCGTCGTCGAGACAGTCACCGACCAGCTCAGGACCTCGATGGCAGCGCCCGGAATGAACCGGGTGAAGAGGCGTCCGTAGAGATCCTCAAACCATTCGCGCAGCACGGTGCCCGTCAGAGGCTTGGACCGGTCCGGCAGGACAACCGAGATTTCATGACCCTGGCCCACGTAGCGCATGTGCGCCACGCAACGCTCGACGAGCTCTGCGCCCTCGGTCTTCACCAGGGCGATGGTGTCGGCCGCCAAGGCGTCGAGAAAAGCGCCGATCTCGGCTGGATCGACGGAAGCGAGATTGACGTGCTTGCTCCGGATCAGTTCAAAGGAGATCGGCGCCTCTAGGAATCCGACCGCCGAGCCGACGCCCGCGTTGCGCGGCACGACCACCTTGCGGATGCCGACCTTCTCGGCAACCCAAGCGGCGTGCAGTGGGGCCGCACCGCCGAATGCGATCATCGTATAGTCGGCGATGGGCTCGCCGCGTTCGGCTGCGTGCACGCGGACCGCGCTCGCCATGCTTTCGCACACGGTCTCGGTGATGGCGAAGGCCGCCGTTTTGCTCGAAAGGCCGAGCTTCTTGCCAACGGCGGCGTCGAGCGCACGGGAGGCTGCCTGCGGATCGAGTTGAACTCGTCCGCCCGCGAACGCGCCGGGATCCAAGAGCCCTAGCGCGAGGTCGGCGTCGGTCACTGTCGCCCCGGACCCACCACCCGGGTAACAGGCCGGCCCCGGCTGCGAGCCCGCGCTCTGCGGACCGACGGTGACCCTGCGGAGCCGGTCGACGCCTGCGATGGATCCGCCGCCCGCTCCGATCTCGACGAGCTCGACGGCTGGGATCCGCAGCGGCAGCCCGCTGCCCTTCATAAAGCGGTGCGTCCGGTCGACCTCGAACGAGTTGGCGGTGACCGGCTCGCCGTCCTGAATTAGGCAGACCTTTGCGGTCGTACCGCCCATATCGAAAGAGACGACCCGCTTGTCCCCAAGCCTGCGGGCGCGCTGTGCGGCGTAGATCGCTCCGCCCGCGGGGCCGGACTCGACCAGCCGGATCGGATAGCGTTTGGCGGTCTCGATGGAAGTCAGACCGCCTCCGGACGTCACTAGGAAAAGCCGACCGGTGAAGCCCGCTGCCGTGAGCGCCGCCTCCATCCTTTCAAGATAGCCGTTGATGAGCGGCTTCACGTAGGCGTTGGCGGCCGCTGTTGACGTGCGTTCGTACTCCCGGATTTCCGGGCAGACGTCGGACGACATTGTGATCGACAGGTCGGGCATCTGCCCGGCGAGGAAGCGCGCGGCCTTCCGTTCATGCTCCGAATTCGCATATGAATGCAGGAAAGCGATCGCCACGCTCTCGACAAGGCTTTTCCTGAGTTTGTTGACGATTTCGGCGAGCTCCGCGAGATCCAGTTCGAGCTTGACGTCGCCCTTTGCGTCGATGCGCTCGGCCACGGTGTAGCGGCGCTCTCTGGGTATCAGCGGCAGAGGCTTGGTTAGTTGCAGATCGTACTGGTCGTAACGCCCCTCACTGCCGACTTCCAACACGTCGCGGAAGCCAGCGGTCGCGATTAGTGCCGTCTTCGCGCCTTTACGTTCGAGCACCGCGTTCGTCGCAAGCGTCGTGCCATGGATGAAGACGTCGACTTTCGAGAAGTCGAGGTTGACCGTCGCGAGAAGCTGCTTCGCGCCGTTCATCAACCCGACCTCGGGCTGCGCAACCGTAGTGAGGACCTTGCGGGTGACCCTGCCGAAGGGGCCATCGAGCACCACGTCGGTGAACGTGCCGCCGATGTCAATGGCAAGGCGGGTTTCGATCTTCTTGGTCAAGGAATGTCTCCGACAGATCCGGTGCTCATATGAGAAGCGACTTCAATGATTCCGCTTTCCGTCCGCACAATCCGACGAAGCGGTCGAATTCGTCATTGGTCAGCGTAGGCGATTTTTTGCAGTTGAGATTAAGCGTTCCGAAGATCGAGCCGTCGTGCCGATACAAAGGGAACGCAACTGTGCGCCATCCCATGACGAACTCGTCTTCCATCACGCTGTAGCCGCGTTTGCGCGCGGCCATGATCTCGGACTTGATGACTGCTTTATCGGTCTGCGTCGCCTCTGTCTGTGCGACCGGCTTCAGTTTCGCCAAGTAGGAGGTGAGCTCGTTTTCGGTCTTCTGGCCCAGCAGCACGCGACCGGCCGCGGTGCAGTAGGCGGGAAACCGCGTGCCCACCCCTAGCGATCGCGACATCAGTTGTTCGGGCATCGTGTAGGCGACGACGAGCACCTCTGCGCCGTCGAGGACGCCGACCAGACAGGATTGTCCTGTGATCCGCGAGAGCTCTTCACAGGCAGGCTGCAGCACCTGGGCGTGACCGCCGCTCGCAAGGTAGGACGTCGCAAAACGGACGACCTTTGGCGTCAGCCTGAAAGTACGACCCGAAGTCTCTGCATAGCCAAGCGTGGTCAGGGTGTGCAGGATCCTGCGGACGCTCGGCTTGGGAAGATCCGTCGCCCTTGCCAGATCGCTGATAGTCGGAGGCTCGCGATGATTGCCAAGTGTCTCGATGACGCTCAGGCTGCGCGATAGCACTTCGAGGAAATCGGGCCCGCGGCCCGCTGCCTGACGTCTTTCGGTGTCTTCGGCTCGCAACTTCGTCATATTGCATTCTCCGCGGCTGGACGGAAGCCCCGGGTCTCTGCCGCGTCGGCTACGACGATCTGCGGCGTGCAGTGATTCGGCAGGTGCCTGCATGGGTCGAAGCTGACGTCTGACAACCAGCCAAAGTCCATTTTGCGCTCGTGGCGTTCTACGAGATTACGGAGTTCACTCCTGGCGGGTTGTTGAGTTTCAGTTAATAACCAGGCCAAGCCGCGAGACAAGACTTGTCCATGCTTCTTGCGTCGCGGCGACCTCGGAGGCGGCATCACGACCAACGCTTGGCTTGCCGACGACGAAATTCTGCTTCATGATATTTTGCATCGCGCTGGTTGAAACGATCTTGGTAAAAGTCTTCTCGAGGATATCCGTTATCTCCGCGGGAAGCTTTGCCGGACCAAACAGGCCAATGAAGCCGCCTCGCCAATCGAATTCGGCAGGATAGCCCAGGTTCTTAAATGTCGGAATGTTTGCAAAGCCGTCGACTTCATCGGGCGATAGCATCGCCAAAGCTTTGACCGTACGGGCCTCGATTTGAGGCGCTATCGTGCTCATCGTGCCCATTGCGCAGGCCACTTGGTTACTCAACAGATCGTTGAGCATCGGCGCTTCGCCCTTGTAGGGCACATGAACCATCTCGAGCTTGTTATAGTCGGAAAATAGCTGCTGAAAAGCATGGCTCGTGGTGCCGGCGCCAAAAGTGCCGTATGCAAGTCTTTTGCCGCGAGCGTAGGCGACAAATTCTTCCATCGTGTTGGCGGGAGACAGGGCGGGGACCACGAGTGGCATCACGGTCCGGCCGAGCGAGCCGATCGTCGTGAAATCGTCCACCGCATCATAGAGTTTCTGGGCGGCAACGGCCGGCGCCTGTACAAGGCTCGACGAATTGAAGAGCAAGGTGTGGCCATCAGGGTTAGCGCGCGCGACCTCTAAAGAGCCAATCATGCCCCCAGCTCCCGCGCGGTTATCCACGATCACCGTCTGGCCAAGCTCGGTCGAAAGGGTTTGTCCTAGCGACCGAGACAGCACGTCGACAACGCCGCCGGCAGGGAATGGGCAGACCAACCTTATCGTTCTGGTCGGATAACTGGCAGACCGGGCAAAAGGCGCATTGGCCATGACGGCCGTCCCAATAACGCCGACGTGGAATAACCGTCGCGTAATCATGCTGTCTCCGCTCGTACGTTCAGCGTACATTTGTACGTAGTGGAGCACAGATTGCACGAGATCGTCAAACTCTAAAAACGTCGTCCCGTGCCCGCCCTGGTATGCCGACGTCGCCCGAGAATAGAATCTCGGAATCCATTTCCAGGATGAAGAGGCTGAGCGAAGTATCGAGATTACGCACAGTCCTCGCGCGCATGCCGACCTCCGCGCTGTTGGTAGGAGCGGCGATAGCGCAGCTTCTTCGCCGGTCGCTCAGATGCCGACACGATCTCGCTACAATTCCGGGATGCTGACGGAGAGGTTTGCGATGCGCCAGTCGCGTGCGGCCGGCGACAAGCTGTTCGTCGACTGCGCTGGCGACCGCGGGGGTGATCGAGGGATTCGCCGGCGAACGGCGCACCGCGCCGACATCGCGAAAGCGATCAACTTGCTGCTGAACCGGTGGGCCGCGTTCACCCGCTTCCCTCACCAACAACGCTGCTGAACAGCGCGAGGGTGTCGGCCGGCAGATGAAACTCGACCTTCGCCGGCTCAGACGCCGGTAATCACCGTGCTAGAGGGCGTCTACACGATCATCGAACCTGCAAGATGACCGATGATGATCCCAAAGCGTGGCTCTCGGACGTCCTGCGCGGCTACTTGTGCGTCCAGCCAACAGAGTCGCCGACCAGCTGCTGTGGAATTGAAGGCCTCTCAGCAAGCCATCGTCGCTCCCTGACGAGCGTTACCTGCGCTATCTGGGGTCTTCTGGATGCGCACAGAAAAATCACAGCAACGACGCATCAAAGAGCGGCCCCAGCGGAGCTTTCGATATCCGCCGATGCTTGCCTGAAGGCGCTCGCACGCTCTTTTTCTTAGATTTGCGACGTCTCCTTCAATGGCTTCGTCATCGGGAAGTTCAGTTCCGATAGCTTAAAAGGCCAAGATGAGTAGTTGTAGCAGAGCCACGTCTGAAATCCGCGGGCGAGATCGCATCATGAGCTCAGACCCGATAGCGTTGACACATCGCCAAATGATAGTATTATGCACTACTACCATCATCTTTGTGGAGCCTTTCGATGACCTCTGTGTCGACCCCCCAGCAATCTGAGGCCCTCATCGGCCTAACGATGCGTTTCGCTGAGCACGTTGCTTTGCTCAAGTTCGAGGAAATTCCCGCTGACGTCAGCAACAAGGCGAAGCTGATCCTGCGCGATGGCGTTGGTAATGAAATTGCTGCATCCGCTATCAGCGAGCCAGCAAATAAAGTCATCGAGCTTGTCAAAGAGTGGGCCGGCACGCCGCAGAGCACCATCATTGGCCATGGCATGAAAGTGCCGACGCCCAATGCTGCGCTCGTTAATGCGATGATGGGGCACGGAATCGAGCTGGACGACGCGCATGGCTCTGGATTGATAAAGGCCGGTTCCGTTCTCGTTCCGGCAGCCTTTGCAATTTCGGAACTGTCGGGCGCTTCAGGTAAAGACGTCCTCACGGCGGTTGTTGCAGGCTATGACGTGGCAATCCGAATCGCGAAAGCGATCAATCCCGGTCACCGCCAGCGCGGTTATCACACGACTGGAACCGTTTCAGCCATCGGTGCTGCTGCTATGTGCGCGAAGCTTCTGGGCTGCAATGCTGAACAGATCGCCTGGGCCATCGGATTGGCTTGCATGCAGTCGGCGGGCATTCAGTCATATCTCGACGATCCTTGCATGGCAAAACCCTTTAGCCCCGGTAAGTCCGCCTTTAACGGCGTTCTCGCGGCGATCATGGCGAGCCGCGGCTTCAGCGGTCCTAAGAAAGTGCTAGAGTCGCGCGAGGGCTTCTTGAATGCCTTCACGGACAGTGTCCGCCTCGACGACTTGCAAGACAACCTCGGCAAGCATTTCGCGATCATGGAAGTCGGATTCAAGCCACATGCGGCGTGCCGATATGCCCACGGCCCGATCGACCTCGCGCAGGATGCGTTCGCGCTCGACGGCGTGCGTCTCGACAATGTCGATCGTGTTACCGTTCATATGAGCGAGCTTGCGATTCGTCAGGCGTCAAAGCCAAAAGTTACCAACCTCAATGCGGCGATGGGCAGCACGCAATTTAGCATCGCGCTGGCGTTGGCCTCCGGAAAGAATGGCCTGAAGGAATATTGGGACGGCTACAAGCAGGCGGCTGTCCACGAGGGCATGGGGAAGATCGAGTTGCAGAAGGAGGCGGCCTATGGACTGGGCGGACGTCAGGCTCAGATCGACATCGCGCTGAAGAACGGCAAAGTCGTGACTCGCAGCTCCCTCGAGCCGAAGGGTGAACCGTCCAATCCTCTCACCTCCGACGAGCTGGAAGCGAAGTTCTTGGCGATGACGACTATGGTGATCGAAGAGAAGCAAGCACGTCGAATCAGCGACCTCATGATGTCGCTCGAAAAGCAACCCAAGGCCGATGTCGTTCCTCAAGCTGCCGTGGTGGATAATGGGCCGTCGCTTCGAGCAGCATAACGCAAACGTCGATCCGGTCATGCCGTCCGCAATGAATGCGGGCGGCGGAGATCAAATCCCGATCCGCTGCACATTTATGCGCGGGGGATCCAGTCGGGGGGGCGTGTTCCTGGACGACGATCTGCCGCAGGATGAAGTCCAACGGGCTGCCGTCCTGCTCGCGGCGTATGGATCGCCGGACGACCGCCAGATCGATGGTATCGGTGGCGCAGATCCACTGACCAGCAAGGCCGCCGTCGTGAAGTTGTCGTCGCGCCCGGATGCCGAGATCGAGTATACATTCTACCAAGTCGGCATTGATAATCCTTCGGTTTCGACAGGTGGCAACTGCGGTAACATGCTTGCCGCGGTCGGGCCGTTCGCTATCCGTCGCGGTTTGATCGATGCGGTCGAGCCAGAAACGATTGTGCGGATATATAACACCAATACTCGGCAGGTCGTGGTATCCCGCATTCCGGTTCGCGATGGTGAGCCGCTGTCAGACGGCGACTGCGCAATCGCCGGTGTGCCCGATACGGGGGCGCCGATCCGTTTAGATTTCGGCAATTGTGCCGGCGCCGTATCAGGCAAGCTATTGCCCACGGGGCGCGCTCGCGAAGCTATATCGATCGATGGCAAGACCATTGAAGTGTCACTGATCGACGCGGCCACACCATTCGTTTTTGTCAACGCGGTCGATGTCGGGGCAGTCGGCACCGAGTCGCCGGACGCGCTACGCATCAACGAAATGCTAATGTCCCGCTTGGAGCAGGTTAGGGGATGGGCGGCTGTTAAACTCGGTCTGGTGACAGATCAAGCCGAGGCCCGCACCAAAAGCCCAAACATTCCGCGTGTAATAATGGTCTCGCCGCCGAGGTCCTATTCGGCTATTGGTGGCCATGAGGTCGCGGCATCGGACATCGATATCTGCGTTCGGCAGCTCGCCATGCAGCGCCCCCACAAGGCGCTCGCCGTCACCGGTGCGGTGTGTACCGCAGTGGCCTGCTCGGTCCCGAACTCGGTAGTTGCGGCAGCCATCGGCAAGCCGTTGCAGAACGTCCGACTTGGCCATCCGAGCGGCGTGCTGCGAGTAGCCTCGAGTATCGCTCAGGGAGCAAGTGGCCCGATCATCGAGAGCGCGCAAATCGAGCGTACGGCACGGATCATTATGGATGGGGCCGTGTATATTCGCCGACGGAAGTTTGAGGAGCTGGCCGCTGCTCTGGCCAGAAAGATAGCTTGATGAGTGAGATGCAATCGCACGACGATGGCTTTGTTCCCCCCGCGCGCCAGGGGAAACCCCGCAAGCGAGGGATGACAGCGGTTATCGACTACGGTCCGGACGGCTTCGGTTGGACGGGAGAGCGAGGCGTGGCCGATCTGCTTGATTGCGCGGCCGAGTATATCGACTTCGCCAAGATCTATGCGATGAACGCACTGCTTTTGCCAAAACCGGTCGTGCAGCGGATCGTCAAACTGTACCGCGACTCGGGAGTGAACTGCTATTCAGGCGGCATTCTGTTCGAATATGCTTATCAGCGCAACGAAATCGATCGCTTCAGTAGTCATCTGTGTTCGATCGGCTTCACTTCTCTGGAGATTTCGGAAAATTACATCACGCTGAACGACAACGAGCGTCTTTCGTTCATCGAGCGCTTTCAGCGCCTTGGGCTTTCGGTTATCTACGAATTTGGGCGTAAGAACCCCGAGCAGCCGATGCGGATGGAAGAACTTGAAGGTCTCGTCACTTCGTTAACCAATCGAGGCGTCGACCATATTATCGTGGAGCAGTCCGAGATAGACATGGCTGCAAAAAGCGCGCCCGATCTGCTCAAGGCGCTGGCGGCCGCGCCTTGGTTCGAACGAATTTTGATTGAGGCTGATCCGTACCGCTACCCAAAACAACATGTCGGCCTGCTGCAGGATTTCGGCCCGGATGTCAATCTTGCCAATATCGCGCCCGGGCAGGCCCTGAGACTGGAGGGTTTGCGTCGCGGGATAGGTCGCGCTGTCAATTATTCCATTCTCGCCGAGTGATACGCTTAAGTCACAGCATCACTGCGAACAAAGTTCAGCGACGGCAAATGCGGCGCGCAGGAAATTGACGTTGTTTGCAACGTAGGGCCGAGTCCTCGGCGCATGAAGGTGGCGACGTGCTCTATCGTCGCCGCCATTCCGTGCTCCACGCTTGAATGCGTTAGGCTTAGTCGCCAGCTCGGCAGATCGCGCTGTGGTTATCTCCTTGCCAGCCAGGCTGTAGATCGTGTTATTGTCGGGTTTGGCCTCTCGCAGCATGCCGTCCACGATCTGACGTACGCACTCGGAATCTGCGGCGGCCAGCCGGTTTGACTGCGCGCGCAATGGGTGGCGGTCAGCTGCGGAACTTTTGCGAGTTCGTCCCCGTTTGCCAGATAGTGTGCTGGCCGTACTAGTGTCTCTGCACAATTATTATGACTCTTTGGAAGTGTCGGGATAGGCGCGGCCCATTTTGGCGCGGGCCCTGTCTGTCGTGAACATCCATTTGATGCGGGAGCGTGCGGCATTCCTCTGGCGTTCCCAAATGGCGATTTCGCGGCGCAGCCGCTTGGGGTCATCGATCCTGCGATCGAGGCACTGTCCCCGCAAGACGCCGATCTCGATCTCGACCATGTTGAGCCAGCTTGCGCGTTTGGGGGTGTAGTGGAACTCGAGCCGCCGCAAGATCCGTCGGGCTTCGGCAGGCGGGAACGCCTGATAGAGGGCGCCGGCAGAATGAGTCGATAGATTGTCCTGGACGACCCGGATGGTCTCGGCGTCGGATAATGGATGTCGACGAGCTCGCGCATGCATTGGGCGTAGTCTTCTGCCGCGCGCCGCTCGGTGACTTTGACCTTGCGCCAGGGACGATGCACGTCAAGCAGGACGAAGAGACTGACCGTACCGTTGCGACGATACTCGTAATCGTAACGTTTGAGCCGCCCGGGCTCGGCCGGGATTGGCTAGCGCGCCTCGCCGATGAGCTGCACCGGGCTTTCATCGAAGCACACCACCGGCCGCTCGGGATTGGACGGCTTGGCGTAAAGATCCAGCACGTCCTCCATGCGGGCGACGTATTCGCCATCGATCTGCGGAATGCACCACATGTCCTTGCGCCAGGGTTTGAGGTCATTTTCGACCAGGCGCCGCCGAACCGTCTCGTGCGACAGGCTCTTGTGCTCGGTGAGCTTGACCAGCGCACCTGCCAGCAGCTTGAGCGTCCAGCGGGCACGGCCCTCCGGCGGACCGGCACAGGCGGTGGCCACCAGCAAGGCTTCTTCCTTGCCCGTGAGTTTGCGCTCCGCCCCGGGACGCGGCTCTTCGCTCAGCGCCCGCTCCAGATTGCGTTCCACGAAGCGTCGCTTAGTCCGGTACACGGTCGAGCCGCCCACGCCGACACTTCTGGCGATCTCCTCGTCGCCGACCCCGGCATCGGCAGCCAGCAAAATCTGCGCTCGCTTGAGCTTGCGGGACGCATGCTTGCCGCCGCTGAGCAGGGTCTTGAGTTCGGTGCGCTCGACTTGGCTGAGTTTCCTTGATCGAGGCACGCACGTACAACTGAATCGGATGGCCGGCGTGAGTCCTTCGGCAAAAACCTTCACGCCCAAACAGGGGCAATACCTTGCCTTCATCCACCTCTATACGCGGCTGCACCGCAGGGCCCCGGCGGAAACCGACATGCAAGAGTATTTTCGCGTCAGCCCGCCTTCGGTTCACCAGATGGTGCTGACTCTGGAACGAGCTGGCCTAATCAGACGGCAGCCAAGGATACCCCGCAGCATCGAGGTCCTCGTTGATCCCAAGAGCCTGCCGGAGCTAATCTGACCGCCGGACGCGCAACACGTCAAAATCACTGTGCAGAGCCACTAGACCTTCCGGCTTTTTGGCTTCTCGTCGCAATGAGACGCGCTTGATCTGCGAGATTTGAAGCGCAACATTCTGAACTCGTCGACATGGCGGGAGATGTAAAGCAATTTGGAAACCAGGACCAGCAACCAGCGTTTGATATCATGTGAGATCTCGATCATGCTTTGATCTGCGACGAATGGCGCAAGACGCTCTTAGAAGCCAGCTGCGCTCTGAGTTAGCTCAGCAAAAATTGTATCGTACGCTTCACATGACCAACCGAAGTTGCTTTCCGTTTTAACAATGGGAATGCCGATGGGAGCATATGCATTGTGCTGGCGCTTACTCACGCTGCCGTCAAGGGACAGGGCGAGGTCAGCGGTACCGCACTTTGGCCGATAGCCCGCGGCCCTCCCATGGCCGAAGCGGTTCGGTTTCTTTGCCAGGATATACGACAATGCAATAGGGCGCATGCACTAGACACCTTCGAGGTTTCGGCAACCCCCTTCCGCATTGATAATGATGCGAGCAGAGCCAGAAGCAGGATCGCCCGCTTGCTCAACGCTCCTGTCGCTTCGCTGGCTGCGCAAGCACCCTTACAGATCCTGACCGCACTGATCGCCGACGTCTGCCTGTCCGGTTACACGGAAAGGAAGGACCTGCGCTTGCCGAGGACCGCACCAACCTGTCCGAGCCGGACTCAAAGCTGCACCAGCGATTTTAGGCAATCCACGACTACTCGGATTCGGAGTTCGTGAGGAGAACGTCGCGCCTTTCATGCCATAACGCCGGAGGACATTCAGCGGCGTCTATGCCAACGCGATGAAGGAAACCCACTGACCTTCCTACACCAACTAAGCGGCGCTGCTGTCGAGGTCGAACTTCACGACGGGAGCTCGCCGAACGTCGAACCGACACCTTCATCAACCTCGAGCTCAAGACGGTGGAGAATCCTGCTACTTCTCTGAATTGCAAGTCCAGGGCCAAGCCAATAGAGCAAATCTTCCTGGTATTTCCACGGCTTCCGCAACTTAAGCCGGACCAGGAGGCGGCGCAATCGCGCTTTGGCAGGTTTGTGAGCTTGCGGACCGGGTCGACGCCAGGATCGTGCTGTGGACCACGGGCGCGAACGTCTACCCCTACTATAAGCATCCGGCCTTATGCAGCTGCACCATATGCCCTATGACCCAAGCATGGCGTATTTCCGCCGCGAGCCGATCGCGGCGGATGACAGGATGGTGGATCTGGGTGGCAGAAAGTCAAAAAGGCGCATCCATTCGGCAACCGGTAATCCTAATCGACTCAGCAGTCTTAGCTCTGGTCAGCCTCGAGACGATCCGAGTTCGCGACTTGCTCATGATGGTGCGACGCATCTTCCAGCACGTATCGTGGTAGGGAGCTTTCATATCCTCGTGAACGCAGCGGACACTGTTCAGTTACACACCGCGCTGTCGCCGCAGAAGAAGAGAGCAAAACGGTCCCGTTCTAGGCCGCGCTCTTCTTGATCGATATCGATCATTGTAGCCGATGCTGCAAAGGGGACGTTGAGCTTCCGACCTATGTCGTAATGCTTCGACCGCTAAGGGGACGCAAATCGATCGTCCGCCCTTTCTCAATCATTTCCTCCCGCCTGATTTTCTCAACCCCCCATTGGCATGGGGCTTGCTGTCTCGGCATTGCGATCTGATCTTGATACGGAGCGCCTCAAACATGAGCCACGATACGTCAATAAAGCTATCCGAGCGCGAAAAACAATGCCTGCAGTTCGCGGCAGAAGGGAGATCGTCTTGGGCAATTGGGAGGGAACTGAAGATCAGCGAGAATACGGTCAATTATCATAAGAACGCCCTGCGAAAGCTTGCTACGAGGACCCGCGTCCAGGGTATCATCAAGGCGATACGCCTCAAGCTGATCCCAGATCCGTCGCAGGAAACGCGACGAGGATAAGGACTAGCGCGACGTCGAGCTTTTGCGACGTCCTCAAGTCCCGGGAATGTGAACCTCCTCCGATCCCCTGAGGCACGTTGCTCGCCAATGAGCCAAGCTTCGTCGCCCGGGAGATGCTGCTGACCCTTATCCCAAATCCGCTGAGGAGGGCCGTCGGCGGTGCGGACACGGAGAGCAGCAAAGCGGGCTGTCAGCCGACCTTTGGTCCCGCTGCGCCAGCTCACGGCTTTCCATTTGGCGCTGGCCAGCATTTGTTCTGCGCCAATCGACAAGATATCAGGCACGTGGTGCTTTCGTGGTTTCCCGCGGGCTTTGGTAATCGGCCAAATGAGCTTCACATCGACCGGGTACACTTTCAGGTGCCGAGGGATTCCGACAGCCCAGACCAGCCCGCGCTCTGTTAGCCCTAGTCGAAACGGTACGCTGAGACCGTATCCTGCACCGCCAGCACATATCCAAAGCGCACGTTGGCTGCTATCGCGCGGTCAATCTCGGCCAAAGCAATCTCCGGCTTGGACCGTGGCGTTCGATGTTCGACTGGCACGCGAGCGCGCTTCAAACGAGATACGTCGCTTGTCCAACTGTCAGGCAGAAAGAGACGTAACGCGACCATCACGGGCACTTCGCCGCTCGCAAGCGTCAAAGACACCAGTGTCTGGCAATTTGCCGTTTTACCGAGTGCCGAGGCGTATTGAGCCCCAACACCGACCGAGCGCTCACCCTTCTTGGGAAGTGAGGTGTCATCAATAACCAGCACCGCAGCCCTGCCGCCGACAAGTCGATCCGCCTGGTTGAGCAACTCTGTCCCCAGCGGCGTCGCGTCCCAGACACCGTCCGCAATGAAATGGTGCAACTGGTCGTAGGTGCTGGTGGCAAGGCGTTCCGCCATCGGCTGAACGCTCTTACGATCGCCGGGACCGATCAATCCCGCAACATACAGAGGACACATCCGCTGCCGGGTCTTATGACCCAGCCGGTCCAAGAACGGCATCAACCAGCGTTCGAGTTCGTCTTCCCATCCTGGCATGGTCAGCCCTCCAAGAGCCGACCACCCATGAATCATTGAAAAATTGATTCGGGAATCTTGAGGGTTCTGTGAGGTCGCGTGGCAGGCGCGAGCCGCGCGCTCGGTCGTGGGTGCGACCTCATAGAAGCCGGATTGAACGAAGCTGCGGAGTTGTGGGCGCTATGGGAATAGTGCAGCGGGTGCGGCTGCGGGGAAGGCGCGCCTGTGGTCGCCGGGCGTCGGCGAGACGTTCATCGGATGTGAGCGGCCGGATTGATCGGGCCAAGGGCGCGATCCAGCGAGCGATTTGCTGCGCTGGGATGCGTGGCCGAACGATTGGCCGGGTGTTCGGAGACGAGTGCGGCCACGGCGACTTCGGACGTTGCCACCGCGAAGGTGATCACAGAAGAGGTGGATGGTGCAGGCGCTGGTCATGACGTATCACAACGAAACGGATGGTCGTGGGCACGGGCTCGCGGGACGACATCGACGCGGCGCATGGTGCCGCCGCAATGCGGGCAGACGGGGATCTGACATGTGGTGAGGGGATCGTCGCCGGCTTCTTGATCAGTCGGCGCGTTGCGGACAGCAAGGAGTTGACGGCAGAGAGCGATTTTATCGTTGCGTCCGCCATTGGCGAGGAAGCCATAGTGGCGGATGCGATGGAAGCCGTCCGGCAGGGTGTGTAGCAGAAAGCGCCGAATGAACTCATCGGCATCAAGCGTCATCACTTTGGCTTTACGATTCTGCCGATAGTCCTTCCAGGGAAAGCTCACCTTGCCGTCGGCAAGCGAGATCAGCCGACTGTTGGCGATGGCGACGCGGTGCGTATAGCGGCCGAGATAAGCCAGCACCTGTTCGGGCCCGCCAAATGGTGGCTTGGCATAGACGACCCAGTCGGTCCGTCGAAGTTGATTAAGGCGCGCGGCGAATGCAGCGGGATCGGTGAGATGGGCGAGAGCGCCAAAGAAGCTCAGCTGGCCAGCCGCGTAGGCAGCTTGCAGCTCTTGCAGAAACAGGCGGCGGAACAGCCGGGAGAGGACGCGCACTGGCAGGAAGAAGCCGGGCCGGCAAGCGACCCAGCGTGTGCCGTCGAGCGAGGGTCCACCGCCCGGCACGACGCAGTGGATATGCGGATGGTGTTGCAGGGTCTGGCCCCAGGTATGGAGGACGGCAGTCACGCCGAGCTGAGCGCCGAGATGCTTGGGGTCGGCTGCGATGGTGGTGAGCGTTTCGGCTGCGCAGCGGAACAGGATGGCATAGACGACGGCCTTGTTCTGGAAGGCGATCCCTCCGGCGAGGGCCGGCATGGTGAAGACGACGTGGAAATACGGTACGGGAAGGAGTTCAGCTTGCCGTTCGGCGAGCCATTGCGCGCGCGCCGCGCCCTGGCACTTCGGGCAATGCCGATTGCGGCAGGAGTTGTAGGCAATGCGTGTGGCGCCGCAGTCATCGCACTGCTCGACGTGGCCGCCGAGCACAGCCGTCCGGCATGCCGTGATCGCGCCCATGACGCGCCGCTCGACGCGGCCCAGATGCTCGGCACGGGCTTGTCGAAACACTTCGCCGTGGCGGCGGAAGATATCCGCCACTTCCAGAACCGGAGCCATGGCGCCCGCTCAGCCGGGCGGCACGACCTCCAGGTGGAGCCGGTCCAGCGGACTTGGCGTATTGCTGATGGTCTTGGTGGCGACCTGGGTATAGCGCGCCGTGCTGGCCAGGCTGGCATGGCCGAGCAGCACCTGGATGATGCGCACGTCGGCCCCGCTCTCCAGGAGATGGGTCGCGAATGTGTGCCGCAACGTGTGCACCGTCACCGACTTGCTCAAGCCGGCCGCCGCACAAGCTGAACGGCAGGCGGCGTGCAGCACGTTCGGGACGAGCGGACGCTCGTCGTCGCGGCCGGGAAACAACCATCGCTTTGGCCGAGTGAGCCGCCAATACGTCCGCAGAATCCTCAAAAGCTGCGGCGAGAGCATAACGTAACGGTCCTTGCCGCCCTTCCCGTGCTCGACCCGGATCAGCATCCGTTGGCTGTCGATGTCGACAACCTTCAAGAGGACCAGTTCCGATACGCGTAGTCCGGCGGCATAGACCGTGGTCAGCGCGGTACGGCTCTTCAGGCTCGGGACTGCTTCCAGGAAGCGCACGACCTCGTCGGCGCTCAGCACGACCGGAAGTTTGCGCGGTTGGCGCGCATAGGCGATGCGCTCCGGAACGGTGTCATGACCAAGCGTCACACCGTAGAAGAACCGCAGCGCGCACACGATCTGGTTCAGCGCCGGCCAGGACATCCCCGTCGCCACCAGATGAACCTGGAAGGCACGGATATCCTCCAGGTCAAGGCGGTCGGGAGAGCGACCGAAATACCGGCTCAACTTCGCTACGGCGTTGAGGTAGGATTGCTGCGTCGCCGGTGACAGATTGCGGACCGTCATGTCCTCGATCATGCGGCGGCGAAGTGGGCTGATCTCAGCCATCGGAAAACCTCCTGTCTGAAGGGTTGGGCTTCGAAAACCCGCAATCCTCTCAGACAGGAGGCAATCCTTGCTATGCCTCCCTACATGCCGCGCCAGCGGCTTCGTTCAATCCTATAAAACGCGGCAAAATCAACAATCTGCCAAAGTAGTGCTAGGCGCCGTCGATATAACAGTGGCCTGCGCAGGAGCGAGAGGCCTTTGAGGTGGTCGCGGATGGCGTTTGGCTGTTCTGAGACACCAGCAGACTTTAACTTGCAGGCGTTTCTCGGTCGCCTCACCAAGCTTGTGGAGCGGGGTTATGAGAGCGCGTCGGTCAGCTCCGGAACCGCCTGGTAGAGGTCGGCGACCAGGCCGTAATCGGCCACCTGGAAGATCGGCGCGTCCTCGTCCTTGTTGATCGCGACGATCACCTTGGAGTCCTTCATGCCGGCCAGATGCTGGATCGCACCGGAAATGCCGACGGCGACATAGAGCTCGGGGGCCACGACCTTGCCGGTCTGGCCGACCTGCCAGTCGTTCGGCGCATAGCCGGCGTCCACCGCCGCACGCGAGGCACCGACGCCGGCGCCCAGCTTGTCGGCGAGCGGCTCGATGTATTTGGCGAAGTTCTCGCGGCTCTGCATGGCCCGGCCACCAGAGACGATGATCTTGGCCGAGGTCAGCTCGGGACGGTCGCTCTTGGCAACTTCCTCACCGACAAAGGTCGACAGGCCGGGATCGGCCGCGGCAGCGACGCTTTCGACCGGCGCGTTGCCACCGGCAGCTGCCGCCGCAAAGGTCGAGGTGCGGACCGTGATGACCTTCTTGGCGTCCTTCGACTTCACCGTCTGGATGGCGTTGCCGGCATAGATCGGACGCTCATAGGTGTCGGGCGCGACCACCTTGGTGATCTCCGAGACCTGCATGACGTCGAGCAGCGCCGCGACGCGCGGCATCACGTTCTTGAAGCGCGAGGTCGCGGGCGCGACGATCGCATCGTAGGACGGGGCCAGCGAAACGATCAGCGCGGCCAGCGGCTCGGCCAGATCGTGCGCGTAGGCCTCGCCTTCGGCGACCAGCACCTTGGCAACACCAGCGAGCTTCGCGGCGACCTCGGCCGCAGCCTTGGTGCCCTGCCCGCCGCCAGCGACCAGCACGTGGACGTCGCCGCCGAGCTGGGACGCCGCGGTCAGCGCCTTGTTGGTGGAGTCCTTGAGGACCTCCTGTTCGTGTTCAGCAATCAACAACGCAGTCATCAGAGCACCCCGGCTTCGTTCTTGAGCTTCGACACCAGCTCGGCGACGTCCTTCACCTTGACGCCGGCCTTGCGGCCCGCGGGCTCAGCCGTCTTCAAAACTTCGAGGCGCGCAGTGACGTCGACACCGTAATCGGCAACGGTCTTCTCCGCGATCGGCTTCTTCTTGGCCTTCATGATGTTGGGCAGCGAGGCATAGCGCGGCTCGTTGAGACGCAGATCGGTGGTGACGATCGCCGGTCCCTTGAGCTTGACGGTCTGCAGGCCGCCGTCGACTTCACGGGTGACCTTGAAGTCGGAGCCTTCGACCTCGAGCTTCGAGGCAAACGTCGCCTGCGACCAGCCCAGCAGCGCAGCCAGCATCTGGCCGGTCTGATTGCTGTCGTCGTCGATCGCCTGCTTGCCGAGAATGATCAGGCCGGGCTGCTCTTCTTCTGCAACCTTCTTGAGGATCTTGGCGACGGCGAGCGGCTCGACGGTGCCTTCGGCCTTCACCAGGATGCCGCGATCGGCGCCCATGGCAAGACCGGTGCGGATCGTCTCCGACGCCTGCGCCGGTCCAATGGAGACCACCACGACTTCGGCCGCCTTGCCGGCTTCCTTCAGGCGCAGCGCTTCCTCAACCGCGATTTCGTCGAAGGGGTTCATCGACATCTTGACGTTGGCGAGTTCAACGCCCGATCCATCGCCCTTGACGCGGACCTTGACATTGTAATCGACCACCCGCTTTACCGGCACTAAGACCTTCATCAGGGTTTCCTCAACAATTGCAGCAGTTGACATCTGTTGAAGGATAGTATCTCATGCTACTACCATATTCCAGGAAGCAGGGAAGGCGGAATCTGCGAGCCCAAGACCCCGCCAGGAAAGAACTCGTATTATGCCTCGTGAATTCGACGCTGACGTCATCGTGGTAGGGGCAGGAAATGCTGCCGCTTGTGCGGCCATATCCGCCAGCAATAATGGCGCGACTGTCCTCATGCTTGAGGCGGCGCCTCGGGACGAGCGGGGAGGGAACTCGACCTATACGGCGGGCGCCATGCGATACGTCTTCAATGGTGTGGAGGACGTGCTAAGCGTAGTGCCGGACATCAATCCCGATACGTTAGCCAATACTGATTTCGGCACTTACACCGAGGACCAATTTTTCGATGACATGTTTCGCGTGACGCAATTCAGGACCGATCCTGACTTATGCGAGATTTTAGTCAAGCGCAGCTTGCCGACGCTTCGGTGGATGCGAGAGCAAGGCGTTAGGTTTCAAACTAGTCATGGGCGGCAAGCCTACAAAGTGAACGGACGGTTCCAATTCTGGGGTGGGCTCAGTGTGGAAGTGTGGGGTGGTGGTCCCGGTCTCGTGGACATGCTGCTAGAGTCCGCGGAAGGGAAGGGTATCCAGTTTCTTTACGAAACTGCCGCGGTCAGTTTGATCAATGACAATAGCGGGGTCGTTGGAGTTCGCGTCCGGCATCAAGGCAAGGAGCGCGATCTGCATTCAAATGCTGTCATCCTGGCGTGCGGAGGCTTCGAGTCTAATACGGAAATGCGCGCGCGGTATCTCGGACCAAACTGGGACCTGGCGAAAGTTCGTGGCACACGCTTCAATACCGGCGCTGGAATCCAAATGGCGCTTGCGATTGGTGCAATGCCATGTGGACATTGGTCCGGAGCACATGCCGTCGGCTGGGACCAAAATGCTCCGGCGTTCGGCGATCTCGCAGTAGGGGATGCCTACCAGAAGCACAGCTACCCATTCGGCATCATGGTCAATTCCCGAGGCCAACGCTTCCTTGATGAGGGAGCCGATTTTCGCAATTATACCTATGCCAAGTATGGTCGCGAAATCCTAGCGCAACCCGGCCAGTTCGCTTGGCAGGTATTCGATGCTAAGGTGCATCACCTTTTGCGCGACGAATACAGGATCCGGCAAATCACCAAGATTACGTCGGATACCCTGGAGGGTCTCGCCGACCAACTCGAAGGCGTTGATCGCAACGCCTTTCTCAAGACCGTCGCTGAATTTAACGCATCGGTGCGGCAGGACGTTCCCTTCAACCCGAATGCGAAAGATGGCCGCTCCGCGGAGAGTTCGCCGCGCAAGTCCCATTGGGCCAACACGATTGATACAGGACCATTCGAGGCTTATGCCGTCACGTGCGGTGTCACCTTCACATTCGGTGGACTCAAGATTGACCAGAGCGGTCAGGTGCAGGATACAGCCGGCCTTCCGATTCCCGGCTTGTTCGCAGCTGGAGAGCTGGTCGGGGGGCTGTTCTATCATAACTATCCAGGTGGCACGGGGCTCACTTCAGGCGCTGTATTCGGGAAGATCGCAGGTGAGAGCGCTGCTGCGGCAGTCGCTGCAAGCAAGAGCCGTTCAGCGGCCTGATCAATAAGTTGCAGAACAAACTGCATCATAAACTGCCGACAGGGAGGCACAAAAATGGCTCGCTCAATCCAAAACAAGTTGCGTCGTGTAGCATTTGTTGTGGCATCCTGCGTGATGCTGATTCCAGCGCACGCCACGTCCAAAGATGCGCTGACAATAAAGATAGGTCTGCAAGCCGTTCCAACCGACGACGTTTATCGCACCAAGGATTGGGGCGCAAAGTACAACCTTAAGGTTGACATCGGGAGCTATAGCTCTGGAAGCGAAATACTCAAGGCGTTTGTCGCCGGGCAAATCGATATCGGCAACGGAGGCTCAGGTCGACTAATCACTATGGCTGCGATGCAGCCCAATCTGTTCTACATTATTGCCGCCGATCAGTATGGGGGCGATCGCTACGGCGTAATTGTCGCGAACCATTCATCTGTCAAAGCGGTGGCTGAACTCAAAGGAAGGAAGATCGGCGCGGTTGCCGGATCCGGCTCTTTCAGCACTTTCCGTGTCTTTTTAGACAAGAACGGGATGAAGGAAGGCGACTTCCAGATCGTCAATATGAAGGTTGAGGACCTGCGAGCCGCCGTGCAGCAAGGTGTTGTCGACGCTGCAGTGGCATGGGAGCCGCATGTTGCGATTGGCGAGACGATGGGCGTGGTAAAGCGTATTCAGTCGATGAAGGGCGTAAGTGAATCGCCGAACCTTGTGCTGGTGCGCCGCAAGTTTGCTGATGAGCATCCCGAGGCCGTGGCGCGATATCTTGCCACGTTGATCGATGCCGGCACGTACATGAAGACGCAACCGGACGATGCCGCCAGCAAGGTTGCAGCCGATATCAGCAAGCAGGGCGTGGACATCGATCCAAAGGCGCTGGAGCTTGCCTTGACGCGGATCAACGTCGATCCAAAGCTGACCGACGCGATGACCGACGAGCTCATGCCGGTTGCCGAGTCTATGAAGGCGGCCGGAAAGATTCCCAACATTCCGGACTTCAAGAGCCTCGTGCGCAATCAATTCTATGAGGAAGCGGCGAAACTCGCGTCATCTACCAACTAAGGGCTCCATCATGTCTAACGCGACGCCGTCGGCGCCGTTCGCGGGTGTTGCCGACGAGCAGAGGCTGCGTAGCATCTTGTACCGCGGGGCGGCATCGGCATTCTTGTTCGCGCTGCCAATCATCGTCTTCCTGTTAATATGGGAGACAACGGTACGTCTCGGCTGGATCAATGCGACGATCCTGCCTTCGCCATCAAATATCGCGCGGCGCGCGTGGGTGCTGCTTGATCCAGCCGATCCCGCCAAGAGCATATTGCTGACGCATATTGTCGTTAGTTTGTGGCGTGCGCTGAGTTCGTTCGCTCTGGCATGCGTGCTGGCCATCCCAATGGGCCTCTTCCTGGGCCTCAACAGGACGGCCTATCTGATTGCTTCCCCACTCCTGAGCCTGTTACTGCCGCTACCGGCAGTTGCCTGGGCTCCGATCTTCCTGGTCATTTTCGGTCAAGGCGATATCACGATCATTGCTGTCTGTTTCCTCGGTGCCTTCTTTCCGATTCTGTACAGTACTATCCAGGGCGTGCGCGCAATCGGCCGACACTCCTTGTGGGTCGTGCGCAGCATGGGCGCAAGCCGGTTTGATATCTTTCGGCGTGTGCTGTTACCCGGTGCGCTGCCGGCGCTGATCTCGGGGCTGAAGCTTGGAATGGCGCATTCGTGGCGCACGCTGGTCGCGGCCGAAATGCTAGCTGCGTTGACCCATGGCCTCGGATTCATGATATTCGCGGCGCGTTCCTATATGGACGTATCCACGATGTTCGTCGGCATCGTATGCCTGGCCCTGATCGGTCTCCTTATCGAACGTGGCGTGTTTGGCTCGCTCGAAGCACTTACCATTCACCGCTGGCACGGTAACGGAAAAGTGGGTAGCCATCGATGAGCGTGGACACATCCGGCATCCGTCTGCAGCGATATACTCGGTCCCCAGCCTCGTCCGGTCTCGCGATACCGATGGCTCGTATCGCGCTGATCCTGGTGCCGCTGGTGGCTTGGGAGGTGTGCTCGCGGTTAGGGTTGATAAACGGCTTCTTGTTTCCGGCGCCGTCCGCGATCCTCAACAAGCTTTGGGTGCAATCCGGCCCAAACGGAAACCCGCCATATGCAATTCTGTGGCACGTGGCAGACAGCATGCTGCGCTTGCTCTCGGGATTATCACTTGCGGTAATCATAGGTACCCTGCTCGGGGTTGGACTTGGCATGAGTCAGCGGGCGCGGCTGGTGTTTCAGCCAATCATTAGCATCTTGATGCCTGTGCCGACGCTAGCATGGACCCCCGTCCTGCTGTTGGTCATGGGTATCGATAACCGCACGACCATCCTAGTCGTATTTCTCGCAGCGGTTTTCGAAATGATATACATCGTCGCGAGCGGCATCGAAATGCTGAACGTCAAAATGCTTTGGGTGGCTTGGTCGATGGGCGCGAGCCGACGGCAGGTATTTTGGCGCGTCATTATTCCCGGCATTTTTCCTTGCCTGATCACCGGCACACGGCTCGGTACAGGTTACGCCTGGCGCGCTCTGATCGCCGCCGAGATGCTGGCCGCCAGCAGCTATGGCCTGGGTTTCATGATCTATGACGCCTCCGAATACATGAACATTGGCGTCATCTATGGTGGCGTGATGATGATTGCGGCGCTCGGCTATCTTCTTGAGAACGTTCTGGTTGGCAAGATCGAAGCTGCTACCATCGAGAAATGGGGAGTACTCAATGAGCGTTGAAACGGCAAAAATACTCCCGCTGCGCGACGGTGCCGGTACCAAGCCCAAGATTGTCGCCAAGAATGTCCAGAAGTATTTCGGAAACGTGCTGGCGATGGAGGACATTTCTTGCACGATCAACGAACGGGAATTCGTGGCTATCATCGGTCCAAGCGGTTGCGGCAAGTCGACGTTTCTGTACCTGATCGCTGGATTCGAGAAGGCAAGCCAGGGGGAACTGCTAATCAACAACGAACTCGTGGTGGGGCCAGGACCCGACCGTGGCGTGGTCTTTCAGGAGTTCGTGCTGTTCCCCTGGCTTACGGTGTTGCGTAATGCGACGCTGGGCCTGGACATCAAAGGTGTGCCACGGCAGGAAGCTGAGGAGCGGGCGAGGAAGTGGCTTCGTCTGACAGGCCTTTCGGGGTTCGAGAATGCCTATCCATCGTCTCTGTCGGGCGGCATGAAACAGCGCGTCGCCATCGCTCGGGCACTTAGTTACGATCCGGAGGTGCTGCTACTCGATGAGCCGTTCGGCGCACTCGACGTGCAAACAAAGAACTACATGATCCAGGATCTACAAAACCTCTGGGTCGAGGCCAATCGAACTATCGTGATGATAACTCATAGTGTATCAGAGGCCGTTCAGCTTGCCGATCGAGTGCTTATTCTGAGCTCACGGCCCTCGCGAATAATTGCGGACGTGGCGATCAAGCTACCCCACCCTCGGGACTTAAGGGACCCGCAGGTCCGGCGATACGAAGACGAGGTTACGGCTCTTCTGTCGGCGGAAGTCGACAAGGCGATGAAGCGCGAACGCCAGACGTTTGCTGGCCGCTCATAGAGCGCTGTGAATCAATAGCCCAGATTACCGCAGGCCGACACTCTAACGCTCTGATCAGCTTGCGTCGGCACGCCGGTGGCGCCGCGCCCGCTCCAAGAGTTGCCGGGCACGTTCGACGACGGGCTCGTCGACCATCCTGCCTTCCAGCGAATAGGCGCCGACGCCACGTTCGGTTTGCTGACGGGCGGTCTCGATGATCAATTGCGCCCTTGCGACATCAGCGTCGGACGGTGCAAAGGCATTGTTTAGGATCGGTACCACTGAAGGATGGACACAGGTCGCACCCGTAACTCCGTGACCGAATGCCTCCTCCGCTAGCTCGCGCATTAGTCGGACATCCTTGTAGTCCGCAACGGAGCCGAACAATCCGAACGAGTATTTTCCGGCTCCGGCAGCGGCCATGTGAACCAGCATCTTGGGTATCTTAAGTGCCTCATGAGTGGGATTAGCTCCCATCGATAGCGCTAAGTCCTCACTACCGCCCATCAGGCCTATCACCCGCTCGTGGGCGCGTGCGATGTCGTCCGCTTTGGCCAAAATCTTGACGGACTCGATGACTGCGATCGCTTGGAGTGGCTCGCGACGGTCATGATCCCGTTCGGTTCGCTCAGCAACCTCTAGAAGCAACCGCACGTGCTCGGCGCCCTCGACTTTTGTAATCAGAATGCCCTTGGCACCACCGAGCACCGAAGCCTCGATATCTCGGACGGCAGCCGACAGAGGTCGATTAATACGCACCCAAATGTCAGCTCCTGCGGCAGCGCATCGTTTTATCGACGACGCAAGCCTATTGCGTGCCCCCTCCTTCTGTGCGGGCGCGACGCTGTCTTCAAGATCCAGGATTATGGCATCGGCGCCACAAAGCGCCGACTTTGCAATGAAGCGCTCAGATGAGGCGGGGACATAAAGCAGAGATCGGTACACTGGTGTCTTCCGGTCGCCTACGGGTCATTGGGATGATGGCTTAGCCTGCACGATGACGCCAGCCTCGCGCAGTTCTTCCAACCGGGCCTGCGTGATGCCGAGGGAGCGCAGAATCGCAAACGTGTGTTGACCGAGATCCGGAGCGGGCATCCGAATCCTTCCGGGCGTAGTTTCGAGCCTCGGGACCACGTTGTGCATTAAAACCGTTCCGAGTTCGGAGTCCGGTAACCCAACGACGATTTCGCGAGCTTGAACATGGGGGTCATCCAAGAATTGATCGATGTCGTAGATTGGTGCAGCAGTTACGTCTGCCCGCTCGAATATACTCATGTTATCTTCAAGCGTCCGCGCGGCAATGAATTCCGCGATAGGCTCCTCGCAAGCATCGGCGTTTTTGATGCGATCAGAGTTCGTCAAAAATCGGGGATCCACGATCATGTCAGGGCGACCGATAGTCCGGAACAACCTCTCGGCCACAACTTGCATCGAGGCGGAGATTGCGATCCAGCGAGAGTCGCTGGTACGGAATGTGTTGCGCGGCGCTCCGGTAAGCGATCGACTGCCGGTCCGCGGGCGTACCTGCTGTGTTAGTTGATAGATTCCGGCTTCGGGACCGAGGAGGGAAAAAAGCGGATCTAACAAGGGCAAGTCGATAACCTGGCCGTTACCCCCGCTCACTTCTCGATGCCTGAGCGCAACCATGGTTGCCCCAAATCCGTAAATGCCCGCGACCATATCGGCGAGCGTGGCGGGTGGCAGCAGCGGAGGTCGATCAGGGAATCCGTTGCGGGAAGCGAAGCCTGACATGCCTTCGACCAGAGTGCCGAAGCCGGGCCTGTCCCGATAGGGACCGGTCTGCCCCCATCCCGAGATTCTCACGATGATCAGTCCTGCATTCTGTGCTCGAAGGACCTCGGGCAACAAACCCAGCTTTTCCAGACCTCCGGGTCTGAAGTTCTCGACCAGCACGTCCGCCGTCGCGAGCAGATCCGATAGGATCGTCCGACCTCTCTCGTCGCGAAGGTCTAGCGCGACACTCTTCTTGTTCCGGGCGTAGGTCTTCCAATGGATGCTGACATCGTTGACCCGCCAAGCGCGCAGAGGGTCGCCCGAGACGATGTCCTCAATCTTGATGACTTCGGCTCCGAAGTCGGCGAGCTGCAGGGTGAGCATATTCCCGGCGACCAGACGCGAAAGGTCCACGACACGGACGCCGTTAAGCGCGCCAGCAGCCTCTGGCTCGAACTGCTTAGGTACGGCCTTCATTGCGCCGACTTAACGATGCAAGGCGGAAGTAGTGCCTGTACAGTACCCGCGGAGGTCCCCATCGATCCTCAACAAGCTGACTTGTATGGGGTAGTATTAAGTGATACGACCACATCCTGCAACATCCTTTCGGTGAACCCGATGTTCACCGCAGCTGGCAACCCGAAGTTAAGCAGAGAGTGCCCTCACTTGAAGAGTTGAACCAGGCCGAGGCTCATCGCGAGCAGAAGTATCAGAGACAAGGTCACCGCAATCGTGACTTTCCCGCCGGCCTTCGAAAGCACCCGGATATCGACACCCAGCCCGAGTGCGGACATGGAGACTACGGTTAGCACGCTGGCGAGCTTCGCAACGGGGGCGGCAACGCTGCTGGGTATGATCTGCAACGAACGAAGGCCGGCCAGTACCAAGAAGCCGATGATGAACCAAGGTACCAATTTGATGAGGTTAATGCGCTTGCCGGGCGCGACTTCGCCACGCAGGCGTGGTGCGACAAGCGACAAGCCGACCACCAACGGCCCTAGCATGAGGACCCGAACGAGCTTCACCACGGTGCCAATTTGAGTGCTGACGATTCCTGCCGGAACGGTCGCGGCAAGCACCTGGGGAACGGCGTACACGGTGAGGCCGGCGAGAATCCCGTACTGAGTAGCCGAGAGCTCCAAGAGTGGAATGAGCAGTGGAAGCCCGAGCACCATCAGCACGCCAAGGACCGCGGTGAAGGAAATCGATGACGCGATATCATCGCCATCTGCCCCTATAACGGGGGCGACCGCGGCGATCGCGGAATTGCCGCAAATGGAATTTCCGGAGGCGATCAGGAGCGAAAGCTTAGTGGGTAGGCCGAGCATGCGGCTGAGGCCGAAACTCACGGCAAGCGTGACCGCAACCGTTCCGACGATCGCGGCAATCAGAAATAATCCGGAAGGCAGGATTGCCCCAAAGCTGATCGAGGCCCCGAGCAGCATCACGGCCACTTCGAGAAGTTGTTTCGCGCTGAAGGCGATTCCGACCTTCCAGCGCTCGGAAGTAGTTGAGACGCTGCGGATCATCATCCCGAGCAGGATGGCGATGACCAAGGCTTCAACATAGGGATGTTGGAAGATGTGCTCCTCGGCCTCCTGGATTCCAATCGACAGCAGCGTCAGGAGCACGCATAAGAGGATGCCGGGAAGCAATGCAACCAAACGACCGGCAGGCGCGTCTACCTTGCTCGATTTGGGAAGATCTTTGCATGGAGCCATGAGTCCCTCGCCAGCCGACAAGGCTATGCCCGAGAACCAAGGGCTCATAACAGTAGAATTTTGATCTAGGCCGATAAGCAGGCGTTATGCCAATGAATTTGCATTTCCTCCGCTTCTTTACCACCGTCGCTGAGGCTGGAAGCTTTTCGCGAGCAGCGGACATCTTGCGCGTTAGCCAGCCCGCGGTCTCGAAAGGAGTACGCGATTTCGAACTGCAAGTGGGCTGTCGCTTGCTGGATCGTACATCGAAAGGAGTACGTACGACCCGCGAGGGGCGGGCACTTCTCAGGCACGCAGAAAATCTGTTCGCTGCCGAGCGGGCCGCCGAAGAGGAACTGTCGTCGCTGCGCAACCTCGCGAGCGGATCGCTTCACATCGGGGCAAGCACCACGATCGCGACCTACATGATCGCTGAGTACATAGGCAGCTTCCGGCGCAGGTATCCGAGCATCGATGTGCATCTGGTAAGCGCCAACACGCGGGATATTGCCGGAATGATGCGCGCGCATGAAATAGAGATCGCCCTCGTGGAAGGACCGGTCGAAGACGATGATCTCGTCAGTACGGCCTGGCGGACGGACATGATGAGCCTGATAGCAGGTCCGACTCACGCCTTCGCATTATCGGAAAATCACGTGTATGCGGCGGCCCTCGAAGATGAAATCCTGATCGTTCGGGAACCAGGCTCCGGCTCACGGGAGATCGTCGCGCAGGCGCTGTTGAACCATGGCGTGCGGCCGCGCAAAACCCTCGAAATCGGCAGCACGGAAGCGATCAAGCAAGTTGTCGCATGCGGTCTTGGTGTCTCGATCGTCTCAACATCAACCATTGGCGATCAGATCAAGCTTGGCCGGCTCAAGGCGATAAAAATGAAGGATCTGCAGATATCGCGCACGCTTTGGCACGTGGAAGTACGGGGACGAACCAAAATTCCTGCCGCGATTGCCTTTGAGCGAATCATAGGTGTCGCCCCATGACATCAATATGATGGAGTCGCGGGATCGTCTCGTCATTCGGAAGGCTTTGCTGGACGTGACGGCGGATCAAAAAAGGCGAGCGGCGCGAGATAAACCCAGTTTGCGTCAGCAACATCCAGAGAGCAACTTATCCGATCCACCATAGATAGCGAGACAGTTCGCCAGATGTCTGCTGCACTGCAATCCGATCAACGTCCGAGGGGTCCGTAGTCAGGACATCCCATCGCGGTTCTTGTGCCGACGCGCAAATTATTGGTGGTTGGCCGTTGGATGCAATGGTAGCGAGGTCTCGTTTTGAGCGGCCGTAATGGGAATATGTTCTCCGAGGGGGCGCCCCGACAGGATATTTTGGGCAGGGTCCTCTGTTGCTTGGAGGCTGAGACTGTGCCCCCAGTCCGCTCTCCGGAAAATCTGGCGAGTCGGGTGGGCCTGATTAGGTCGATGATTGTGGCCATCTCATCTCGAGCGCTCGCTTTGGCTGGCTTTGCGATCGGCTGGTCGCGATCTGGTCGAACGCGCCATCGCGATCAAGTCATGCACTTGACACGAAAGCCATAGTCATAAAGGCTGCTACCCATGTTAGTTTCGCTTTGCCCGCTGGATATCAAAGACTTGCGCTTCTATCAAAATTGAGCGCCGACGGCGTCGAGCGGCAAGGAGCTACGTCGGAATGGTCAGCTAGGGCGTGACAATCAAGCTTCGAAGGCGAATTGATCAACTGAGGCAAAGCACTTCTTGTCGACGGGTGGGGGCGCTGCTTGGCTCAAATCAGGAAAAATCGGGTGAGCGGCGATAAGCAAGCTAATCTAAGTGAGTTGATGCCAGACTTGCTCGCTCTGGGTTTTAGCGAGTACGAAGCGCGTGCCTACCTCGCGCTCTATGAGCTTTCGCAGGCGACTGCCTACGAAGTAGCCAAACTTGCAGGCTTACCCAAGGCGAACGCATATTCTGTCCTCGAGAGTCTGGCAAAGAAGGAGGCGGCTCAACCGATCTCCGAAACTCCACTGCGGTATGTGGCGGTAGCGCCCAAGGTTCTGTTTGAGCGAATTGCGACAGCGACGAGCAAGCGCTGCGCAAAGTTGATCCGAACGATTCCGGCTGTTTCACAGTCCAACGACGGTGGCTACGTATGGACCATTAACGGCGAGGACGCGATCGCCGCCAAGATGGAGGCTATGATCGACGGAGCGAAATCACACATTTGGGT
Source organism: Bradyrhizobium sp. CCBAU 53338 (assembly GCF_015291665.1). NCBI lineage: Bacteria > Pseudomonadati > Pseudomonadota > Alphaproteobacteria > Hyphomicrobiales > Nitrobacteraceae > Bradyrhizobium > Bradyrhizobium sp. CCBAU 53338. The sequence goes on from NZ_CP030049.1 coordinate 690,902, forward strand.
AAAAACAGAAGAGAAAATACTGCTGCCGCACCGCGACGCGCTTCGACGTGCTGCAGACCGCGGGGTTGCGATTCTCATCATCCTTTTCGGGACTCAAGTCGAGAAGTTTCAATTCGGTGCGAAGTCGCGAACTTATCTCCACGAGGGAAACGGCATTCCCGTGGGAATCGCACCGCATCTTGTAACCCTTACAGTGGATTTCGAAGAAGCTCTGGTGGCGGAGATTCGTGCGCAAGGCGGCTCCTACACGCGAAATAAGCCGATAGTTAATCTTGCTGACTCCCTATTGCGGCACGAGATCTACTTCGCGGAAATATTCGAAATGTTCGGGCAACCGATCCAGAAGACGTTCGGCCCCGCTATTATCGAGCTTCGAAGGAAGTATCTTCCCGCACCGCAAGTTGCGGCGCTGGAAAGCCTTCTAGGGCTTACCGCGAGTCGAGTTGAGAAAAAATCCAAGCTGAAAGAAGAAAAGATCTAACGCGTCTGTCGCGGCGATTGGCACGCTTCGCCGGCGTGTTTCGCGCGCCTGCAAGGAGCAGCAATCTTAAGGGGGAGTTGGCTTTGAACCTTCAAAAGTTGCGCGCGCTGCATAGTGTAATCGTGACCGGTTCGGTCACCGGGGCCGCAACTCGACTTCATTTGACCCAACCAGCGGTAAGCCGTTCGCTGTCTGCCCTTGAAGCGGAGCTGGGATTCAAGCTCTTCAACCGGCTTGGTGGGCGCCTGGTTCCGACTCCTCAAGGAGAAGCCTTCTCGCGGGAATGCGAGCGTATCCTGCTGGATATCGACGATCTTACCCGCATCGGCAAAGAAATCCGCGCCAATCGAGGCGGTCGCCTTCGGATCGTGGCAATGCCACAACTCGCCCGAAGTCTACTCGTGCCGGCACTGGCCCAATTTTCGAAGGAGTTTCCGAGTGTTTCGATTTCTTTGGAAGTCAGGGAAAGACGCGAAGTCGAACGTTGGGCTTCGGGACTTAGGTTCGACGTTGGGATAGTAATGCTCCCGACTCAATTTGAAATGTTGACGTCGCATTCCTTCGCCGAATTGGTTCCCGTTGCGGTGCTTCATCCCGATCATCCACTTGCGGCGAATAAGACGATTCTCCCCAGTGATCTGATCGAGGACCGTTTTATTGCGCTGGACCGGACGACGTTGTTGCGGCAGATCGTTGATGGAATGTACGTACAAGCTGGCCTTGCCGCGAACATTTGGGTTGAAGTGTCGTCGGCGTTCATCGCGTGCCAAATGGTGGGAGCCGGAATGGGTGTGTCGATATCGGATCCATTCAGCGCAGCGCTGCTAGCAGAGCGAGATGTCGTGGTTCGCCCTTGCAAGACGTCGGCAAGGCTCAACTATGCTTTCGTCTATCCGCGCCATTCGAAGAAGACGGCGCAGGCGGTCCGGTTTTCCGAAATCGTGAGGAGCACTCTGGAGAATTTGATGGGGCGGTTCGAATTCGTGCAAGGGCAAACAATTCGATAAATTGCACTTCTTCCGTGCAGTGCTGTAGACGCGCGGGTCGCGGCGGTACGCACAGCCAACTTGACCACGTTTTCCTGAGGAATCGGGAGGATCCGGCAAGTCGCGCGTCCTCGATATTACAGCAAGTAATGCATCCATTACGCTAATTGAATTGCTGCGGTTCCGAATAACCCTTCAGATATGTAGGATGCGAGTCTGGCTCAATCCAAACTGAGCAGAAGCCAAAAGAGATGCCGGTGTGTCAATGGCGACGCATTCGAGACAGATGAGGAAACACATGCTACGAACTTTGCATATTTTTCTAGCACTCGCTTTCCTGACTTTCTCGTCATCGAGTTTTGCCGGTGCCAGGCTGGACGACGCAAAGAAGAGCGGCCTTACCCTCGGCTTCAGCAACGAGCCGCCCTTCGCGTTCAAGCAGGCCGATGGATCATTGGCCGGGTCAGACTACGATCTCGCAAAGCTCGCATTCAACCGCCTTGGAGTAGAGCGGATCGAAGGAACGGTGGTTGCGTTCGGATCGCTCATCCCGGGACTTCAAGCCAAACGTTTCGATTTTATCGCGACCGGACTCTATATCCTTCCCGCGCGCTGCCTTCAGGTTCTCTTCACCGAGCCCAACTTCACCGTTCAGGAAGGTCTTCTCGTTCGCAAAGGCAATCCCAAGCAAATCCATAGTCTTGACGACATCGTCAAACACGAGGACATCAAGGTTGGTGGCAACATAAGTGGCCAGCCGACACAGAATGCAGTCAAGGCCGGCGTGAAGGATAGCCAAATCACGCGTTTTCCGGACATCCCCTCCAATGTCGCGAGCCTGAAAGCGGGCAGGATCGACGGGGCATTGCTTATATCGGTAACTGCACGCTGGAACGCAAAGAACGATCCGACCCTGGAAGTCGCCGAACCATACACGGGCCTGCTCATAGATGGCAAGCCGAAGCAAGACTACGGCGCATTTGCCTTCCGTAAGGAGGATTCGGAGCTTCGGGACGCATTTAATGCCGAGATGCTCAAGATCGTGCATTCTTCGGAATATGTTGAGATCCTGAAAAAGTACGGCATGACGCAGAACGAAGTGCCGGCGGCCGACGTCAAGCTCGATACTCTTTGTAAGCAGTAGGACTCGTGCCCGAAGCGGACGGTGACAGATGTCGGCGCTCTACGAGGGTAGATGGCTGCTCCTTTCTGGTGCGGTAACGACGATGGCCCTTTACGCGCTCTCGACAGTATTGATGTTCGCTTGCGCGCTCGTTTTCGGTATCGCCAGGACATCCAAGAGCTGGTGGATCCGAACCATCAGTTTGCTCTATGTCGAGATCTTCAGGGGCATATCTCTGGTGGTCGTCCTGTTCTGGCTCTACTTTGTTTTGCCGTTCTTCGGGGTTGCGATTTCCGCCTTTTGGGCGGCCACACTCGCCATAGGCATGTGCTTCGGGGCTTATGGAGCTGAGGTCGTCAGGACGGCGATCGGCGCTATCCCGCGGGGCCAGTATGACGCCGCCTTGGCGATCAATATGGTGCCATCAATGATGATGCGCCGGATCATTCTTCCTCAAGCAATGCTGTCGATGATACCACCTCTCGGTAACCTCAGCATCCTGGTATTGAAAGCCACCTCGGTTGCCGCCTTGGCGACCGTTCCGGAACTGACTTTTGAAGCCTACTCTCTCAATATCAGAACCTTTCAGACCGTGCCGATCTATCTCGTTGTCATGATCTTCTATGTGGCTGCGGCGCAATTGATAGGAGCGGCAATCGCGTACGCAGAGCGACGTCTCGGGTTATGGCAGGGTAAGCCAACGCACGGCGCAACCAGGGGCTGGTCGGCATGAAGGTCGATTTCCAATATGCCTGGGAGTTGCTTCCGCAACTCGTGGTCGCGGCGCAAACCACATTGCTCGCCGCCGTCCTCGGTTTTATCGCCTCCCTGCTTGGCGGCCTCCTTCTCTTTGCGCTGTACAGCGCTAAGCACCGTCTGACCAAAATCTTAGTTCGCGGCTACGTCGAATTCGCAAGAGGGGTGCCGCTCCTGGTCCTGATCTATTTTCTGTACTTCGTGGGGCCTTCGGCAGGCGTCGTGATCAGCCCGCTGGTGACCGGCGTCATTGCTCTCGGCTTGCACTACAGTGCGTATATGGCCGAGGTCTACCGTGCCGCAATGATCGGTGTTCCGGCCGGGCAATGGGAGGCATCAACATCCATAAATCTCTCAACGTTCGACACATATCGGCGGATCATTGTTCCACAGATGATCCCATTCATCATTCCAAATGCCGGAAGTTACTTCGTCTACATGCTGAAGGACACGCCGCTGCTCGCATCCATATCCGTTTGGGAACTCATGGCCGTTGCTCAGGCGGAAGGAGCCAGGCGGTTTCAGTACTTTGAACCCATAACGATGGTTGGGATAATGTTTCTCGTCCTCAGCATTGCCGGCGCGTTTCTCATCAACAGGCTCGAGCGACTGTCCCAGAAGGGATGGCGGTAATGTCGGCCGGACCGTTCTCAGTACAGCTAAGGAACGTTACAAAACGTTTTGGGGCGTCCACGGTCCTAAATGACCTAAATCTCGAAGTCGGACAGGGTGAAAAGCTTGTGGTCATCGGTCCGAGTGGATCGGGAAAATCAACTCTCCTCAGGGTTCTCATGACATTGGAGGGAATCGACAGAGGCAGTGTCTCTATCTGCGGCCGTGAGTTGTGGTCGTGCGATTCGACCGGCGCAGCACGCCAAGCATCGGCCCGGCAAACACGTACGATTCGGAGCGATGTCGGCATGGTCTTTCAGAGCTTTAATCTTTTTCCTCACCTTACGGCGCTTGAAAACGTGACCGAGGGACCGATTCGCGTCCTCAAGATGCCGAAGGAGAAAGCCGTGAGCCTCGGAAAGGAGCTGCTTCGAAGGGTGGGACTGGAAGATCGGTGCGACTACTACCCTGCGAGGATGTCAGGCGGTCAGCAACAAAGGGTTGCGATCGCGAGAGCAATGGCGATGAGACCGAAAATACTCCTATTCGACGAGGTGACCTCGGCGCTCGATCCTGAACTCGTTGGCGAGGTGCTAGCGGTCATTCGGGAGCTGACTCACCAAAAGGAACTGACGGTTATCATGGTAACGCATCAGATGTCCTTCGCGCGAGAGATCGCCGACAGGGTTTGCTTCTTCGATCACGGCCGAATTGTCGAGGAAGGAGAGCCGTACCAGTTCTTTTCTCAACCGAAAAGCGCGAGAACCCAGGCGTTTCTAAAGTCGGTCCTGGACGCCTGACGATCTTAGTCTCAGCAGTCGAATTCCTCTTAGGAGACACTCAAATGACTTCCAGATCCATTTCGATGCCCGAGCCGGAGAATGCTCAGACTCGCCGGTCGGCGCGCAAAGAAACGGTCTACGCCGTCGGACAAATTCCGGCGCTCGATATGGAATTCTACCAGAACGTTGGGTCCGGTGCTGAGAAAGTGTCGGAGTTGACGATCCCTGCTCGGGATGGCGGCGCGTTCGAAGTGCCTGCCGGGCACCTCTTTCGGATCGTGAGCGTGGAGGGATCGCAGGTTGGTGATTTTAATCTTTGGAATAGCGACAATCTTTCTGAACACTTCTACAGCGGTAAGACGCGGGCGATTCATGCGACGCACATTTCTACTGGTGATCGCCTGTGGAGCAGCATGCCATACCTGAGGCCGATGGCGACTATCACTTACGACAGTCTGGGATGGTATGGGTGGGATTCCGATGGTTGTGGAATTCACGATGTGATCGGAACACGCTGCGACCCTTACACGAGAAGAATGATAACCGGTGAAGATTACGATCACTGTTGCCATTCCAATCTCGTTCGAGCCCTATCTGCCTTCAGAAAGATTTCGGCGAAGGAAGCCGAGGGCTACGTGCACGACGTCATGAACGTCTTTATGTGCACAGGCTTCGATGTCGAAAGTCACGAGTATATCAAAAAGGCAAGCCCGGTTCGTCCAGGCGACTTCATCGAATTCTTCGCGGAGATCAATCTCCTTGGTGCGCTATCCGCCTGTCCCGGCGGCGACTGTGGGCCGCGGGTCCCAGGGCAGACCCCCAAGTGCTATCCCCTGAAGGTGGAAATCCTTCGTCCCGCGAAGGGCGCGCTGAATGGTTGGAAGTCGCCTGAACCCTCGCCCTACAAAGGCAAGCACGGGATGAGCTGATTTGCGGAGCGCATTGTAAGAGCCGATTAACATCAAGGCGCTCGGAAATACCGTCGGCAGCTAGGCGCCGACCGGAATGGCGTCAGCCGTGCCAAGTTGACGCCGCGTTTGGGTTTGAAGTGCAACCGCGACAGCGAATTTCGAGATTATTCTCGTCATGCATGGTTGCAGGCGCTTTAGTAATTGGCGTCGTGGCGAGGCGTGATTGATAATTTGGCCCCATAAGCGATCGGTCAATCCTGTCCGCTGTGGCCAGGCCGACAGCAATTGCTCATCGGTGGTAGGATCCGGAATGTCCAGTGACGTGTCGAGCTTTCCCGCACAATTGATGCAGGGCTACGCCGCTTTCATGTTGGACCGCTTTCCTCAGGAACGACAAAGGTTCGATTCATTGGCCGCGCGCGGGGCAGTCACCGGAAGCCCTGGTGATCGGATGTTGCGACAGCCGCGTTTCACCCGAATTGATATTCAATGCGAGACCCGAGGAAATCTTCGTCATCAGAAACGTTGCAGCGCGTACCGCCCTTCGGTGTCGAGGGAGAATTCCACGCCGCCGGGGCTGCTCTGGTTGTGCTCGGTCACGCCCGGTGTGGGGCGTCCCCGCTTATGCCAAAGGCAAGGTATCGGCCTCACCAGAAAGCTTCACGACTCCATGGATGCAACGTCTGGTCCCGGTGGCGCACAGAGCTGGCCGTGTTGCGGCGGCCTGGACGACGATCACACCGACTTGGAGCTGGCTGCGATCGATCAGTCCTTGCTCAATCTAATGAGTTTTCCGTGGTGTGCGATCGCGTAGGTCGCAAGCAGCTCACGTTGCATGGATCGTATTTCGAGATTGCGAACGGTGTTCTGCACATACGAGATCGAGAGACCGGCAAATCTGATCCAGCGTGTGCGGACCGTTTTACGGACGCGATTACCTGTGCATCCGGACGATATCGATGAGGGGGCCGCTCCTGCGCCGATAGGTTTGAAATCGAAATCGGCTCGCGAATGGCCTGCTGCACATCCGGCAGATGACAACGACGAGAGGAACTACCAATGACAGTCTTCGACGCCGCGTCTGCGTCCAACCGCTCCGAGTTTGCCGCACGCGTGAATCGAATTCAACCGTCGCAGAGTGGTGCTGCGGCCCAGCGAGTGCGGGAATTGCAGGCTCAGGGGCGAACAATTCTCAATCTGACCCAGGGTGAACCCGACTTCGACACACCCGATAATGTCGTGCAGGCTGCGCTCGCCGCCATGAAGAGGGGCGAGACGAAGTATACCAACACGGATGGTACGGCAGTCCTGAAAGAGACAATTGCGAAGAAATTCGCGCGTGAGAACGGCCTCTCCTACAAGGTCAGTCAAATTTCGGTCGCCAACGGCGCCAAACAAATCTTATTCAATGCGTTGGCGGCGACGTTGGATCACGGAGACGAGGTCATCATCCCGGCTCCGTACTGGGTGTCGTACCCGGAAATGGTGTCGTTCTTCGGTGGGGTACCCAAAATCGTCGCTTGCCCGGCGGCGAGGAACTTCAAGCTCGATCCGATCGATTTGGAACGTGCGATCACGTCGAGGACTCGGTGGCTCCTCTTGAACTCGCCTTCTAATCCCACGGGGGCCGTATACACGCGCAGGGAGCTGGAGCCAATCATCGATGTATTGCGAAGAAATCCGCACGTCTGGCTCCTTAGCGACGACATATACGAGCATCTTGTCTATGACGGGCTCGAATATTGTACGCCGGCGGCGATCGATCAGTCCGTCGCGGAGCGAACCCTGGTCGTCAATGGCGTCTCGAAGGCCTATTGTATGACGGGTTGGCGCATCGGTTATGCCGCGGGTCCGGCGAAGTTGATATCCCAAATGGCGAAATTGCAATCTCAGGCCACGGCCAATCCATCGTCCATCAGCCAAGCTGCGGCCGTCGAGGCTTTGAACGGGCCGCAAGAGGGGCTTCGAGAGCGAGCAGAGAAATATCAACGACGGCGCAATCTGGTTCTGGAAGGACTCGCGTCCGTGCCCGGGTTGGCTTGCGACAAGCCGTCCGGCGCCTTTTACGTCTTCCCCTCCTGCCGCGACCTGATCGGAAAGCGGACCCCGGACGGAACCGTCCTTGCCGATGACAAGGACTTTTGCAAGTATCTCCTCGATGCCGAAGGGGTGGCGGTGGTGCACGGAGCGGCCTATGGCTTATCGCCCCACTTCAGAATCTCATATGCTACTGCGGACGAAACCTTAAAGGAGGCCTGTGTCCGCATAGCCCGGGCATGCAGTCGACTGAGTTGATGCAGCTCGCTGCCCTGACAATACGTGTGGAGCGATGTCGGACCACATTCGAGCAGCTCATATCGTTTTGCGGTTCATCGGGTCCGTGATGCGAAATGGAGATCTGCGACATGATGTCATCATTGCTCCAGGGCCGCATGAGCTCTCTAACCAGCGTTCTGTATCGCGGCCAAACGGGCGAACCGCCAAGATCAACTCATCGAGCTGGCCGCTGAGCTGGTCTTGCAAAACCGCCTCCACGAAAGTCGAGGTATTTGGTAGCTTGAAATAATACTACCAAATGGCTAGCCTCAAAGCGATCGACAAGGGAGGAAGTAATGGCCGCCATTCGACGGATAGGTATCCTCGCGCCGCCGATAAATGTGGCTATGGAAACCGAGCTACCGTCCTACGTTCCTCCCAATGTCAAGCTCAATCACAACAGGCTCACCAAACCCGGCACCGCTATAGCGAAGGAAGCGCAGCTCGCTATGGCCAACTCGTTGGATCGAGCGGCCTCGGATCTCGCACAGGCGAATCCGGAGGTGATAGTTTACGGATGTACGAGTGCCAGCTTCCTAGAGGGGCTAGGCAACGAAGCCAAGCTAGCCGACCGCATCACGATGTTGACCGGAATTCCCGCTGTCACCACTTCAACAGCCGTCATCGAAGCCTTGAAGGCCGTTCGGGCGACCAGAGTATTCATGCTCACTCCCTATCCGGATCTAATCAACAAGGAAGAGGCCCTCTTTCTGCAGCACTATGGCTTCGGCGTGGAGGCCGTCGATTCCTTCTTTTGCGCAGATGGACGACAGATCCTGACCATCTCGTCGGCGGACGTTGCCTCCAAGGTGCTCTCAAGCCGTGAGGTCATTTCAAGGTGTGACGCCGTGTTTGTCAGTTGCACCAATTTGCTGGTGATGGATCAAATCGACCGATTGGAAAGGGAATTGAACCTGCCGGTTGTCACCTCGAACCAAGCCTCTCTTTGGGCGGCACTCCGAAGGATGAAGATCGATGTCACCTCAACGGGGGTAGGCCGCCTGTTCAAGGAGCGGCGGCCACAAGAAGCACCGGTATTCGAGTTGAGCAATGCCTAACCGCGCCGTCAGGATCGTCGAACCGCCAGCATGCTCGATCGATTCCGACGCGGATAGAGTGGCCGCGCTCGAAATCATCGAAGTGTCGAAACGATTTGGAGATAACTCGATCGTCGACAACTTGTCATTGACGGTCAAGCAGGGCGAATTTTTGACATTTTTGGGACCGTCAGGCTGCGGTAAATCAACGACCTTGCGCATGATCGCGGGGTTCGAGCAGCCGGACGCGGGATCAATCAAGATCGGCGGCCATGTGATGACGGGCGTTGCGCCTTATCGGCGTCCCGTCGGCTTGGTCTTCCAAGGTTTGGCGCTATTTCCGCACCTTACTGTCGAGGAGAACATCGCCTTCGGGCTGGCGGTGAAAAAGGTCAAACGCGACGAAATCGTAGCAAGAGTACGCGAGGCGCTCGCGTTGGTGGATCTGAGCGAGCTCGGACGACGTCGGATACAACAGATATCGGGCGGTCAACGTCAACGCGTGGCCCTGGCGCGCGCGCTGGTCACTGGCCCGTCCGTTCTCCTGCTGGATGAGCCCTTCGGTGCACTGGACTTCAAGCTGCGCCGCCAGATGCAGATCGAATTGAAGCGTATCCAGCACCAAGTCGGCACAACATTCGTATTCGTGACTCATGATCAGGAAGAGGCGATGATCCTGTCGGATCGGATAGCCGTTTTCAATCATGGAAAGCTCGAACAATTGGGCAGCGCGCGTGAGGTCTACGAGAACCCGAAGAATGCATTCGTCGGAGGCTTCCTCGGGGATATCAACATCTTCGTCGGCCACGTGCAGTCTCTCGAGAAAAACGGTGCGAGTCTGCACCTGAGCGAGGTCTCGGCCGACGCTCTGATAGTGGCAACTCCAGAGATGAAAATCGGCGCAGAAGTCGCGATATCGATTCGTCCCGAGAACGTACGTGTGGGACGCGAAGTGTGGGGTAACAGTTGTCTTATGGTCGGCCAGATCGTGGCGAACATCTATATGGGCGCGACCGTCCGTCAAAGCGTTGTGGTCGACGACAAGGTCGTGGTGGTGGATACGACGGCCCGGCATGTGCAGCAGCAAGGCCTGCTTCCGGGAACTCAGGTCAAGTTGGCATGGGATTTGGAGGACGCCATCGTTTTCGCGAACAAGGAGGTGCGGAAGTGAAGCACGCTGCCGGTCTATTGATGGCCCTGAGCTTGTTCAGCCTTTCGACGACGGTTGCGTGCGCCGCCGACGGAGAAGTTGTCATGGGCACCTGGGGAGGAGGCAACAGCGAGATGTGGCGAGAGAAAGTCGGCAAGCCGTTCTCCGCGTCGTCCGGTATCGTGGTCAAGATCCGCGACTGGTCGGATCCGGAGCCGACGTTAAGAGCCCAAGCGAGAAAACCTCAGTTCAACGTCGCACTGGGCACCTGCTACAACGCCGCAAATCTCCAAAAGGATGGATTGCTGGAAAGCTTTAAGAAGGAAGACTTCCCCGAACTGGCTAATTTCGAGAAGTCGTCCTATCTGATAGACCAGAACGGCGAAGTTTACGCTTTCGGCATCTACTTTCAGTATTACGGGGCCGCATTCAACAGCGATCAGGCAAAAGCGTCAGACTTCGAGTCCTGGCGGGCATTGGCCGACCCGAAATTCAAGGATAAAGTCGCTATCGCCCGGCCGATCTATGCTGCTCCCAATGATTTGGTTCTCTTTGCGAAAGTCGGAGGGGGCGACGAAAACAACATTCAGCCCGGCATTCCTCTGCTTACGTCGATCGCGCGTAATGCTCTGACTGTCACGAACTCCACTGCTCAGATGAATGCCCTGCTGTCGCGCGGAGAGGTCACGGCGGGAGCCTACTATTCGAGCCGCGTCTGGACCATGCGGGCTTCCGGTGTAAAGAACGTCGATATCACAATACCCTCCGAAGGAGGATTGCTGCTGTCATATTTCTTGATCGTGCCGAAAGGCGCGAAGAATCTGGACGCCGTGAAAGCCTGGATAAACTATGCTTTAAGGCCAGCACCAGAATTGGCCATGCTTGATGCGTCTGGCTTCCTACCGCTCAATCAAACTGCCGCGCTTAGCCAGGAACAGCTCAAGGAGGTTGGTTCGCCGCAATCGTTGCGTTCGAAACTTTACCAGCCAGACTGTTCGGTGCTTGCCGCGAACCAGGAGAAGCGGGTCAATTTGGTCGAACAAATCTACTCTCAGGTCAAGTAAGCAATAAATTGGAAAGCGGCGGGTCAATGACGGATGTCGGAACTGAGAGGACGACCCGGCGGCACAGCGGCAGCGGAATGTTGTTCAAGGCGCGGCCGGTAAAAGTCGACTCCCAATTTCTTCTTCTCGTTCCAACTAGCGTACCGTTGATGCTTCTGGCGATCGGTGTCATCTCACTCGTGGTCGGCTCGTTCACGTCGAACAACGAATTGAGCTTCGCGCAATACCAGGCAGTCTTGGCGCGTAAAGATTACATTGAGACTCTTTATCGAACGATTTGGTTGGCCGGTCTCACGACCTCGATTTCGCTCCTGATAAGCTATCCCACTGCCTACTGGATCGCGCGATATCCGGGAAGGCGCGACATCTTTCTCATCATTCTGATGATGCCCTGGTTGGTAAGCGTCGTCGTGCGAACGTACGGCTGGATAGTGATCCTGGGCAAGAAAGGGGTCATTAGCCAGGCGTTGATGTCATCAGGCCTGATCGCGGGTCCATTAGAAATCCTGTTCAGTCCGACCGCCATCGTGATCGGGCTGGTTCATGTATTCTCACCCTTCATGATCCTTGCGATAGTGACAGTTCTGATCCGGCTGGACAAATCACTGGAGGAGGCGGCAGCCAGTCTCGGCGCGGGACCGTTTGAAACGTTCCGCAGGGTACTGTTGCCGTTGAGCTTTCCTGGGATCGTGACGGGCAGCATCATCGTGTTTCTGATGTCAATGGGATCGGTGGTCACTCCTCTGTTGCTCGGCAGCATGCGTGACAAGATGCTTGGTGCGCAAATTTATCAAGATGTCTTTCAACTCTTCAATTTTCCGAAGGCCGCGGCGCTAGCGATGATTCTTTGCGTCGCTGCCCTGGCGGTCGTGCTGCCTCTGCAGCTACTCGAGGCTCGTGCGAAGAAAAGTGCGGCCTCTTAGGGAGGTAGGATGAAAGTCGCTTGCCGCATAGTCGCCGTCCTAGTGCTCGCCTTTTTGCTCGCACCGATTGTGGTCGTGGTGCTGTCCTCATTCTTCGAGTCGGGATTCATCGAAGTTCCGCTCAGCCAGCCTTCACTGAAGTGGTACAGTCAATTCTTCAGTAGCGACGAGTGGATTTTAACGGCGGCCGACAGCGTCGTCATTGCTTTTGTTGTCGCGGTGGCGAGCACTGCCCTAGCGCTGACAACCGCATTGGTGACCGCGCGCCGCCATTTTTGGGGCCGCGCATCATTCGAGTTCATGATTTTGGTGCCGCTGGTATTGCCGCACGCCGCAATGGGTGTCGTGATGCTGACCGTGATCGGATCGCTCGGCTGGAATGGAACGTATAGCGGCATTGTGCTGGCCCATACAATCCTAGCGTTACCCTTCGCTTATCGACCGATCCTGAACAACATGCGGAGCCTTGAGAAGGATGTCGAGGAGGCGGCGATGAATCTGGGCGCGACGCCCGTCGTGATGTTCTTCAAGGTTATTCTTCCACTGATGCGGCCGGGCATTGTCACGGCACTCATCTTCAGTTTTATCATTTCGTTCGACGAGTCGACCGTGACGCTCTTCCTAATCGGACCCGACGCCACAACTCTGCCAGTCAAGATTTTTGCCGCGATACAGGAGGACGCAAGTCCGATTATATCGGCAATTTCGACGATGTTGATCGGAGCAACCGTCTTTGTACTGATCGCTGTGCAGAGGTTGGTTGGCTTGGAGGCGTTTGCTGAGGCCGAGGGAGGGCCAGGCCGGCGATAGCAACGGCTGCTGTGTAGAAGGCGTCCGGTCTCTTCCGACAGGAGGTGCTTGACGGCGGAAAAAAGAAGCTGCCGTCAGCCGGGGCTATATGCATCATATGCATGAAAGTAGGTACTTTTGTTATTGGCGTTGTTTTGGCGAACTGTTTTTAGTGTTGCCCAGCATATGGCTGGCACGCAGCTCCATCGAGGATCGATGGCTGAATGGCTTCGACGTTTGCGACGCAAGAAGATGAGTCTTGGAGACGAAAAGGAGCCATGAAAAGCGAAGACTTCAAGATGATCTCAAAGCTCATTGGCTTGATGCATGGATCAGGGGTCGAGGAGCTGGAAGCATCCGACGGAGACTTGCGCGTAAAGATCACGATGTTTGCGGCCGCACAGGGTAGGCAGGAAATGCATGGGGCGGCGCCTTCCGATCCGCCAGTTGATGCGACCGTGTCGAACGAAGCCGTCGACGAAACGACGTCGTTCGTCTGCGCTTCAATGCAGGGCATTTTCCATCGCGCGCCCGCGCCGGGTGCCGAACCTTTCGTAGTAGTTGGAAGCCGGATCTCCACAGGTCAGCAGGTCGGCATCATCGAAGCGATGAAGCTCTTCACTCCACTGCTCGCTCCGACAGCCGGTGTAATCGAGCAAATATTGGTGGAAAACGGAGTGGAAGTGCAGGCCGAACGGCCATTGTTCAAGGTGAAGTGCAATAGCAATACCAGTAGCGATGGCGAAGCGACATGAAGCCTTCCAGGCCGATAGAGTTTGCAAACCCGCAGGTGAGCTTGTGCGGAAGTGCGGCGCTCTTGTTCGATGCGGAGGGGCCGATGTGTCTACCCACACAGGAGCGTATCTGGACTCTTAGCAAGCAGGTCGGTCAATGGGACGTGGTTGTCGATACTCAAGTCGGTATGAATAATCTTCTCGTCCTGTTCGACTCTTCGAAGGCCGATCCGGAAGCACTTGCATCGAGACTTCTGGAGAGCTGGAGGAAAGTTGAACCGGGCGGTCCACAAGGGAAGCTTCTTGAGGTTGGTGTCGTTTATGGAGGCGATCGCGGCATGGACCTTGGTGAACTGGCTGCTCATCACGGTATCGATCCGGAGACCGTCGTAAAGCTGCATTCCACTCCGGAATATGTCGTGTTCGCGCCCTCCACGACGCCGGGATTCGGCTATCTCTTCGGTTTAGACCCACGTCTCTTCACACCTCGAAGAAAGGTGCCCGTGGTGCGTCCGTTTGGGGGAAATGTGACGATCGGGGGCGGGCAATCAAATCTTGGAAATCCTCGCGGCGCCGGTGGGCCACCGACGTTTCCGACCGGCTGGTACGTCATCGGGCACGTACCGGAGGCGCCGGTGCCGTTTGATCTAAGTCGCAATCCGCCAAATCTTCTCGATGTCGGTGATCGAATTCGCTTCCGCGTGGAGCGCATAGAGAGATGATTGAGGTTGTTCAGACTCCGCCGCTCAACTCCGTGCAGGATGACGGCCGTGTCGGCTTTCGAGGATTTGGGATTGGACGATCCGGGGCGATGGATCACGTGGCCTTGGCGGCGGCCAATGCGCTTTTGGGAAACGAGGAGAACGCGGCCGCCATCGAACTGCAATTGTATCCGTTCGCGGTGAAGTTTCATTCTGACACTCTTTTTGTGCTTACAGGCGCGACAGCTCGTGCAAAGCTCGATGGCGTGGCGGTACTTCCTTGGTGGGTGACGCCGGCTCGCGGCGGCCAAAAGCTTGTGGTGTCCGAGCCGGTGGACGGTTTGCGGACGTATTTGGCGATCGCCGGTGGCGTCGAAGTTCCCGTAATACTCGGATCTCGCAGTACGCAGCTGCGCGATGGCTTCGGCGGCTTTGAAGGGCGCTCGCTTAAGGCCGGAGACCAATTGGAGGTAGGGCACGCCGCTCCGGTCACTCTGCGGGATTTAGGAGGATATGGCGCCAGTCCAGCCTTGTCTGAGCTGCCGTCGGCGACGTGGGCGGGCAGCAGCCCGGGGGGAGTCATCCTCCGCGTCATTACGGCATCGGAGTACGACCTGTTCGACGAATCCTCCAAAACCGCCTTTTGGACCACACCTTGGACGATTTCCACGAAAAGCAGCCGGATGGGCTATCATCTTACGGGCGCGACACTGTGCCGGACGCATGACGTGGAAATGAGGTCGCACCCGATCGTACCTGGCGTCATTCAGGTGCCGCCTTCCGGTGATCCGGTGATACAACTGGCGGACGGTAACTCTGCGGGCGGTTACCCGAAGATTGGTGTCGTCATCGAGCCCGATCTTTGGCGGATTGGGCAAGCAAGGCCAGGCCAGTGTCTTCACTTCGTTCGGTGCAGCTTCGCCGAAGCTCGCGATGTCGAGAGGGTGACGCGCAGCTACATCGAGGAGATCCGACGGTTGGCAAAGTTTTGTAGGTGTTCCCCGCGAGCGAAGCTCCCATGAGCATCGAGTCTTGGGAATTAGCGGAGTTGATCGCCCAAATGAAACGGGCAGGCGTGAAAGAGTTGGAGGCGCAACGCGGAGAGAGTTCGATCCGCCTCTCTCTGGGCCGGCACAACCGCAAAATGGTGGGGACGAGAGCGCTAGAGCTGGCTGGCGTCGAGCGGACCGACGCAGCCACGTTCGTTCGGGCTCCTGCTGTGGGTAGGTTCTCGAATAGACACCCGTTGGGAGAGGCGACGACCGTAGGAGATCACGTTCAAGAAGGTGACTTGCTCGGGGTGATCGCTATCGGACCAATCTTCAGGCCGGTGATCGCGCCCGTCGCCGGTCGTGTGATCGAGCAGGTCTGCCGCAGTGAGAGCGACGTCGAATACGGAACGACGCTATACCGCATAATGGCATCGGGCTGAAACGAAGGTCCTGCCGAAAGGAGCACCCATGGAGATTGATCTCAATTCTGATCTTGGCGAAGGCCTTGGCCGTTGGAGGATGGGAGACGACGAGGCGCTGATGAAGCTGGTCTCATCAGCGAACGTCGCTTGCGGCTTTCACGCGGGCGATGCGGTCATCATGACGCGCATGGTCGAGGCAGCGAAAGAGAACGGCGTAGCTCTCGGCGCACATGTCGGGCTGCCGGACATACTCGGTTTCGGGCGTATCCCGATGAAGATCGATCCGCGTGACATGCAGAAGCATGCGCTTTATCAACTGGGTGCGCTTTCTGCTATCGCGAAGGTCAATGGCTACAAGGTTACCCACGCGGGGACCCATGGCGCCCTGGGCCAGATGGCACAGGAAAACAAGGAATATATCGAGAAGATTCTCGAAGTGTTCGCGGCGTTCGACAGGGATCTGATCATCGCGGCTTCGGTCAAGAGTCACGCAGGCACATTCGCGAAGTCGCTCGGATTGCGGGTGGTAGGCAAGATCTTTGCTGACCGGGCATACGACGACGAGGCTCGCTTGGTTAATCGGCGACATCCGGGCGCACTTATCACCGATCTGACCGAGGTTGCGAGGAGAATGAGCCAGTTCCTCGATGACGGGACTATCACGTCCGTGTCGGGAAAGCGGATCAAGGTCGACGCAAAATGTGTCCTGGTCCATAGCGATACTCCGGGCGCTGTGGAAATCGCGAGAGCCGTAAGGACGGTGGTCGAAGACGGCGGAGGACGTATCGTTCCGCTAACGGAGCTTGCGGCGTAATGTCGGTGCGGTCCATATTGATCGCTAATCGAGGCGAGATAGCGCTCCGGATCATTCGCGCGTGTCGGACGCTGGGGCTGCGAACAATCGCTGTCTGCTCCGAGGCAGATCGAGGGGCGGCTTACCTTGCTCTTGCCGATCGAGCGGTCTGCATCGGCGGCGCGGCGGCAGATACGAGCTATCTGGATATTGGGGCGGTGATGCTCGCAGCAGCCGCCGTTGGTGCCGACGCAATTCACCCCGGATACGGGTTCTTGTCGGAGAACGGAGACTTCGCGGAAGCGGTCGAAGGCGCTGGGCTCATCTTCATTGGTCCGACCTCCGATGTTGTCCGGCTAATGGGGGATAAGATCGCCGCGAAGGCGAAAATGCGCGAGCTCGGCGTGCCTTGCGTTGCGGGAAGTCATGGCGCGCTTCCCGATGATCCGCAGCTCTGCCAAGCGTGTGCGACCGAGGTTGGGTACCCTCTTATCATTAAGGCGGCGGGCGGCGGCGGCGGTCGCGGCATGCGGATCGTACGAGACAGCGCAAGTCTCCACCAAGCGATCGGAGCCACGCGGGAGGAGGCGAGGCGGGCATTTGCCAATCCGACGATCTACCTGGAGAAATTTTTGGAGCACCCGAGGCACGTCGAGATCCAGGTCATCTGCGATGGGGGAGGCGAGGGAGTATGGCTCGGCGCCCGCGACTGCTCGATGCAGCGCCGCCACCAGAAATTAATTGAAGAGGCGCCGCCGCCAGGCGTGCCTGAGGCCAATATCGCCGAACTTGGGGAGCGCTGTGTAGCCGCTTGCCGGGCGATCGGCTATCGCGGCGTAGGCACCTTCGAATTTCTCTACCAGGACGGGATATTCGCTTTCATCGAGATGAATACGCGCATACAGGTCGAACATCCAATAACCGAGGAAACCAGCGGCATCGATATCGTGCGCGAGCAGATTCGGGTGGCATTGGGCGAGCCGCTCGGACTTCGTCAATCCGAGGTCACCTGCAGAGGCCATGCTATTGAGTGCCGGATCAATGCGGAACATCCTTTCGACGGCATTCCTTCTCCTGGTCGTGTTGAGAGCTGGCTGGCTCCGGGCGGACCGGGAATTCGGGTCGATACCCATATCGTGGCAGGTTCGGAAGTCCCTTCACACTACGACTCCTTGATAGCCAAGGTGATCGCTAGGGGCGAGGATCGTTCGGAGTGTATCGAGCGCATGCTTTCGGCCTTGGCAGACCTGCGCGCAGAGGGTATCCGGTTGAACACCGAGCTTCACTCGGTGGTATTGAAGGACGCGTCCTTTCGGGACGCGCGCCTTAGCATCCACTCCTTGGAAGACATCCTTCGACGGCGCGCCTCGTCCGATCGACGGTGAGCGTGATAGGCGACGGCCCGTCGAACCTAATGTGCAATCGAGCACGCATCAAAGGCGGGCAGCCTTGGGCGAATTCGTGCAGTGCGAGATCGCGTCCGATCGAGTCGATGACTTCGGGCTCGGGTCCCAGGAAGATATCAGCTCTCGCGGAACTCGGTCAGACCGAATTCCTTCAAGACGGCCTCGGTATGTTGTCCGAGGGACGGCACCGGGTCCATACGCGGCTGCCAGGACTCACCGCTAATTGGTCGCAAAGATGGCATCGGGCCCGCCGGGGTTTCGATATAAGCCCAGCGCTTGCGGCTGCGCAGTTGCGGATGATCCCACACGGCGGACATGTCATTCACGCGAGCCGTACCGATCCCGGCGGTCTCGAGGCGCGAGATGGCTTCGTTCGACGGCAGCTTGCGGAACGTGTCACAGATGACGGCATCGATCTCAGCTCGCTCTTTCATCCGGCCCGCATTGCCCTTAAAGCGTGCTTCGCTGGCCCACTCGGGCCGTTGTAAGACGATCGTCGTGAACGCGGCCCACTCGCGATCATTTTGAAGTCCGAAAAGTACCATGCCATCAGCAGTTTCGTAGGGCCCATATGGGAAGATCGTGGCATGGCCAGCTCCCGCCCGAGCCGGAGGTTGTGCTCCGTCCATCGCATAGTAAAGCGGATATCCCATCCATTCCACCATGGCCTCCAGCATCGAGACTTCGACATGATCGCCCTGTCCGCTTTTGGCTCGACGCAGCAAGCAGGCCAAAATGCCCTGAAAAGCCATTGTGCCCGCAGCGATGTCAGCAATCGAGATGCCGGCCTTTGCAACGGCGTCCGGCGTGCCGGTCGTTGACAAAAAGCCGGCCTCCGCCTGAATCAGTAGATCGTATGCTTTGCGCTTCTCCCACGGCCCATTCGGACCGTATCCAGATATGTTGCAAGTAATCAGCTGCTTGTATGTGGAGCGCAGCACGCCATCGGCGAGCCCTAGGCGGGCAGCTGCCCCTGGAGCAAGATTTTGCACAAACACGTCTGCGTGCGCGATGAGCCGTTGCACGGCTTCCAACGCTCCCGGCCGTTTCAGGTCGAAGGTGACGCTCTCTTTCGACCGATTGGTCCAGACGAAATGACTGGCAAGACCACGCGCACGCGTATCATAGGCCCGAGCAAAGTCGCCACCATCGGGCCGTTCGATCTTTATGACTCGGGCGCCGAGGTCGGCAAGCTGACGCGTGCAATAGGGAGCCGCGATTGCCTGCTCGATTGCGATGACCAATACCCCGTCCAGTGGCCGCGTCACGACACCTCCGACCTTAGATTGTAGCTTCCGCCTTCATGATAAGCTCGTCCCGATCGTTCGTGGCCCACAGCAGGATTTTTCCGGTTTCGTCCGGCGGACTGCCATTCAGATGAAGTTCGCTGCCGTCGAAAAGCGGCGACACCGCGCGGAAGGAATATGCCTTCACCACCACTGAGGAAGGGAGACTGCGCCTAACGAGATCGATCAGGAGAGTAGCAATGAGCGGACCATGGACGATCAGGCCTGGATAACCTTCCACCGCAAAGACGTACGTTCGGTCATAGTGAATACGATGGCCGTTGAACGTGAGAGCCGAATAGCGAAACAGCATGACGGTATCCGGCACGATGCTGCGATGCCATGGTCCTTTCGGTGCAGTTGATCTCGCTCTGTCGGCGGGCGCTGTGACATCTCGATAGACAATGTCGTGATGGTCCGTCAGAAGTAGATGGCCGTTCTCGTCGTGGACGGCGTGCCCTACCGTGACGAACACCAGAGGGCCGGTCGTACCTTGTTTGGACGTCACGCTTTCGATCGTCGATGTCCGCTTGACATGCATGCCCACGCGCAGCGGGCTCTTAAAGGTGAGCCTGCTGCCCGCCCACATCCGCCGGGGAAGGTCATGGATGGGAGGAAGAAAGCCCCCGCGCTTGGGATGCCCGTCAGGCCCTAATGTCGATTGCCGTTCGTTAGGTAGAAAATACAACCAGTGGGCCAGCGGAGGCAGCGCAACCCCCGTTGAATAGAGCTGGTGGTCGGTTTCGAGGGTCGCATCCAGACGCTCAATCGGACTGGCTGTCACCATGTCTTCCTGGGTTACTGTGCGCCCGATCCATTCCTGGTAGTCGTGTCCGTCAACCATCTAGACCTCTCGTTCTGGTCGAACCTATTGGATATCGCTGGTGGACCAACAGTCGTATTATCCAGCAACAGCATTCGGAGTTGGAGAAAGGCATGCATTTCGATCTGGTGGATCTGCGGCTGCTTGTGCTCGTCGTGGACAGAGGTGGGCTTGCCGCGGCAGCCAGACATGCCAACCTCTCTGTTTCTGCGCTGTCCGAACGCATGAAATCGCTAGAGGAGCGGGCTGGCCTGCAGTTGTTCGAGCGTACGGTCAAAGGGACACGACCGACCTCAGCGGGACTGGAGTTCGCCGGGCACGCCCGCAGCATACTTATGCAGGCAGAGCGGCTGAGCGGGGCGGTCCGATCGTGGAGAAAGCGCGAACGGGGCCTGATACGGATGCGGGCCAATTCGAATGCCATCGCAAGCTTCCTTCCGGATGTCTTGGCGAGCTATCTCGCCCGGCATCCCGACGTGACGGTCGATCTCCAGGAGCAGACGTCGGATCTCATCGCGGTGGCGGTAAGAGCGGGTGAAGCAGACCTCGGAATTGCCGCCGAGAATGCGCAGTTTGAAGGGCTGCGAACGGAGCCATTCGGAGTGGACCGCCTTGTCGTACTGGTTCCTCCGGGGCATTGGCTCGCCGACTACACCTCAATAGGGTTCGCCGAGGTGTTGAACGAGCACTTCATCGGCCTAGATGAGCAGGCATCCATTCAGACATATCTCGCCGATCATGCGCGAAGGCTCGGTCGAGAGCTGGTCATCCGCATACGTTTGCGAGGGTTTGAAAGTGTTTGCCGCATGGTGGCTGCGGGCGCCGGCGTTGCCGTCGTCCCAGTAAGCGTCATCTCTTCTTCGGTGAAGGACGCAGGAGCGCGGGCTGTCGAGTTGTCGGATAACTGGGCCCAACGCAATCTTGTGGTCTGCCTCCCGGTCGATCGTCCCGTATCAGATCTGGTGCAGAGACTAATAGCGGACATAGCGAGGTCTACTAGGTCTCGATTCGCCGAAATCGGCGGAGATGCCGGCCCCCTGCGGACATAATCAGCCAGTGTTCGCCCACCGCGAGGGCGGCTTTCGGCAGAAACGAGTTTACAAAGAGTTCGCCGCGTGCGCTTTAGATCTCGGCCTCGCATGAGGCGTTTCCTCCCTGACTCGCCGAGGCCTTCAAAGGTCTCGGCATTTTCGTGAGATGAGGATGGGCAGAGTGCCGCTCGCCGTTAGCGAAGAATGGTGAGCTTATTATGGGAAAAGCCCTCGGGTCGTTTTCGCTGCCCGCACTCGTTCGACACCTATGGCCATGGCGGCGGTTCGATGAGAGACGTTGTCACGAGCGGCGCGGGTAACCATATCGTTGAATGCGCGATCGAGGATCTGATATTCCCTCCGCATAACCTCTTCTTCTTCCCAGAACAATTGCTGGAGGTCTTGAAGCCACTCGAAATAACTCACGATCACGCCGCCCGAGTTACAGAGAATATCCGGTATGAGGAATATCTCGTTGCGGCGCCTCTCTAGGACCAGATCAGCCTCCGGAGTGGTCGGGCCGTTGGCGCCCTCAGCAAGCACGCGACATCGCAGATCCCGCGCCACGCGATCATCGATCACCCGCTCCATGGCTGCTGGCACAAGGACGTCGCAAGGAAGCTGCAGGAGCTCGGCTGGATCGAGACGGGGCGCTTCGTGATAATCAGACAGACTTCCGTGCCTCGCCGCATGACGGATCAACTGTGTGACGTTGAGGCCTGCACGGTCGTAAAATGCGCCCGTGTGGTCGCCGACACCTACTATCTTGACGCCGCTCCTGCTCAACTCCAGTGCCGCGTACGAGCCGACGTTGCCGAAGCCTTGAACCACCGCGGTCGCCGTCGACCAGTCGATCGACAGATCCTTCAAAACTCGTTTGGCCAGATGGGCGACGCCGCGTCCTGTCGCCTCCCGACGCCCTAAGGTGCCTCCCGCGCCAACAGGCTTGCCGGTTACGATCTCCGTTACGGTACGCCCCTGGTACATGGAATACGTGTCCATGAACCACGCCATCACTTGCTCGTTGGTGCCCATATCGGGAGCCATGACGTCGACGTGCGGACCCACGAACGGAATCATCTCCTGCATATAGCGGCGCGAGAGCGCCTCAAGCTCTCGGTGGGAAATCTTCGCTGGATCGACACGAATACCGCCCTTCGCGCCGCCATAGGGTAGTCCGACCAGTGCGCATTTCCAGCTCATCCAAATCGCGAGGGCGGCGACTTCGCCGATATCAACACTAGCGGCAAAGCGCGTTCCTCCCTTGGTCGGCCCGAGTGTAAGGTGATGCTGGACTCGATAGCCCTCGAATACGGAGATCGACCCGTCATCACAATGGATGGGGCAAGAAACCGAGATGGCGCGCTTGGGAAGAAGCAAGCGGCTGCGTTCGTCGATGGGAATTGCCAGATGATCGGCAATCACGGTGAACTGTCGTGAAGCCATCTCGAAGACGGGCCCACTATAGATGCTCATTTTGGCTCCGATTTATCAATAAGCGACGGCCCGGGAGCAATCGACTAAGCGCCCGCGAGCGGATGGAGGACGCGCGGCTGTCTCGCAGCGCCGGCGATCACGTGAGAACTTGCGGGCGTGCAAGCACGCAGGCCCGAAATAGCAGCGGGATGTCTACTGCAATCGGAGCCACACGCTCTTCGTCTGAAGGAAATCCTTCATCGCGTCGATCCCACTTTCACGCCCCAAGCCGGATGTCTTGTAACCACCAAAGGGAACGGCAGGATCAGTCTTCCGATACATGTTGATCCAGACCGTTCCGGCCTGGAGTCGGGCTGCGACGCGGTGAGCGCGACTTACGTCCTTGGTCCAGAATCCCCCGGCTAAGCCGAAGTTGGTCGCATTAGCCGTGCGGATCGCATCCTCTTCATCCTTGAACGCGATAACAGAAAGAACGGGACCAAAGACTTCCTGCTGGGAAATCGTCATCGTGTTCTTCACATCGGCATAGATCGTCGGTTCGACGAACCATCCCTTGCCGCATTCCGGGGCGTGGGATCGCTTGCCGCCAAGCACTAGCCGCGCGCCCTCCGAGCTGGCTGTGTCAATCATCGAAAGTATCTTGCGGAATTGCTGTTCCGTCGCGACAGGGCCGATGTCGGTCGCTGGATCCAACGGGTCGCCCAGCCGCATGCCGCTTCCACGCCGGACCAGCTTTTCAAGGATCTGTTCAAGCACCGTCTCTTGAACGAGTAGGCGGGAGCCCGCGACACATGTTTGCCCGGTCGAGGAGAAAATACCTCCGACGGCACCGGCTGCCGCAGCATCCAGATCGGCGTCCTCGAAAATGATGTTAGGCGATTTCCCGCCCAGTTCCAGGGCTACCGGTTTGAGGTGGCGAGCGGCGAGCTCGTAGACTTTGCGACCGGCGTCGACACCACCAGTGAAGGAGATCTTGGCGACTAGTGGGTGCTGGACCAGCGCGGGTCCGATCTCGGAGCCGTAGCCGGTAAGAACATTCACGACGCCGGGCGGCACTCCAGCCTCTTCGAGCAGATCCACGAACAACAGTGTCGATGTGGATGTGAATTCTGATGGCTTGACGACCACCGTGTTGCCGGCGGCGAGGGCCGGGGCAATCTTCCAGGAAAGAAGTCTCAACGGCGAATTCCACGGAGTGATCGCGGCGACGACGCCGATCGGCTCGTATCGTGTGTAGTTGAAATAATTCTCCGGATCGACGGGGATAACGGAGCTGTGGACCTTGTCGGCAAGGCCGGCGTAGTAGTGATACCACTGCGCCATCGTCTGCATTTGGGTCCGCATTTCGGAAATAGTCTTTCCGTTGTCGCGGATCTCCCATCGCGCCAGGCTCTCGATGTTCTTCAGCACGAGATCTCCAACCCGGTGAAGAATAACCCCTCGCTGCTTTCCGGTCAGCCGAGGCCAAGGTCCTTCGACGAATGACCTGTGTGCGGAGTCGACTGCGTCGTTCACGTCGGAAGCATCGGCTTGCGGGACAGTCGCCCAGGTCTCTGATGTAAAAGGGTTCTGTGTTTCCAATCGCCGTTGGCTCTTTGACGCGCGCTTTTTTCCTCCGATCACCATCTCGAAGTGCTGCATTCCATCTCCTCCGTTTGAGCGTTCGCAACAAGCAGCTCAATAGATCGAGGTAGCAGCATGGGCAACGACAGCAGCTGTTATGGAAGTATGATCAAAATGAAAGAGGAGGCTTGTCCTGCGCGTAAGCTTCGGGGACTTCGAGTAAATTTGTCGCGACGGCCGTGGTTTGGTGCAGCGCGGGAAGCGACCGGCTGTCGATCTCGCCTTGACGTCTCCGGCTCACTGATCGTAGCAATCACTACGACGTCGTCCCGGTTGCCGGGTTGGTCGGAGATACAAGGAGGATCGTTCATTGTCAGCAGCTGTGCACGCAGAGAGCCGCGTTAAGGCGAAGGAAGCCGCCCGGGCGGGCTGGCAATATGAGTTGTACGACCTGCTCCGACGAAACAACTTCACGCAGTTTGCCTACGTCCCGGATGCCGGCCACACCGTTCTCATCAACGAGTCGCTCGCAGATGCCGAGGTCGAGTCGATCGCGCTTACAACCGAAGAAGAAGGTGTCGCGATGATGGCGGGTGCCGAGTTGGGCGGCGCCCGTGGCGTGCTGCTTATGCAGAGCAGCGGCGCGGGTAATTGCGTCAACCTTCTCTCCCTGATAGCGGGCGGACGCTTCCCTTTCTTGACGCTCCTGAGTATGCGCGGAGATTTCGGCGAGGGTAATCCCTGGCAGATGCCGATGGGGAGGGCCGTCGAGCCGGTCCTGGAAGCGATGTCGGTTCGATGTCTGCGTGTAGACCGGCCTGAGGACGTCGTGCCTGTCGTCTCGGCTGCCATCACGATGGCCTTCCAAGGCGGCGAGGCAGTTGCGGTCCTCCTCACTCAAAAACTCATCGGCGCGAAGGCGTTCTAGGGGGCATGATCATGAAAGCAAATGTTGGCAATCCGGAGTTCGACGAGCGCTACGTCCTTGATCGACGTGAGGCCGTTCCAGCGTTAGTGGGAGGTCACAAGGAGTTCCTGTTCATCGCGGGCTTGGCTGGCACCGCGCGCGATGTGACTTCGCTGGTGAACGATGGTCCGTCCGCCTATGGTCTCGGAGGGGCCATGGGGGCGGCGACGATGATGGGGTTGGGTCTCGCTCTCGCTCGTCCCGATCGTACCGTCATCGCCTTTTGCGGTGACGGAGAGTTGCTGATGAACGTCGGGTCCCTGGCCACCATCGGCGTCCGCAATCCTCCCAACTTGAGAATCGTTTGTGTCGACAACGGTCACTACGGCGAAACCGGCTACCAGCGCAGCCATACGAGTTTGGGCGTAGACCTTGAGAAGATCGCCGTCGGGTCCGGCATCAGGCGCACCCTGACTATCGGTACAGCAGCCGAGCTACCGAAAGGCAGCAAGTTGCTGCGGGAATCTGAAGATGCCGTCTTCATCTTGATGCGGGTCAAGCCCACCGATCCGCCGAAGTTTAAGCGAACTCTGGATCCGGCCGTGTGCCGCGTCCGTTTCAAGGCTGCTTTGGCGGATGCAGCTCGTGCGGGCGGCTGAGTCGAAGAGGCGCGAAGTGCCGACGGCACGCAGCGAAGACGCCGCGCCGTCGGCTACCGGCATCGACGTTCGCGATGTATCGAAGATCTTCGCGCTCGGCGCTTCGGAACAGACCGTGGCGCTCAAGCCGCTTTCCCTCACGATCCGGAAGGGCGAGTTCTTCAGCTTCATCGGACCGTCGGGATGCGGCAAGACAACCTTGCTCCGCATCATCGCCGGCCTCACCACCCCCACGACAGGTGGCGTTTTCATAAATGGCACGCAAGTGACCGGACCGGATTCACGGATCGGTATGGTCTTCCAGAAGTCCACGCTTCTACCCTGGCGAACGGTTCTTCAGAATCTTCTCCTTCCCGTCGAGGTGACGAAATCATGCTCGATGCAAGAGGCGAGATCGCGGGCCGATCGCCTGCTTGAGATGATGGGAATTGCCGCTTTCAAAAATCGCTCGCCAGACGAGTTATCCGGCGGCATGCAACAACGAGCGGCGATAGCTCGGGCGTTGATCACAGATCCCGAAATCCTGGCCATGGACGAGCCCTTCAGCGCGCTCGACGAATTCACGCGTGAGCGCCTGAACGATGAACTGATGGGTCTGCAAAAGAGCGCGCAAAAGACCATCATCTTCGTCACGCACAACATATCCGAAGCGGTCTTTCTGTCTGATCGCATCGGAGTGATGGCCCCAAGACCCGGGCGCTTAGACAGCATCATCGAAGCGCAGGGCTTTCCCGCTGTGAGGGACGCCTCACTCCGGAAGAAGCAAGAATTTTTCCGGGAGGTGGCGAGAGCCCGGGATGCCTTCGATAGGCTTCATTTGTGACTCGGGACCTATCGTTCGATGTTGTAAACGGAGAATGCAAGTGTCCAGCCAGGCCGTGAGAAGCGAATCCGAGATCGGCTCAGTCCCCTCGATCCTAGAGGGGGGCCGAAAATTCGGAGCAGCACTGCTAGCGCTCGGCATTGCGCTGCTGCTTCTCGCTATCTGGCAACTCTCGTCCCAATATCGACTTGTGTCCGCTCTGATCCTCCCGAGCCCAGCTCTGGTAGCGGGCGCGCTCTACGAAGGCGTGGTCGGCGGACGCTTCCTGAACGACATCCTCGTGACATTCAACGAAACCGTACTTGGCTTCCTGTTTGGAACGGTCGTCGCCATCACTCTGGGGGCGACGTTCGCATATTCGGGGCTCCTGCGGCGTGCCGGCTATCCCTACGTCATTGCTGTTCAGACGTTCCCGAAGATCGCTATCGCTCCCTTGCTGATAGCCTGGTTCGGATACGGCATAGGACCGAAGGTCATCATTTCGGCTCTACTCGCCTTCTTTCCGGTATTCACCGCTACACTTGCCGGATTCACTGAAGTGAACTCGGACATGATCGATCTGCTGCGATCGATGAAGGCGACGCGGCTACAAGAACTTCGCAAATTGAGGCTGCCCTTCGCGATGGCTTTCATCGTGCCTTCTCTCGATGTGGCCATCGTGCTGGCTTTGCTCGGAGCAATCGCTGCCGAACTGGTCGGCGGAGCCGCAGGTCTGGGGCAGGTCATTCAACAAAAGTCGTTCACGGGCGACATAGCGGCCGTTTATGCGGTCCTCGCTCTCACGGCCGCAATCGGCATAAGCCTTAGAAGCATCGTCAGGACGGTGACCCGAGCTCTTCAGTCAATGGCGTGGGGCTGATTGCAGGTATGGGCACGCAATGCCTTTCGGCACGATTGAATGGAGGAAGTCCTTGCGTTTAGTAGGTTGTTTGGCGGTTGCAGCCAATCTGTCCGTCTTCGTCTGTGGTGCGACGCAAGCCGAGAGTCTGAAGGAAGTGACCTTCGCATCCTCGGATACAGCATTGAGCATCGGGTCCGCGCCTTACTCATCGCTCCAGCCCACCTTGAAGTTGCCGGAGAAGTACGCGGGGGTGACGGTCAAGTTTCAACCTACCGCTGGCGCGACGGCTGCGGTGCAGGCCGTAAGCAACGGCAATGCATTCTATACTTTGGTGGCGTTAGCGTCCTTCTTGCCGCTCGCCCGTCAAGACCCGAACCTTGTTATCGTCTCGTTCGACCCCGGCAATTCTCTCCGGGTGATTGTGCCCCCCGATAGTCCGGTGAAGGGTCCCTTAGACCTGAAAGGTAAAGTTATTGGAGTCGGTAGTTTTGGCACGGCGGCCTATCCGTATGGCAAGGCTATCCTCAAGGAAGCCGGCCTCGATCCCGACAAGGACGTGACCTTCCTGCCGGTCGGTCTCGGAGCACCAGCGGCGGACGCTTTGAAAAGCGGCAAGATCCAGGCTTTCGCGGGGTTCGATAGCCCGAACGCGGTGATCGGAAATCTCCTCGGCGTGAAGATGAGAGACGTGCCGTCCCCGCTGAACGATCTCGTTGGTATGGTCGGTATGGTTGTCACCCGCAGTGAAATCGAAAAGCATCCGAAGGTGGTCGCAGGCCTGTGCCGTGCGCTCTACGAATCGTTCTTCTTCGCCGAAGGAAACATCGAAGGGACCGTGCGCAATCACTTTAAGGTCTATCCTGGCCAGCTCCCATCGAACAAACCACTTGATGAAGCGGTCCGGGAAGGCGAGGTCATCCTGAGAGCCAAGCTCGACGTCGTGAACCACAGAGGAGCCGGTGGCATCATCGGCTACCAGGAACTGCCGACCGTTCAGCACACCGTCGACAAGCTGTACGAGAACGGAATCCTTCCGGAGCGGATGGAAATATCAAAGTACGCGGACCAACGGTTCAAGAACGATTGTGGCGGTTTCGATCCCGCTGAGCTCCGGGCGCAGGCCCGCGCTTGGAAACCGCAATAGAGGAAATCGACAACTGGACACCGAGAGAGGAGAATATTCAATGACGGTCATCGAGCATCTTGCAAAGTGGGGGTCCGAAGCGCCCTTCGAACATTCAAGGGCAGCGCGAGACGTCGCTCGGCACGCTGTTGAAGACGTAATTGCCTGCATCATAGCGGGATCCAACGATCTCGGCGCCTCTAACGTCCGCAAGATGGTGTACGCCTCCGATAGTGCCGGTCCTGGCACGGTCGTCGGAGAGGAGAAGGCCGTGTTGCCGCAGCTGGCGGCGCTCGCAAATGGAACGGCCGGCCATGCATTGGACTATGACGATACGTTCCTTCCGGGCGTCAATCACGCCAGTTCGGTTCTCGTCTCGGCCCTCATGGCGCTTGGCGAGCAAGCGGGATCCTCGGGCGCCGAATTAATCGATGCCTATTTGGTCGGTCTAGAGCTCCAATTCGCGGTCGGCAGCGGTGTGATGCGTAGCCACTACGATTTTGGTTGGCACTCCACTTCGACGATCGGGTGCATCGGAGCCGCCGGCGCCTGCGCGCGGCTTCTCAAGCTGGATGCCAGGCGCTTCGCGCATGCGCTCAGCCTCGGGACGAGTATGGCGTCTGGGTGCAAGGTCCAGTTTGGCAGCATGGCAAAGCCTCTGCACGCCGGGCTTGCCGCTCAGCACGCCATCGAGGCGGCCCAATTGGCCGCGGCCGGCGTCGAGGGACGGCTGAATGCGCTTGAAGGAGGGATGGGCTTTCTCGAATTGTTCGGCGGCAAAGGACCGGCTGGCTGGGGAAAAAACATCGAGAAACTGGGCGCGCCGATGACGGCGGAGTCTCGCGGTCTCATGTTCAAACGCTATCCGTGTTGCGCCTCGACGCACCGGGTTCTAGACGCGTTCTTCGAGCTAAGGGCGCAAGAGAAGTTCGAGGCCGACGAGGTCGAAAGCATCAACACGCTAATTGGATACGGTAACTCGCGAAATCTGATGTACACAAATCCAGTCTCCGAAATGGAGGCTAGATTCTCTATGCAATATTGCATGGCCGTGGCTCTTGTCGACGGTGCTCCGAAGCTCAGTCACTTCACGCCGCAATCCGTCAAGCAGGAAAAATACCGTCGACTTTTCGGACTGACAACCGTCAGTTGCTACGATCCTGCGGAGGAGCAGAAGAACGTCGACCTAATGCGTCCTCATGTCATTACCGTCAAGTTGAAGAATGGCCGGTCGCTGGAACGGTCGCGGGATCTTCCGGTCGGTACCCTCAAATACCCGTTTAGCCTCGACGACCGCAAAGCAAAATTCGACGATTGCTGCAAATCTAGATTGGACAAGGTATCCTCCGATAGGCTCTTCGAGGCCATCAACAATATCGAGAGCGAAGGGCATCTGTCCCGGTTCACCGGTTTGCTGCGATTCGGAGCAAAGGCAAACCACGCTTTCCGCACTTCGAGCTTCGCGTGAGTGCGGCCGGAAGACCACGCATCCGGCCTCACGTGATCCATTCAGCGCAGAACGACTGCGACCGGAAAAAAATATGTCGTCGAAGCCACTTCCCCTGGATCAGGTTAGCGTAGTCGAATTCTGCTCGACGGCAGCGGGGCCTTTCGCGTCCATGCTGCTCTCGGATATGGGAGCGAGCGTCATCAAGGTCGAACCGCCAAATGGAGATGGCTTACGCCAATGGCCGCCGTTGACAGAAGGATTTAGCGAGAACTTTGCCTCACTCAATCGCAACAAGAAATCGATCGTCCTGGATCTCAAGAATGATGAGGACAATGACATTGCGCGGCGGCTTGTGCTCGATGCCGACGTGCTGATCGAGAACAATCGTCCCGGCGTGATGGAGCGCTTGGGGCTCGGTTATCCGCAATTCGCCGCGGAGAGGCCGGATCTTATCTACTGCTCGATATCCGCATATGGTCAAACCGGACCTCGAGCCGACGAAGGTGGGTTTGATCTCACCATTCAGGCCGCTGCTGGCGTGATGAGCGTAACGGGCGAAAGCGATGGAGCGCCGGTCAAATGCGGAGTTCCGATCTCGGATTTTGCGTCGGGTCTATACGCCGCTTTTGCCGTGACCTCCGCTCTGGTGCGGGTTCGGGCGGGGGGCAACGGCGCTCACATAGACGTTCCGATGTTTGGCTGCACGTTGGGTATAGCCGCGTTACAGACAAGTGAATTTTTCGGGACTGGTCTGCTCCCCCGCAGATTGGGATCCGCCCACCCGCGTAATGCGCCCTACCAGGCTTATCGAGCGGCGGACGGCTTCTTCGCGATTGCGGCTGGCAACGACGGACTGTGGCGCGAGGTCTGTCGTGTCGTCGGACGCGACTATCTCGTCACCGATGGGCGTTTCCTTACCACCGCTGACAGGGCTTCGAACCAGCACTCCCTCAAGGAGCTGCTGGAGGCCGTATTCGAAACCCAGCCGGTCGATTACTGGATCGGAGCCTTCGCGAAGGCTCGTGTGCCTCATGCAAGGATTAATAGCTACGACGCGGCCCTTGGAGATCCTCAGACGCGCCACATGGGATGGATCAAAGAACTCCAGTTGCCGGGTGGACGAACGACGCAGACTTTCGCATCGCCCCTGAAGTTCGGCGGCGAAAGCTTTGAAATCCGGAGCCGACCGCCCCTGCTGGGTGAACATACAAAGGAGTTCCGTGACGCCTACAGCCGCAGGCAGCCGGACCTCAACCGAGTTTCAACAAGGTCGGAGGACTGAGGTGAGCCAAAAGCTGCTTGCATTTGTGGCCGAGGTGACACGCTGTGTCGAAAACGTTCAGGACGAAGTCATAGTCGTTTCGCGCGTCAGGAAGGCGATGAGCGAGCTTGTGTCAACGGATGACTGGTTGCCTGAGACGATGGCGCTGTCCGATCCCAAATTCTATCAGCAACATCTGCTATATGGAGACCCTCTTGATCGCTTTTCGGTCGTGAGCTTCGTTTGGGGACCGGGCCAGCAGACGCCGGTCCATGACCATTCCGTGTGGGGTGTCATCGGCATGTTGCGAGGATCCGAGATCAACCAGAGGTACGGCCGGACGGCCTATGGGATGGACCCGATCGGTGGTTCCGAGCGACTGGAGCCAGGCGACGTGGAAATCGTGTCGGAAGCGGTTGGCGACATTCATCAAGTGCGAAATGCGTTCGATGACCGCGTGTCCATTAGTATCCACTGCTACGGTGGGAATATCGGGAGAATCCGACGTCATGTCTTCAAAGATCTCGGTGAGACCCAAGAGTTTGTCTCGGGTTATTCCAATGCTCTCACTCCCAACCTCTGGGCGCCAGCGCAGTGAGTGGGACGGAAGACCTTTTCGTCGGTCGCGCCGACGGTGTCGTGCGATTGCGCCTGAACCGACCGGAAGTAGGCAACGCCTTGAACCCAGGTTTGATCGCGGCCCTCACGCGCGAGGTAGAGGAGGCACGAAGATCGTGCGCCAGGCTTATGATCGTCGAGTCGAGTGGGCGCAACTTCTGCACTGGCTTTGATCTGTCGCGACTCCAGGAGGAAACAGACGATACGCTATTGGCAAGATTCGTCCGTATCGAATATTGTCTCCAGGCGATCAAGAATGCACCTTTCCCGACGTTGGCAATAGCCCGAGGGCGAGCGATCGGAGCCGGGGCCGACCTGTTCTGCGCCTGTGCCATCCGTTGGATCCTACCGGGGTCGTCGTTCGTCTTTCCGGGAGCGAATTTCGGCCTTGTCTTGGGTACCTCAAGGCTCGCCGAGATCGTCGGCGCCGCGACGGCCGCGGAATGGATCATGGGAGGGGCGACGGTCGATGCGCAATCCGCGCTGGAATCCGGCTTGGCTATGAAACAAATTGGCTACGAAGACATCGAAAGGGCAGTGTCTAGCGAGACCGCTCGCGCCTGTCGGCTAGATAGTTCGACGCATCAATCGATTTGGATGGCTGCAGCGAGTGCTCGCAGCGTTCGCGGAGAAACGGGTGACGGCTTCGACATGCTGAGGCTCATCGCGTCCGCTTCGCAGGTCGGCCTAAAGGAAAGAATAGCATCATACCGAACGGCAAGCCAATCGATCTGGCCCGTCACGTCACCTTGATATAGGATCGTGATCTAACCTCGCCGAACAATCAGCGTGAACGATGTTACCTCGGGCCGGCCACAATTTGACCTTCGAAACGTTTCGTCCGGTCGGTCACCATCGCTTCTTTTGAGATGGTAGCTGCGACGTCTGACAATCTGACGAGATATTGCTTGCCGGCCTACTCCGCTTGTTTGGTCTCATCACACACAAGATCGTCGACGGACCCAGGCGTCTTTGAGTAGCTTACATTTAGCAAATATTCGTCGCGGCGGAGCCTACTTTTGCGCTCGAGGACGGCGCCGCCATCAATCCTTTCCACCGCGACATGCCGCGCCTGTCGGTGGATATCGACCACACCTATCTGCCGGTGGTTCCGCGCCCCAAATCTCTGGCCCCGATCGATGCGGCGATGGAGCGCATGGCGGCGGCCATCAGGAAAGGATTGCCGGCAGCACGGGTGACGGAAGTCGTCAGCGCCGGTGAAAGATTGTCATCAAGCTGACCGTCCAGAGAGGCGCCGCGCAGGTCAGGATCGAGGTCACGCCGGTGATCAGGGCCGAGCTAGAGCTGCGCGATGTCTCGTCGAGCGTCGAAGAAATGTCCGGCTTCCGGACCCAAATGGAGCTGCTCAGGCTGTTGTCAAGTAAACCAATTCGTCATATATGGCATATAAACAAGTGTTAGTCGCCACATATGGTGATATTATGAGTTCGCCCAAATCCAATGCCGCGCTTGAACGTCTTGGTCACGACCTTCGATCGGCTCGCCTGCGCCGTCGTGTGGCTGTGGCCGACTTGGCTGCGCGCGCGGGTACGTCGCCTAGCACCATCGCACGCCTGGAAAAAGGCGATCCGGGAGTCGCCGTAGGCACGCTCGCGGACGTGCTCGTCTCTCTCGGGCTTATCGAGAATCTCGCCGATCTCGTCGATATACGGAAAGACGATCTGGGTTTGGCGTTGACGTCGGAGCGGTTGCCGCAGCGCGGTCGATCGTACGCTGCAAGGCTGCGCAAGCAGGAGAGGCAGGGCGACAAGGACGGGAAAAACGAACCGGACGATGTTGATCCGAACGGCGTGGCCTTCTGATGACTGAATACTACGCCCAAGTAGCCCTTGGCGAAGGCTTAACGCGAGTCGGTGAACTACGCTTCACGCAGACCGGGCCTCGTCAATTTTCGATCTTCACCTATGACCCGGCCTGGGCGAAGGATCCGCGTGCTTTCGCATTGCAGCCGAACATGCCCTTTGAGGGCGGGCCGTTTCATGCGTCGGCGCAGTCTGGCAATTCGCGCGAGGCGCTTGCTGGCGTCTTCTCCGATGCTGCGCCCGACAGCTGGGGGCGCAGACTGCTTGAACGTGCCTATGGCAATGGCCTCTCTGAATTCGAATATCTCACACTGTCCGACGATACATGCCGGCAAGGTGCTCTGCGTTTCATCGATGAACATGGGAAGATCATTACCGGTAAGGCCAACGAAGCGGTACCGCGTCTTCTTGATCTAGAGGCGATCACGGCGATTGCCCGCGCCTACGAACAAGGCAAGGAGATTTCCCCTGCGGACATGCAAGCTCTTGCCGGAGCCGGCGGCTCGGGCGGGGCTCGGCCCAAAGCCAACGTTCGTGACGGCGACGTTCTCTGGCTTGCCAAGTTCACTTCCGTCCACGATCAGCACCCGATCGAACAGGTCGAGGTCGCGACGCTGAACCTTGCCAGGATGTGCGGCATCCGCATTCCAGAGGTCAGACTGGAACTCGCTGACACGAAATTTCCGGTCGCGCTGGTCCAGCGTTTCGATCGACGCGGCCGCGCCCGCATTCCCTACATCTCCGCCCGAACGGCGCTCGGGAAGACAGGCTTAGAGCTCGGTTCGTACACGGAGATTGTCGATTTCATGCGGACGTCAGCTCCGGATCCGCAAGTCGATTTTGAGGAGCTCTATCGGCGGATGGTCTTCACTATCCTTGTTTCGAACAAGGATGATCATCTGAAGAACCATGGCTTCCTGTACGTCGGTTCGGGACGGTGGCGTCTGTCGCCGATGTTCGATGTGAACCCGGCGCCCGATCGCAACCCGCATCTCGAGACGGCGATCATGGAAGGTGGCACGCACGACCGATCAATCAAGCTCGCCCTCGAGGCCTGCGAGTTTTTCGAAATCACCGACGCCAACGCGCGAAAGATCATCCGAGATACAGCTCAACGCGTGTCCGATGGATGGCGGGAAACTTTCCGACGGGCAGGGGTCGGCCGTGCCCAATCGCGCGACTACGAAGCCGCCTTCGTCCATGATCAGAGCGACACAGCGCTTGGTCTATAATTCATCATATATGAAATGTTATCTGCTTCAATATATCATATTTGACTACTACGTAGTGATGCGCCAGAGACTTGCGAAGGCGCGGCCGGGTTCCCTCTGCCCTATCCACTTAGGTACGATCGACGATTTGCCTCGTATCGGACGGGAGGCATTCCAAGATTTGTGCCTCGCCATCGTGGCGGAAGATTTGAAGTCCCCGATACAGAACTTTTTGGCCTCCCACGATGGCGGTCGGACGAGCATTTCCCGGCGCTTGGGAAGGAGGCGAGGCCGCCCCGCGCCGGAAAGTGCACGATCCAGATCAAGCATTTCGGAAATGCCGCCGCCCGTCTATCTCTGTCGCACCTCACCAAGAAGCCGGGTGTCAAACGCCATCCGGAACTGAGGGGGCAGTTTTCCATGGCGCGCGACAGCCGGGCAATGCCAAGGAGCTCGCTGCCCAGGGGGCGCGCAGGCGATTACATCTTCATTACGAACGCCGGGGTTTCGGGAGCTGCCGAGGCAAGCATCTGCAGGCTTTCGAAAAGGCCGGTGTGCAGCGTTGTCGCGTGTTTGGAGGCGACTGGGTCGCGGCCCAGCTTCGGAGCCGCCCGTCCCCGAGGATGCTAATTCCGCGAATCTACAACCTCACGCATCTCCGACAATTCATCGACGGCGGAGCCTATCTTCAGGCATGACATCTACTCGGCGCGATGGGCGACAAATCTGCGCTGCTTCGCGACCACGGACGCGCATAGACGGAGCGTGGAAGCGCTGCTGGATCACCGGTTCGTCTTGCTTCGCGGGATCCGGCTTCCGGCAAATCGATGATCGCGGCGATATCGTCTCTTGGCGCGCTGGATGACCTTGCTATAGCCGAGCACGAGGAAGGCGACAGGTGGACCTTTCGTCATCCGACGATCGCGGATGCCTATTCGTCGCGGGAGGCCCCGACCTCGTCGAGATATACCTGCCCGGAGCCAAATCCGAGCGACTGCTGGCGTACGTGTTTTGCGGACGTCGCAGCGATGTCGATGCGTCAGAACGCCATAGAGCGCAGAAGGTACTATTGGACGTGCCGATCAATAGCGTCCTTCATTACTTCCTAGCCGAGCGCTGTGATGAAGATTTCTGCGCACTTTCGTCGAGGCGCGCCCAGAGATTTGGTAGTTCCCCTGCATATTCCGATGGCTGACGGCAATAACATCCGCTTGCTTGCCCGATTCAAACAAATCGTCCTTTGTCCGAAGAGGACATTGAAACCTGATGAGGGAGATACGGGAATACGCTGGAATGCTTCGACGAGTCGATTTTCCAGGATGGACGTGTGCGATCACTGTTGCCTTCTGACGAATTCGAACGGCTCTGCGCCGACGTGAAATGGGAATGGCTTGCCGACCTTGGTGCGTCGGTCGGTCGCACGCGAAGAAGTTACAGCTCGAGCGATCAGGCAGGAATGTATCGTGACTTTCGCGATTCTCTCGAGGCCGCCGCAAAGTATTTTTGGGACGATGACGCGTTGCAAGCGGCGTTGTCAACGGCTTTGCGCCGGATGGACGAGATGATCTACGAGGATGAGGACCAGCGGCCTCCCCGCGGCGAAGCGAAACTTTCAAATCTTCGCCGAAGATCTCCGGAGCGTTGATCGAGATATTCAGTGATGTAGATGAAGAGTAGGGGCGCCATGATCTTGATCCAGCGCTTGCCCGGGGCAGTTCAGAAAATCGTGCCTGTCGTACCCGCGGCGCTGTTTCGCGGTGCGTTCGCCGTTTTCGTTGAAGTCCGACAGGCCCGGAGCTTGCGGGCTTCGCCTCGGTCACCTATCGCGAGCTCAGCAGCGATTGCCACAAATGCCGTTATGAAATTTCTGAATCGTCGGCCCTGGTCGATTCACTTATTTAATTGGACGGTTGATTCGGGAATTGCGATTCTGGCGCATGTCCGAACTCACCGTGCAATAAGCCCGCAAAGTTCTACGTGCTGACGATCGAGCCGACGCTGTTTGGCGATACAGCATTGGTGCGCGAATGGGGCCGCCTCGGTGGGCACGGCCAACGGCGGCTCGATCTGTTCGATGGGCACGTGCAGAGGCGCTTGAGTCCTGGTTCAAGCGCAAGACCCGTCGTGGTTACGTACAGCGGCACTTTCGCTTGGAGCCGGCTGCGACGTGCGGCAAGCGGTCTGATCTGGAGAAAATCTCCAATTAAAGTATGTCAAAGTAATCCGAAGGTATTTCGAATCTATTCCGAGAATTGCAGTATTCCATAGTACAACAATAGCGTACCTTCGCCGTGATCGAGGCTCATCAGGAAGGCTTTCCGCTCTCTACGTCAAGCTACCTTATCCTGGTTTGAAGTCGGAACATCGAGATGAAGTTGGAGCCCTTCTCAAGGTCCCGATAGCTCGAACACTGCGTCTTTGCGCCCGCGTTCAAGCGAATCGGTGGTGATGTTCGTCCGGACGGCCGCCACCTGAGCCAACCTAATTCGATCCCGCCGCAGCAGCCGTGAAGCTGCGGTCGACGGCTTTGCTGACGTCGAGCGTCTTCGGCAGGATGCCGTAGCGGGTCGAGCGGTCGGAGGCTTCCTGCACCTCTTTCACCACGCCCTCGTCGATCACAATCGGGCTGGTGCGCTGCGCGGTGTAGGCCGAGATCAGCACGTCCTCCGGCAGCTTGGTCAGCTCGGCCGTGCTCCTGGCGTATTCCGCAATATGGTCCAGCGACCACAGCCGTGCCTTGTTCAGCCGTTGCACGAGGTCCTGAACCGCGGCGCGCTTGGTGGCGATGGCATTGTCGGAGGCGACGATGAAGGTGATGGTCGGCGTCAGGCCGTCGCCGTCGGCGATGACGCGCGCCTTGTCCTTCAACGTCGCGAATGAGACATAGGGCTCCCACACCGCCCAGGCGTCGACTGACCCCGCCACCAGTGCCACCTTGGCATCGACAGGGCCGAGAGGCGCGAAGGTCGCCTCGTCCAGCTTGATCTGCGCCTTCTCCAGGGTTGCATCGATCAGGAACTGGCCCCAGCCGCCGCGCGTACCAGCGAGGCGCTTGCCCTTGAGGTCGGCGGCCGACTTGATCGGTGAATCCTGACGAACCAGGATCGCCTGCGTCTTGGCATCCGACCGCGTGCCGCCGATCGCCTTGATCGGCGCGCCCGCTGCATAGACGGAGAGGAAAGACAGATCGCCCGTGTAGCCGACGTCGAGCGCGCCGGCGTTGAGCGCTTCCAGAATGGGAGCTGCCGCCGGGAATTCCGACCATTCGATCTTGTAAGGCAGGTCCTTCGCATAACCCGAGATCTCGAGTAGCGAGCGTTTACCGCCTTTCTGGTCGCCGACGCGCAGCACGACTGTATCGGCCGCGAACGACGCGGCTGCCGTCGACAAGGTGACGACCGCGGCGAACAGAGAGGCCGCCAGGCGGTGCGTGATCGAATGGTCCGAAGAGTTGATGCTCATGTGATCTGTCTTGTTGCTTGCCTGTTACGACACGTGGGCGCGTGATGCGGCGAGACGATCAAGTCTATGACCGCGTGATACGCAGTCAATGAAATGGCCAACCGTATTGCGCGCGCGATGAGCAAGGACATTTCAATGAATGTGTGCTTTTCAGAAAAGCGGCGTGCGCATGCCTCAGACTGGGTGACAGTGATCCTCTCGCAGAGTCGTGAAGCTGCCTGGGAGCCGATGCGTCAGCGAAAATCGTTTCATCGTTGTTGCGTGTGCCGATGGAGAGAATGACTTCGCATCGCGCCAGATTCGAAATTCCATTTCATTGACGATGCGGTACCCGCGCCGCATGATTTGCACATCGCATCAACGTGGACGCAGGAAGCGACCCGCGAAAAATATTCTCTCTACGCAGCTCCCTCAGGAACATCCGCAACGCGAACAGTTGTGCCGATGGCGGAGCGTGCCAACTCAGGAGTGGGGCTGATGGGAAACGACATTAAGCGCAACGGATCGAGCCTCGACCGGCGTCATTTGCTTCAGGCGGGACTGGCGGCGGCCTTTGCGGCCCCGTTCGGCGCCCTGGGCGCACAGGCGTTTGTGCCGCAGGCGCCCGCGCCTGGCATAGACTTCTCGGAATTCCCGCTATGCCGCACGGCCGCGGACGGTCCTGTGCTCACGGGAGCCCCGCGCAAGCTAAAGCTCTCGTGGAATGCCGGCGCGGTGTGCCTTGCGCCGCTGCCTGTTGCGATCGAGCACGGCTTCTTCCAGAAGCAGAATCTCGATGTCGAGCTCGTCAACTATTCCGGTTCGACCGACCAGTTGCTCGAGGCCATCGCGACCGGAAAGAGCGATGCCGGTCTCGGCATGGCGCTGCGCTGGCTGAAACCGCTCGAGCAGGGCTTTGACGTCAAGATCGCCGCCGGCACCCATGGCGGCTGCATGCGCGTGCTGAGCCGCGCCGATTCCGGCGTGAACAAGCTTGCCGATCTCAAGGGCAAGATCGGTGCGGTCGGCGATCTCGCTGGTCCCGACAAGAACTTCTTCTCGATCCAGTTGGCAAAACTCGGCATTGATCCTAACAAGGACGTCGACTGGCGCGCCTATCCCGGCAATCTGCTCGATGTTGCGGTCCAGAAGGGCGAGGTGCAGGCTTTCCTGTCGTCCGACCCGCTTGCCTATCTCTGGCTCAAGGACACCCAGTACAGGGAGGTCGCCTCCAACCTCGATGGCGACTATCGCGACAAGAGCTGCTGCATCGTCGGCCTGCGCGGCTCGCTGGTTCGCGAAGAACCCCAGGTCGCGCGTGCGATCACTCAGGCGCTGCTCGACGCCGCCATGTTCACCTCGCAGAATCCGGCCGTCGCGGCAAAGTCATTCCAGCCCTACGCACCGAAGGCCGCAACGCTCGCCGATATCGAGGGCATGGTGCGCTACCACACCCACCATCATCATCCGACCGGTGAGGTGCTCAAGCGCGAACTGAAGGCTTACGCCGACGATCTCAAGAGCGTGCAGGTCTTCAAGCAGAGCACCGATACGACCAAATTCGCGGAGCGCATCTATGTCGACGTATTCTCTGTCTGACGGGCTCGCCTCCGGCGCGCCGCGGACCACGACGGCGTTTGCCAGCTGGGTGCGCGAGTCCGGCGCCGGGGTTTTCGCCAGCATCGCGTGGATTGCCTTCGGCCTCTCCTGCCTGTGGTGGGAGGATGTCGGCGACTGGTCGCGCACCCATTCGCTCGGCATCGCGGCGCTCGTCATTGCCGCGGTCGTGTTGTTCGGGACCGTCGGCGCCGACTATCTGGGCACGGCGGGCAGGGCGCTGCGCCAGCGCGCGCCCTGGCTCATCGCGCTCGGCGCGTTCCTGACGCTGTGGGAGGTCGCGACCGCCAAGTTTGCCTGGCTGCCGCTGCCGTTCTTCCCGCCGCCGCAGGCGATCATCGAGGTCTATACCGACGATCTGCCGAAGCTGCTCGACAGCCTGTTCGCCTCGGTCAAGCTGCAGCTCGGCGGCTACATCATTGGCGCTGCGGTCGGCTTCCTGACGGGGGTGTCGATCGGCTGGTCGCGCGCGGTCGGCTATTGGGTGCACCCGGTGCTGCGCTTCATCGGGCCGCTGCCGGCAACCGCCTGGCTGCCGATCGCGTTCTTCACCTTCCCCTCGAGCTGGAGCGCGTCGACCTTTCTGATCGCGCTCGCGACCGGTTTTCCCGTCACGGTGCTGACATGGTCGGGCGTCGCGAGTGTCAGCAGTGCTTATTACGATGTCGCGCGGACGCTCGGGGAAAAACCGTCCTTCCTGGTGCTGAAGGTCGCGATCCCTGCCGCGCTGCCGCACGTCTTCGTTGGGCTGTTCATGGGGCTCGGCGCCTCCTTTGCCGTGCTCGTCGTCGCCGAGATGATCGGCGTAAAGGCCGGTCTCGGCTGGTACCTGCAATGGGCGCAGGGCTGGGCTGCCTATGCCAACATGTATGCGGCGCTGATCGTGATGTCGCTGCTCTGCTCCGGCGCGATCACGCTGCTGTTTGCGATCCGCGACCGTCTGCTGGTCTGGCAGAAGGGGACCGTGAAATGGTAGAGGCAATCGTGCATCCGGCCGCCGGTGCCGCGCTCGACATCGAGCAGGTCGGCCATGCCTTCGACATCGACGGCGCCGCGCTGCCGGTGCTGAGCGATGTCAGCATCGCCGTCGAGCCCGGCGAGTTCGTCGCGCTGCTGGGGCCTTCCGGCTGCGGCAAGTCGACCTTGCTGCGGCTGGTGGCAGGGCTCGACAAGCCCAAGGCGGGAAGTCTGCGCGAGGACGAAGTCCGCATCGTCAGGCCGCATCCGTCACGCGTCGTCGTGTTCCAGGATCCGACCCTGTTTCCCTGGCGGTCGGTCTGGGACAACGTCGCCCTGGGCCTCGAAGCCCAGGGCATTCTGAAGAGCCAGCGGCAGCGTGTCGATGATGCGCTCGATCTCGTCGGACTGTCGTCGTTCCGCAATGCCTATCCGCACCAGCTCTCCGGCGGCATGGCGCAGCGCGTGGCGCTGGCGCGGGCGCTGGTGAACGATCCCAAGATCCTGATTTTGGATGAGCCGCTCGGCAAGCTCGACTCGCTGACCCGCATCACCATGCAGGCCGAGCTGGTCTCGTTGTGGCAGCGCAAGGGCTTTACCACGCTCCTCGTCACGCATGATGCCGAGGAGGCGCTGGTGCTCGCCAACCGCGTCATCGTCTTCAGCGAGCGTCCGGCGCGCGTGAAGGCCGACATCCGCGTCGACCGTCCCTATCCGCGCCATCGCGGCGATCCATATCTTGCGGACCTGCGCCGCCAGATTCTTGGCCTGCTGGGATTGGATGCAACATGGTGACTTCTATCGCTCAGGGACGGGTGGCGCATGGCGAACCCGACTATATCGCGCGCGCCGAGGCGCTTGCGCCGGGCTTTGCCGTGCGCGCAGCCGAGCACGACCGCGCCGCCAGCTTTCCCTTCCAGAACTTTCGCGAGCTCTCCGAAGCCGGCCTGCTGTCACTGACGGTGTCGGCGGCTCTCGGCGGGGCCGGCGCGGGCGCACGATATGCCGCGCGTGTGCTCGGCATCATCGGCAAGGCCGATCCGTCGACCGCGCTGGTGCTGTCGATGCACTACATCAATCATTTGGTGATGGCGCGCAGCCCGACCTGGCCGGCGCGGCTGTCGCGCAAGCTTGCGCGCGAAAGCGTCGAGGGCCTCGCGCTCATCAATGCGCTCCGGGTCGAGCCCGAACTCGGCTCGCCCGCGCGGGGCGGCCTGCCGGCGACAGTGGCCCGCCGCACCGAGACCGGCTGGCGGCTCTCTGGCCACAAGATCTACTCGACCGGCGCGCCGATCCTGAAATGGTATCTGGTATGGGCGCGGACCGACGAAGCCGAGCCGCGGGTGGGCCAGTTCCTGGTGCCGGCAGGCCTGCCGGGAACGCGGATCGTCGAGACCTGGGACCATCACGGCCTGCGCGCCAGCGGCAGCCATGACGTCATTTTCGACGACGTCGTGATCCCGCTCGACGCCGAGGTCGATGTCCGCAAGCCCGCCGACTGGCGCGCCCCCGACGTCGCGCAGGCGACCGTCCACACCGTCTTCGTCGCCGCGATCTATGATGGTATTGCCCGTGCGGCGCGCGACTGGTTCGTCCAGTTCCTGAAGCAGCGCGTGCCCGCCAGCCTCGGCGCGCCGCTTGCCACGCTGCCGCGCGCGCAGGAAATCCTCGGTGCGATCGAGGCCAGGCTCGCGGTTAATGCTCGGCTGCTCGACACCTTCGCCCGCGACTTCGACGACGGCGTCGATCTCTCCAACGGCGAATCCAACGTCATCAAGCTGACGGTCACCAACAATGCGGTCGCCGCGGTCGAGGACGCGCTGTCGCTGACCGGCAATCACGGCCTATCCCGCAGCAATCCGCTGGAGCGGCATTATCGCGATGTCCTGTGCGGGCGCGTGCACACGCCGCAGGACGATGCCACGCGCACCGGCCTCGGCCGCGCCGCATTGGGCCTCTAGCCTTTCCGAAAACAACAGGGAGATTATCATGTCGGTCGAGTTCATCGGCTTTATCGCCAACAGCAATGCTTCCGAGACCATCGTGCGCCAGGGACCGATCCTCGATCCCGCTTATATCGAGACGGTGGCAAAAGCACATGAGCTTGCCGGTTTCGACCGCGCGCTGCTCGCGTTTCATTCCACCACGCCGGATGCGCTGCAAGTTGCCCAGCATGTGCTGACCATCACCAAACAGCTCAAGGTGATGATTGCGCAGCGGCCGGGCTTCACCGCGCCGACGTTGCTGGCGCGCCAGCTCGCCACGCTCGACCAGCTCTATGGCGGCCGCGTCTCGCTGCACGTCATCACCGGCGGCAATGCCGCCGA
The DNA here is from genome assembly GCF_015291665.1 of Bradyrhizobium sp. CCBAU 53338. NCBI lineage: Bacteria > Pseudomonadati > Pseudomonadota > Alphaproteobacteria > Hyphomicrobiales > Nitrobacteraceae > Bradyrhizobium > Bradyrhizobium sp. CCBAU 53338. Next base: position 734,078 of record NZ_CP030049.1, read on the forward strand.
GCTGCGTCAGGACGGCAACACCTTCGACGACAAGGACGAACGCTACGCCCGCACCAGCGAATTCCTCGACGTGGTCAGGCTGGAATGGACCAGCGAAAAGCCGTTCAACTACAGCGGCAAATATTACACCGTCGAGAACGGTTTCTCCCAGGTGAAGCCGCTGCAGAAGGGCGGCATCTACACCTTCGTCGGCGGCGGCTCGGATGCCGCGATCGAGGTCTCGGGCAAGTATGCCGACACGTTTGCGCTCTGGGGCGAGTCCTATGCGCAGGTGCGCGACGTCACGGCGCGGGTGCGCGCAGCGGCTGCGAAACACGGGCGGCCGAGTCCGCGCTTCAGCCTGTCGGTGCGGCCGATCCTCGCTGAGACCGAGGAGAAGGCCTGGCAGAAGGCGGAGCACATCCTCGAACGCGCAACTGCGCTCCAGGACCAGACCGGCTATCGCCGGCCAAACCACGCCACCGACGGCGCCAAGCGGCTCCTGGCGCTGGCTGACCAGGGCGCGCGCATTGACAAGCGGCTGTGGACCGAGATCGCAAAGCTCACCGGCGCCAACAGCAACACCACCGCGCTGGTCGGCACGCCCGAGCAGGTCGCCGAGGTCTTCGCCGATTATTATGATCTTGGCGTCAGCCATTTCCTGATCCGCGGCTTCGATCCGCTGCCCGATGCCATCGACTACGGCCGCGAGCTGATCCCGCTGACGCGCAAGCTGATCGCGACACGCGACCAGCAACGGGGCATCGCGGCGGAATGATCCGGCTCATCGCTGCTTTGGCGCTCGCCCTTGCGGGCGCCGGTCTCGCCAGCGCGCAGACGACGCTGCGCGTCGGTGACCAGAAGGGCAATGCGCGGGCGGTGATGGAAGCCGCGGGCCTGCTCAACGACGTTCCCTACAAGATCGAATGGAAGGAGTTTCCGGCCGCGGCGCCGCTGCTGGAAGCGCTCAGCGCCGGCGCGATCGAGACCGGGCTGGTCGGAGACGCGCCCTTCACTTTCGCCGCCGCCTCCGGCGCGCCCGTCAAGGCGATCGCCGCGATCCGGCAGACGCGCGAGGGGCTCGCGATCCTCGTGCCCGAGAGCTCGGCGATCAAGACCTTCGCCGACCTGCGCGGTAAAAAGATCGCGACCGGCCGTGGCTCGATCGGGCATCAGCTGATCCTGGCCGCGCTCGAAAAGAACGGCTGGAGTGCCGGTGACGTGCAGATCGCATTCCTGGCGCCGTCCGATGCCAAAATCGCCTACACGCAAGGTTCGGTCGATGCTTGGTCGACCTGGGAGCCGTACGTCAGCCAGGAAGAGGTGCTGTTCAAATCGCGCCGCATCATCACCTCGGAAGGCCTGACGCCGGGCCTCAGCTTCCAGGTGGCGCGATCCGATGCCATCAGGGACAAGCGCACCGAGCTCAACGACTTCATCCGTCGCCTCACCGCGGCGCGCGCGTGGTCGCTGAACAATATCGACAGCTATGCCGCGACCTGGGGCAAGTGGATGAACATCCCGACATCAGTACCGCAGAACTGGCTCTCGCGCGCAAAAATCCGGATCGCGCCGATCGACGACGGCGTGGTTGCGGACGAGCAGGGCACGATTGATCTGTATTTCCGCTGGGGCCTCATCAAGCAGAAGCTGGTTGCGGCGGAGATCGTCGATCGTTCGTTTGCTGATGCGATCGGAAAGGCGGGGTTCTGATGCTTCTTTGCGAGAATATGCGTGGTGCTCCGTAGCAGCCGCCGCCGACACGAAGCAACTATCGCGGATAGCGCGCTCGCGCATTAGGTCAAGCAATTTGTCTCGGAAATGTGGCTCGCACGCTGGCGCTGTGCGACATCGGTGACGGAAAGATCCCAGTTGCCGAGATCGTTCTCATGTCAACCAAGGTCGATGTTGGCCCTCTGGTGGTGAATGGCATGCCTTCGGTGGGCTTCCAGTGAGGTCATGCTTATAGCTGTCCGCGAATTGTCGAAGGCGGCGTCGCAAGAGATAGGACATCGACGATGTCTCTGCCGCAGGTGGACGAGCAAACAACGCTGAACCAATGGGCCCCTTGAAGCAGGCAGAGCCGCTTGATCGCTCGTTGTAGCCGCGCCGCTCTGGTGGCTCCGCCGCGACGAGGGATATTGAAGCCCTGGGCCGCAAGCGTGATGCGCCGCGCTTCGGAAAGCGAGAGTTCCGACTTTAGCAGCGCTCTCCCAAGACTCTGCCGTTGATAGCTCGCAAGTCGGCCAGCATCAGCTTTGGCTCTCCCATCGCTGCGAAATGGCCGCCTGTTGGCATGTCGGTAGGTGTGCTCCGCAAATGAGCGCGGAGTCGGCAGGAACACGGGATCGGGGAAGGCCGCCACGCCATCGGCGCTCCAACACGGGTGCCCGCGGGAAACCGAGCTGATCCTTCAAGGCGCTTACCGTGATAAATCCGTGTCGCGGTTACAACCGCCGGCGTCGCGACATAGGAGGCGTCGTTCGACCGTGCGACAATCGAAACTATCCAGCGAATAGGCGGCGTGCCGCTTGGACATGGCAGCGTTGCACCCGGTTGCCCTAAATGCCGGTCAATTTGACCTCGGTCCTCAGATGCTCGGCGGCAGCGCCGAGCATGGTCGTTCCGATCGTTCACTAGCTGCGCCGGTGATGCGCTTGAATTCCTCACTTTGCTCTCCTCGGTCGACGTCATCGTGCAATGCGGACTTGTCGGATGCAGCCTCCTTCATCCTCTCCGCCGCATTTAAGAAAGAAGCGTTCGCCATAAAAATCGAGCCCCATGAGTTCGTGAAGGTGGCTGTCTTTATGCGCGAATCTTGTTGCGCATCTCGATGATTTCATCATGAACTTTGTGAAACGTTTAAGGAAGGTTATGGCGATCGAATCCGCTGCCGTTTCCGCCCTGATGCAGACGCACATAGGCTACGACAAACGCCGTCGTGAGCATGTCGAGCTCCATGATGGCATCCATGGTTGCGTCGAATGTGTATTCCGACAGGCGTTTTGCGCATATTTATGAGCCACCGCGGAGGTGAACGAGTTGGAAACTCGGGAGAGCTGCAACAGTTCTGTCTCGACGGAGTCTAGGGTGGCGCGTCCGCTCTGGAAGTCAATGCACCACTCTTCGGGAAGAAGATGAGACTGCCCGCGTTCTTCGGAAAGCCACCTGCCCTTTCCAGTCACTGGCCGGTCGTTGACCGGGATTTGTAGCTCTCGTCCTGGCCTACACTTGCCGTGAGCACTCCTGCGCGGACGGCATCATGCAGCTTCAATATTAGTCTGCGGAAAATCGGTGCCTTTGAACATCAAAGGCTCTCCTAAATGGCAGGCGCATGCATAAGCAAAACAGTCCCGAAATTCAGCCGTGCTGGGTGTCGGCCCTTGCCTTAACGGTCAAAGGCGTCGAGCGCGATCCGGGCCGTTTCGGGCGGCACTTGCACCATCTTGATTTCCATTAGCGCCAGATAGCTCTCGACTGCTTCGCTAGCGTCCGAGATTGGAAGACCAAGTATTCGGGCTACGGCGATCACCGCCTCCCACACTGCCAGCGGCGAGTGTCAACGCGCGGCCGCTTGTTGAAGGCGCGTCAACAGCTCCCGCGCTTCGTCTTCATCGATCGACATCGCGGTCAACGCCGAGGCATCGATAAACATCAGTCAACTTCGTAAAGGCCGTCGCGAAACACCTTGTCTGCCGGCCTACTTTTTTGCGGATTGCCCCTGGCCCGGAGATCGCGACAGAACTGTACGCCCAAGTCGACCAAGGTAGGCTTACCCTGCTCACGCTCCAGCTCATGGGTGAGCGCCGTATGCACGGCCTCGGTGAGGCCGATCTTCTTGAGCGCCGCGATCCTGCGGGCCAGCGCGTCAGTATCAGGATTCTTAATATGGAAAGCCATCCGGATCCTCTAGCCGTTGCCGTGTATCATTATATAGCACGTCGGATACACCCTTTGAAGGCTAGGGCTCCAAGTTGATCACCGAGCTCCCGACGCAGGCAGTCGGCGCGCTGATGGTTAACCTCGCGTCGCTCTAGCTTTTCAGTCCTGAATTCCACCCGGGTGCGCCTCTTCTAGAGGTACTATTCGGAATAGCCGGTGGCCCTCTGCCGCAGCCAGTTTGGCCGGACTATTCTGCCGCGCCGAACGGAGCTGCCTCGGTCATCCACGATTGGGGAGGAGGGGGGCCCCATCCACCGGCCAATACCTTCGCCATCTCCCATTTGAGCGGTTCGTCCTCGATGTCGATCGTCTGGTAGTGAGTGTTGAACAGTTCGATGCGGTGTCCGTCCGGGTCGCGGAGATAAACGAAGCGGGCATATCCGGGAGCGAAATGGCGCGCCGGGCCGTACTCCACCGACCTACCGAAGCCCATCTCGGCGAGCAGATCGCAGATGAACATGAGATGGTAGGTCTCCGGGATGGTGAAGGCGGCGTGATGAAGGAGAGGTCCTGGGCCCGGACCTGGGGCGAACACTATGTCGTGCGGATTGCCCTTTCTCTGCAGGAAAACGAAGCTCGGTTCTTCCGATCCGTCCTGCGTAATGTACTCCGACAGTCTGAATCCGAGACGAGTGTAGAATTCGAGCGCCCGGTCCACGTGTGGTGTCAAAATCTGAAAATGGTCGAGCCGCTGCGGACAGGCGCCGCTAAAACGGCTGGATTGCAAGATCAGACGAGGCCTCGTTTCCATGGAGGCGCAAATATCGAGAGGAACACCCGCGGCGTCGGAAACACGCAGCGTACGAGCCTGATGAGGTACCTCGACCCAGGTCGGACGATGACCTAGATCCCGGAAGAAAGCTTCTGCAGCATCCAAATCCTCTTCGGTCAGAACGCGAAAGCCAATGTGTTGCGCGCTCGGCTTGCCGCCCTGTTCCAGAACGAGGGAATGATGGCAACCTTCTTCGAGTCCTCGGAGGTAGAGGCGGTTTTCGTCTTCGCTGCTGACTACGAATCCGAGCGCGTCGACGTAGAAGCGCTTGCTCTCTTTCAGGTCTTTCACCGCGAGCACGACATGGCTTGCTCGGGTCATGTTGAACGGTGGACGAAATACGGGTCGCGGTATCGCCATCAAGTCCTCCCTTGTATTGGTTTTCGTTCAAATCAGGCCGGGGTAGGAGCCGCCGTCCAGTTGAAGATTCTGGCCGGTGATGAAGCCCGCCTGTACGCTGCAGAGGTAGGCACAGGCATCCCCGAATTCTTCTGGCTTTCCGAATCGCTTCGCCGGAAGCGAGTCGGCGATCCTGGTGCGTGCCTCTTCAAGCGATATTCCCAGCTCCGACATCATCCTTTCCGCCATGAAGCGCTGACGATCGGTATCGATGCGCTCGGGCAGCATGTTGTTGATGGTGACGTTGTAGGCGGCGTATTGCCGGGCAAGCGACTTGCAGGCCGCCGTGAGCCCGGCGCGCGCGCCTGACGAGAGTTCCATCTTGGGATGCGGCGCCTTCACCATGGCAGACGTGATATTGATGATCCGCCCGAACTTCCGGTCCCGCATTCCAGGAAGAAAGGTTTTTACGAAGTGAAGGGGCGCGAGCATGTTCTGCTCGATCGCCTCCAACCACTCCGTGCGGCCGAACTCGAGGAAATTTCCGGGCGCCGGCCCGTGATTGTTGTTGATGAGGATGTCGGGTTCGGGACAGGCCTCGATAACCGTTTGGCGACCCGATTCTTCCGCGATGTCCGCCTGGACGAACGCCACTGGCTTACCCGCGAGGGCCTCGATGGACTTTGCGGCCAGGCGAAGGCGCTCCTCATCCCGGCCGTTCAGTGTGATTTCGCAGCCCTCGCGGGCGAGCGAAGTCGCGCATGCAAAACCCAACCCCTTAGAGGACGCGCATACGAGGGCCCGTTTAGCCGCCAAACCGAGGTCCATTTCGGCTCCAAACAATATATTATTTGACTTGCCCGACTTAAATAAAGATTATCATACGTCAAGGCAAGAAATTTCTATTTCAGGAGGGGTAGTTTGTCGGACGCATCAGAGACGCTCGCAACGGCCGCCTACCAGAAGCTCCGTATGGACGTGATCGGAGGGATGTTTTCCTTCGGCCAAAAGCTGAAGATCCGCTCGCTGTGCGAACGTTATGGGGTCAGCGCAGCTCCGATGCGCGAGGCTCTGACCCGGGCGGCCAAAGACGGCCTCATCATGCATTCCGACCAGCGCGGCTTTTCCGTCGCGCCGTTGAGCATCGAGGATTTGGACGACCTCTTGCAGACCAGGATCGTGCTCAACGAGTTCGCTCTCAGAAAATCGTTCGAGTACGGTGGGGCCGAGTGGGAGGAGCAGGTCCTGCTCTCATGGCACCGGCTGTCCCGCATTCCGTTTACGCCGGCTTCCGTTGACCCGGAATGGGAGCGCGCGCATCGTGTCTTCCACGCCACGCTTCTCTCCGCGTGCCGCGCGCCGCGCATTCTGGCGTATTGCGATCAGTTGTTCGACAGCGCCGACAGGTATCGGTTCATGTCTCGCGCCGCACACGTCGGCGGAGCCCGCACCGCCGACCACAAGATGATCGCCGACGCGGTGCTCGCGCACCGTCCGGACGAGGCGGTCGTCCTGCTGACACGACACTTCAGCGAGACCGCCGAACTCTGCCGGCAGCAACTGCTGTTGCAGGGAAAAGCCCAGCCCGGTGTCGTGACGCGAACGCCTTGCTAGGCAGCGTTCCTAAAAACAAACAAGAAGCCGAAGAGAGAGGAAATGACAGGCGATTTCGAGGAAACGTTCGTTCTTATCGTAGGCGGAGGACCCGTCGGGCTGACATCCGCGATCGATCTCGCGCAGAGGGGGGTACCTTGCATTCTGATTACGGAAAACCTCGAGACGGCGACCCAGCCCCGCTGCAATTTCGTGAATGCACGCACTATGGAGCATTTCCGTCGTCTCGGACTGGCGGAGGAAGTTCGCGCGGCGGCGCCGCTTGCCAAAATGCATCCGCGCGTAGCCTTCGTCACGCGCTTCTGCGGCCACGAATTCGGTAACATCGATCTGCTGAAGACGCGCCTTAGTGAAGGGCAGCTCGGACCGGAGTCCGGCCTGTCCATCTCCCAGCTCTTTCTGGAGCCGCTGCTGCGCCGACATGCCGAGGCCTCGGAGTCGGTCGACGTGCGCTTCGGTACACGCCTGGTCGCGCTCGGTGGGGAGGACGGCGCTCCGATCGCAACGGTCGAAGACGTGCGCACGGGAGTGCGCAAACGAATCCGGTCTCGGTACGTCATCGGTGCCGATGGGGCTCGGAGTCCGGTTCGTCGTCACTTCAACATTTCCATGGCGGGCGACGACGGGCGCATCGACAATGCGTTCGTCTCCGGCACCATGATCACGTATTTCGTTCGGGCCCCGACTCTGCTGGAGGAGAGCAGGCGTGCGCCGGCGACCATCACCTGGATCATAAATCACGACCTCCGCGCGTTCGTTTTTGCCCAGGACGGCCGCGAGCGCTGGATCATTCATTATCAGGTTCCGGAAGGCCTCGGCTGGGAGCAGGTCCGCAGCGACGAGGTGATGCGGTCGATATTCGGCAAAGACCTTCCGTACGAAATCCTCGCGGAGGGGCCGTGGACCGGCGGTTTGTCTTTGGTTGCCGCGGCATACCGGGCAGGTCCCGCTTTCCTCGTTGGCGACGCGGCGCACCTCTACACACCTCTAGGTGGCTTCGGCATGAACACGGGCATCGGAGATGTCCTGAACCTGACTTGGAAGCTTGCGGCAGCATACTCGGGGTGGGCCGGTCCCAACCTCCTGGATTCGTACGAGGCCGAGCGGAGATCCATCGGTTTGAGGAACTCGAAGATCGGCATCCACTGCTCGAAACGGAAAGGCAAGTGGCTGATCCCGCCGACCATCGAGGATGAAGGCGAGGCCGGTGCGCGTGCCCGGAAGACGTTCGGGGATTTCGTGGTCGTAGACGATCTCGACGAATACGACACGTCCGGACTGCAGTTGGGCGAGCGGTACGAATCCTCCCCCATCGTTTGTGCCAATGGCACTGCCGCGCCTCCGGACACATGGAGCAACTACAAGCCCGCCGACTTTCCGGGAGCGCGTTCGCCCCACTTCTGGCCGTCGCCCGGACGCGGCTTCTACGATCTGTTGGGTCGAGACTACACCCTTGTCGATTTCGAAAGCGGAGAACCTCTCGAGGCGTTGCTCGAGGCCGCGAAGCTGCGGAGGCTCCCGCTGTCGGTGGTCCGTTGTCCCGCTCCTGGCCAGCCCTACCAATCCAAACTCGTTCTGGTCAGGCCCGACCAGCACATCGCATGGCACGGAAACGCTCCACCGGAGGATCCGACGGCTGTGATCGACCGGGTGCGCGGAGCTTGACGAACCAAAACGAACGAAAAAGCGGGAGGGAATATGGGAATCGGAGGACAAGTCGTCGTTCCGTTCGATGGGTCCGCTCCGGTCGATAGCCGACCGGACGGCCGCAGGATCGACTTGGACGAATTCGTGGAAGGCCGATCGATCGGCGCCTTCCACCTCAATGTCGTGCTTTGGCCACTGCTGGTCACGATCGCAGATGGTTTCGATCTTGTCGTAATGGGCTATGCCGCCCCCGAGATCATCAAGATATTGAACTTCGATCGGAGCGCGATGGGCGTCATCCTGAGCTCCAGCCTGGTCGGAATGCTGATCGGCACTCCGATAGCCGGCTATCTCGGCGACCGTTTTGGCAGGAAGCCTCTGATCGTTCTGTCGACATTGCTTTTCGGCCTAGCCACGTGCTCGACCGTGCTGGCCGCTTCCGTCGCGCAGTTCTGCGCTCTTCGTTTCGTCGCGGGAGTCGGCCTTGCCGGGATCATCCCTAACGCGACCGCGCTCGTATCGGAGTTCATTCCACGCCGCGTCCGCGGTGCCTTCCTCATAGTCGTACAGCTCGGCGTGCAGATCGGAGGCATAGTACCCGGCCTCGTCGCCGCGTATCTGGTCTCCCGCTACGGCTGGGAAGTACTTTTCCATATAGGAGGCGCCGCTCCGGTGGTGCTGGCGACGGTGCTCGTTTTCGTACTGCCCGAGTCCATCAAGTACCTGTCGCTCGTTCCATCGAAGCGAGCGGAGCTTCTCAGGATCGCCAGGGCTCTCGACCCGAGGGGCCACCTTCCGGACGACGCGGTTTTCGCCTTGAAGTCCACGGGCTCGAGGGGAGCCTTGTCCCCGCTCGTGCCGCTTCGAAACGGCATGCACATCATCACACCGCTCCTCTGGCTACTCGCGGTGGTCAATTTGTTCACGACCCTTCTGATGGCGAGCTGGGCTCCGACGGTCTTGCGTGACATTGGACTTTCACCCGAAGCCGCCGCGCTCACGGCGACCCTGTTCGGTCTCGGAGGATTGATCGGAAGCTTCATGCTTACGGTGGGGTTCAATCGCTATGGTTTTCTCGTCATCGTCGCTTTCTACATCGTCGCGATCCCCTCGATGGCGCTCATCGGCCAGCCGTTCGTCGATCGCGGAGTCCTGCCGTGGTTGGTTCTTGTGACCGGCATATGCGTTGCCGGTACCCAATCCGCGATCAACTCGGCTTTCGGAATGTTATATCCAACCACCATCCGGTCGAACTGCGTCGGGTGGGGAATGGCGATCGGCCGCCTCGGAGCGATCGGAGGCCCTCTGTTCGGAGGCTTCCTGATGTCCAAGCAACTCTCCGGTACCGCTTTCTTCGAAACCGCCGCGTTGCCTCTCGTATTCGGCGTCCTGATAGCTGGCGTGCTGACGTACGCCTGCCGGCAGAGGTTCGGAGGCTGGACTTTGGATGAAAGGGCAAAGGGGGAGGCATGACCGCTCCATTCGAAAACAATCGCTGGATGTCTTCGCCGCCGAACGAGATAGCAGAAAGAATAAGAGCCTTGGGGCCGGTGATAGATCCGCCCGGAACCGCGCGGATCTACGCAGACATCCTGGCTCACCAGCCGACCGACGGAGTCGACGTCATTCCCAACATCCGCTACGGAAACGGGACCAGGCAGTCGTTGGACGTCTATCGGCCGGTTGCGACATCGGGTTCGGTGCCTGTGGTGCTGTTCTTCCACGGTGGCGGCTACAGTCGCGGCGACAAGTCCGATAGGAGCAATGTGGGTTACTTCTTTGCCCGCAACGGGGTCACGGCCTTCATCGCGAACTATGGCCTTGCCCCGGAATGCAAGTGGCCGTCTGGGGCACGCGACGTGATTGCTGCCTTGAGGTGGGCCCAGGAGAATGCGCAAGATCATGGAGGAGATCCGAGACGAATATGTCTGCTCGGAGAATCGGCGGGAGCCGCGCACGTCGCTCTCGCTTCCTTCGTCTCCACCTTCCACAAGGGGCGACCTCTCCGAGCGGCCGGCGTGGTTCTGCAGTCCGGGTCTTACAACGTCGCTCTCGAACGCGTCGCGGCTGCGGCTTTCGGTATACCTTCTCCCGACCTGCGCAATCAGGCCTATTTCGGCGAGGAGACTGCCCGATATTTGGAGATGTCGACGACCCGTCTGATAGATGCCCCGGACGTGCCGACCTTGATCACCTACGCGGAATACGATCCGGTTCCGATGCAGGTGCAAGCCGGAGAACTATTCGCCACCTTGGCGCTGCGGGCGTCCCATTGCCCCCTGCTACTCCGGTTGTTGGGCCATGGGCATATCTCTCAATTCAGCTCGTACAATACGGTGGATACCAGCGTAAGCGGACGGGTGCTCGATTTCGCGAAGTCTCTGCCGAGAGTCCAATGATCCATGGAGAACTGCAATTCGGATCCGAACGCCGGCCTCAGTCCCGCATTGCGATGTCAGGGGGGCCATCGCTGAATTGCGAAGCCGAAAGCGAACGGGGCGGCGACTTCCAGGCCGCTCCACGAAAGCGCTCTATGACCACGTAGTCCAAAGCAAGCTTCATCTGAATTGACGGCGCTCTGTTGAGATACCCGGTCCTTTGGTGATGCCCACCAGAGCTCTCTTTCCAAGCGGCTTACCTAGAGCCTTACTGAGTAACACTTGCGCTATGAAGAGTAATACGAGCCGTGCCTCGGTTGTCCTGATAGTTCCTGTTGAGCGGCCCTTGGAGACGACGGTAATACTCCGGAGTGATGTCAGGCGGCAGAATGGTTGGAAGCGTTTGAACCGCGTCATTTACGTAAGGCAGACCTCTCCCGTTTCCGGGGCGACAAAGTCAGCAATGAGAAGGCGAGACAGATTTTGCTTTTGCCAAACCTCATTGGCGACGGGCAATAGAGCGTCCGGGATGGGGTCTAGAGTCTCCAAGTCGCTCTGTTCTTTTTGACGCCCAATAATCCCGGCATCATCCGACGTTTCTTCCAGCCGCTTTGGGCGTGCAGAGTGTCGGCTGCATCCCCTAGGTCTAGATTGAGCCCCGCATCGCTGGGTTCAAGGGGAAGCTCGCCGCCGCCACTGCCCCAAATAGTGAGAATTGGTTGAAACCAATTCGCGCCGTAAACGCGACGAAAGGGGAACAAAAGGAATCTCGGTCTGTCGTATGATCCGAATCCCATTACGCCGGACAAGAGAACACCATGGCACAGAATATCTACGACAATCCCGATTTCTTCGCCGGTTACAGCCAGCTTCCGAGACAAATTCGCGGTCTGGACGGTGCGCCTGAATGGCCCTCCATACGCGCGATTTTGCCAGCGATTTTCGGCAAGCGCGTCCTCGATTTGGGGTGCGGCCTTGGTTGGACGTCGCGCTGGATGCGCAAGCAAGGCGCAAACTCGGTGCTCGGCCTGGACCTCTCCGAAAACATGATCAGCCGGGCAAAGGCGGATACCAACGATCCAGAAATTAAATACCGGATTGCAGACCTGGAGACAGTGGAGTTGCCGCCGGCAGCCTTCGATCTCGCTTATAGTGCACTCACCTTTCACTATATCAGGGACTTCAGCCGTCTCGCGCGCATGGTCCACCAAGCGCTCACGCCCGGCGGGCATATCGTATTCACCATCGAGCATCCGATCTTTATGGCAGCGGTCCATCCGCATTGGATCGCCGACGAGGACGGGCGCAAGACTTGGCCAGTCAATTGCTATTCGATCGAGGGTGAGCGCCAGACTGACTGGTTTGCGAAAGGCGTAATCAAATATCACCGGACCATCGGCACGACGCTTAACACCTTGATCCGTGCTGGCTTCCGGATCTTAGCCGTCGAAGAGTTTGCCCCGTCCCCCGAGCAGATCACACAAACGCCAGAGCTGGAAGAAGAGTTGGAGCGACCGATGATGCTTCTGGTTTCCGCGCAACGGTAGCACCCAAAGTCAATTGTTCGGGTCGTTCGGCGCGCTTGTTGTCAATGACTGCATCGAGTCAATCAGTAATCTTCTCAAAGCCCTTGGCCATGCGCATTATGCAGATATCGCCATATTGACCAGGCGGACCAGCCGGCGGGTCGGGTCTTTCAGCGATTTTCGACTGCGGCCAAAGAACTCTCGGCCAGGACCTCGCGAAGCCACAACAGAAAGACCCCCGTCGCCGGGGATGCCTCTCGCCCAGGATTTGGGATGGCGAGAAAGCCGTTTGGGATGCGAAGCATGCGCGGATGCCTCCTAATATTGGGCTGTTGCGCCGTCGGCTTGGAATGAAGCGGGTGGTCGGGAATGCTGGTCGTTGAGATGACCGCCAGAAGTGCCGTGCGACGTTGCCTGCTTCAAGGAACGTCTCAGCACCCTCATGAATGATGCACCACCCGTCCCCTTCATCCGATGAGCGCACTGGCGCGTCGCAGAGGGACAAGGTAGCCATCTAGGACATGCGCACTCGTCCATGTCGGTCAATACTCGGAGAAGATTCGCTTTATCTCATGCGGCTTGTTGGTCCTGGTTAGGGCCAACGCAAGGAGGATGCGAGCCTTTTGCGGACTTAAATTGTCTGCGTTGAGGACGCCAAGCTCTAGGTAGTGGTCGCGTTCAATGACGCGCCCGTTCAGTGCGGCTGGAACGCATGATGATGGCTTCACCACCTGTCTTACGATAAGCCGCGACGGCCGCCTTCTCATTTTGGGATAGGGTCCCGGCACCCGCGCCGGCAATGACAACTCCTTTCGCGCCCGAAGCGAGAGCATCCCGGATCGGTGTTCCCGGTGCATCGGCGTAGGAGTAAACAATATGCACCGTCGGCAACTCGTTGATGTTCTTGATATCAAATTCAGAGTTGTTGCCATGACGACGGACAGGTGCCCGATAGAAAACAATCCTATCCGTATCGACATAGCCTAGAAGGCCAAAGTCTCCCGACTTAAAGGCCTCTAGCCGGAAGGTGCTGGTCTTGACAACCTCGCGAGCAGCGTTGATCTGCTCGTTCATGACCACCAGAGTTCCCTTGCCTGCCGCCTCTGGCTGAATGGCAACGCGAACTGCACTGTAGAGATTGTAGGGTCCATCCGTACTCATTGCAGTTGGGGGACGCTGCGATCCGACCAGGACCACCGGCTTGTCCGATTTCATCGTTAAATTCAGAAAGTAGGCTGTCTCCTCCAGGGTATCGGTTCCGTGGGTAACCACAATGCCCGCAATGTTCTCTTCTTTAGAACTGAGAAGACCGTTTGCAGTCTCAGCTAACTTTTTCCAATGACCGAACGAAATGTCTTGACTGCCAATGTTCGCAATCTCGATGACCCGTGTGTCCGCTAACTGAGCGAGTTCGGGGATGGCCTGAACGAGGTCATTGCCGGTAAGAAGACCGACCTCGTAGTCGGCAGGGCGAACCGACGAGTCGCCCTTGCCCGCGATCGTGCCGCCAGTCGTCAATACATATACTAATGGTAGTGACATGCTCGCCTCAGCTGTTTGCGGGGGAAAGGGATGCTTTTTCTCCGATGATTGTGGAGGGTCCAAGCCAGGGTAGCTGCGTCCATGCCTTCTGAACCATGGTCACTCTTCTGACGCCCTTCGGCACTGCCGGCCTGTAAGAGCCTGCTCCGAAGTTACGCCAGCTCACTGGAGTATCCACTGCCTGAATCGTTCCTCGCCTTCGGCAAGGTTCTTGCTCCAAGATTCGTTGTCGACCGGCACCATTTGCTTCAGATTGTCAGGATAGGTGGACATTATCGACTGACGTCTTTGCTCATAAACTGATATGCGTTCACATTAGACGGTCCGGCACCGATCTTGGCGCAACGAGCTGCCTGACTCTCTGGTTCCAGCGAGAAAACGATGAGACGTCGAGTCAGCTCGGCTTTGGGATTACCTTTCGGGATGACCCAGCCATAAGAGTTGTAAAATGCCTGATTCCAGCAAATCGCCAGCCCATCCCCTTGCGCGATCAATTGATAGGCCCGGTTCGAAAAAGTTGGCATAATATCGATCTCGCCACTGTGGAACAGCTGAGCGCCTTGTGGCGGAGTCGTCCACCAAGTCACTATCTTCTGATCTTGTCGAGTTTGTTGAAGGCGCGCTTCCAGCCGTCGTCAGTCTCAAGAACCTTGTAGATCTCCTCGCCTCCGGGCACCCCGTCAGCCCGCAAGGCAACTTCGCTGTCGTCGCGGCCGCCATTGCGAAGTGAACGAGCTCCTGGGATCGAAAAGTCCCACATGTCGGCGAAAGACGTCAGCTCCTTCTTGGTGGCAGAGGGAAGGCATACCAGAGCAATGGCAGAGATATATCTGGCATAAAGCTTGGATTGTGCCGCATCTCCTCGGGAATCTGATCGACGAATTCGCCACTCACGTTGAGCGGTTCTAGCAAATCCGCCTGCTGCCACTGCAGCGACTCATCGGCGCCGGCCCCGAAAACACAGTCCCACATGTAGTTCTTGGTCTCTACCATCGATTTGATCTGGGTGGTCGGACTAGCGCTACGGATTACGGGGACGACCTGGATTCCTGTGGCTTTCTCAAATGGCCCATAGAGAAGCTCACGATTGACTTCAGTCATCGCTCCTCCGGTATCCGCAACGTATAATGTCTGTGCGCCGGACTCCAGACTGTGGGCGCGGCCAACGAGGCAGTTGCGCGCGCCGTCCATTTTAAAAACGTCCTTCTGTTCATGGCGTTCCTAGAATTCCTGATTGCCCTTACCACTGTCGCGTTGGCTCTCGTTGCGGTCACGTGAGCGATAAGCATCACAGAGCGCACGACCAGCAGAAGCCAAGCGGAGACCGCGGCAAGAGAAGGGGTCGCGCGGTAAATCGCTTCTTCCCAAAGCTGCTTGGGCAGTGCGACGAAGGTGCCGCCGTGAGGCGCAGATTTTTGTGAGTTGCCGTGTTACGGGAGCTGCCATCGCCAACCTTCTCCGGGTTTCTTGCTGTTGGCGCGCAAGTCTGGCATTCCGCTTCGCGGTCGCCAGCGCTGCTTGACTACCAGACGCTATTTTCGTATCCAAACACCGTCAAGTGTATAATCAACAGCTTTGCCGAGCTTCTGAGATCGAATCCTCCAGGTGGAATTCCGGCAAGATGCGGCGGCTGTGGGCCGGCTGGAGCAACTGGGTGCTTCCCGAAACTCCGTGTCTCCGCCACGACCAGAAGTGCTGCGTTTTGGCCTGAGGCGACGGATGGACCATGCGGAGGAACAAGCGCGTGACCATGTTGGTGGTGACGCGCGATCTGGGTTTCGCCTGCAACTGGATGAGACCACGCGATGATGGCCAAGAGGCGAGCAGTAGATCGGCTCAGGCGTCGAAATGGCATTAGTGCGAAGAGCTAAGCCGTACGTGCGATGATGCAAGACCTCGGGATCGGATCGTCCCACAGGCCTCATCTTCGCCAGGTGCGAGAGAGGATCATGATGCGGCTTGCCGAGATGAGCGCCGACGAACTTCAGCAGATGCTCCGCCACGTGAGGGCGGAATACGATGCTATTCGCGCGCGCAAATTGAAGCTGAACATCGCGCGCGGGCGCCCGGGAGAAGAGCAGCTCGATCTGTCGAACGAACTGCTTTCGCTACCGAAACCCGATGATTGGATCACGGAAGCTGGGGACGATGCACGAAATTACGGGGGCGATCCGAAGGGACTTGTCGAACTCCGCCGCATATTCGCTCCCATCCTAGACGTTCCAGTGGAGCAAGTCGTGGTAGGAGGTAACTCCAGCCTTGCGATCATGCATGATGTAATTGTGTGGGCTCTTCTAAAGGGTGTGACAGCAATTGCGACCCCTTGGATGAAACAGGGAAGAATCGCGTTCCTTAGCCCCGTGCCTGGTTATGAACTGCATCATAACATGTGCATCGAGTATGGCATCGATCTGATTCCGGTCCCTGTCACGCCCAAGGGGCCAGACATGAAGGTGGTGGAGCATCATGTGCGGGATCCACGTGTGAAGGGCATGTGGTGCGTGCCGACTTATGCCAATCCGACGGGCGAAATATGGTCCGATGAAGTAATTGATCGACTGGCTGCGATGGAGGCTGCGGCCACAGATTTTCGGCTCTTCTGGGACGATGCGTATGTCGTCCATCACTTAGCCGATAACAGCAAGCCAGCTAAACGGATCTTGCCTGCTTGCGCGGCCGCCGGGAATGCGGATCGACCGCTTATGTTCTGGTCTACCTCAAAGATTACCTTCGCCACAGCCGGTATCGGCTTCTTCGCAGCTTCTCCCGCGAACGTTCGTTGGTTTCTTGACTGCGCCAAGCGGCGTGGAGCTGGTCAAGACAAGCTTAATCAACTTCGTCACGCGCGTTTCCTCAAGGACGCAGGGGGCGTGACACGACACATGAAAAGACACCGCGCTATTCTTGCTCCCAAGTTTTCCGCAGTGCTCCAAGCGTTCGAAAGACGTCTCGCAGGCAAAGGTGCTGCCGTCTGGACTCGGCCTGAGGGCGGTTATTTCATCAGCGTCGATACTATTGCAGGCGCAGCGCAACGAGCTGTCAGGCTGGCGGGCGACGCGGGAATCTCTCTCACTGCAGCAGGATCGACTTTTCCAAACGGGCATGATCCCAAGGACAGCAATATCCGCATTGCGCCAAGTTTTGCATCGTTGGAAGACGTGCGGATTGCAGCTGAGGCAATTGCAATCTCAATTCTGCTGGCGGCAGTCGAGAAGCAGCTTGGCATCAATGACAATGACTGAAGTGAACACGCAGCACAACTCGTCTCAAGCCATTTGTCTTCTGACCCGTCACCTCAGCGGCCACCTCGCCATCGATTTTTCGTCCGCTTCGCCGGAGGCTATCGGCCACGCCCAGTGTCATGTTATTGACAGGCAGCGCGACTGGATACAGTATAATTAATATGCATACATCAGGCTTGCTTGGTTGTGTCGGTGGCCGGCAAACCGGCTCGTTCGGGCCCGAAGCTAAGGCAGATCCTTAAATGGAAACCCACGCTCCGCAAACTTATCGCAGCGCCGCCAACCCCGGAGCGCGTTTGAAGCAAGTTCCTCTAGATTATCTTGACAACTACAAGTCTCGGTTCGATGCGATAACGGCTCCGCATATTCATGCGTTCGACAAGGCCCATCTAGTTGCGCTAACCGAAGGGGGCGCAATTAAGCGTAAAATCGGACAGCAACTTCTAGCCGGCCTGCGACAGATGGAGGCAGAAGGTGTTCTAAATGTTCATTCTAAGATGAACTCGGGCCTGCACGCGGGCGAACGATATCTAACAAAGCTTTATGGCAGTGAAATTGGTGGGCAGATCGCCACCGGGCGCAGTTCGGGAGATCTGAATGCCGTTTCTCGAAGGAGGGCGTTTGCGGCTCAGATCTGTTCAGCCTTGGATGGCATGATGAAGCTGCGCCATTCTCTCATAGAATTGGCGTCGAAACACATCGAGACCGTCATGGCGGGCAACACGCATGGCCAGCACGCCCAGCCAACAACACTGGCGCATTGGGCTCTGATGTTTGAACTGGTCGCAGCCCGGCATCAGCAGCGATATCAAGAAGCTCATGCTCGCATCAATCAGTCGCCTGCTGGCGCTGCCATCATGACTGGGAGCGATTTTCCGATCGATCGTCGGCGCTCGTCAGAGCTCCTCGGCTTCGATGGGCCCTTGCCCAACACTTTCGATGCGATCATCAGCCACGACATGGAGATCGAATATGCCGGTCTCATGGCAGGTTTAACGCATTCGCTCGCTCGCTTGGCCGATGATCTGCAGTTATGGTCGACATTTGAATATGGCTATGTCGAATTGCCGGATTATCTGTGTGGTACTAGCTCGATCATGCCGCAGAAGAAAAATCCTGATGGGCTGGAGGACATCAAGAGTTTGGCGACGCAAGCATCATCGGCCTTCCTGGCTGTAAGCATGTCCGAACGCGGACCTACTGGTTTTACCACCATGGAGCGGGTCAATACGGACAGTCAGCTCAAGGCCATTGGTGAAATGATTCCCGCACGACTGGATACTCTGTCGCGCCTTGTGGGCGATGTGCGCTTTGATGTCGCGAGAATGAGCTATTTGGCGGGTGCCAACTGGTGCACCGCAACGGACCTTGCTGCGGCCATAGCGCGCGAGACTGCGTTGGGGTGGCGTAAAGCGCATGAATTGGTCGCCGGATTCGTGGCGCACTGTTTCAATTGCGGAATGATGCCAAACACGGTGACAAGTGCCGACTTGGATGCAGCAGCAAATCAGCTCGGTTTTCCTGCACCAAGCCTTGACCCCCAACTGTTTCGGGAAAGCCTTAGTCCACTCGCTTTCGTTGGCCGACGTTCGACTTACGGCAGCCCGGCGCCCGCCAATGTGTGCGCGCAGATAAAGCTCGCTCGCGAGAGCCAGACCAGAGATGCGGAGCAGCAGGAAAAGCTGCGTTGTGTTCGCGAACGCGCCGCTAAAGCTCTTGATGAAGCCGTGAATGCCATCCTTGAGTAACATTGGGTGGTCGATATGTCCGGCCAGCATCTATCGCAACATGATGATGTATCCAAAAGGGCCGCAATAGAATACATTGTGCTTGACTGTTATGGGCGTCGTGCTCATTGTCTCGCGATCGGCGCAAACGGCCCGGCGCAGTTTGATGCTGTCAGCCCCGTCTTCGGTTGCCGATTAGTTCGTTCTTCGGGAGACCGCGGCCTTCATGGACCTGAAGCAGATCGAAGTTTTTTGCCGGAAGGCGGCTGAGCTCAATTTGCAGAAGATTGAGCTGAAAAGAGGGGACATTCGGCTGCTGCTGATCGCCGCCGCTGAAGTGACATCCGCTTTCACCAGCGCGCCGCTGTCACTGCAAAAAGCTGACAGTCTCGGTTCGAATCAAGAAGGTCATAAGATACGAGCTTTGACCGACGGAGTGTTTTATCGCTCGGATGTCCAGGGTGGTTCTCCTGCGGTTGAAGTAGGGCAGACAATCACCAAGGGGCAGATCGTTGCTGTCGTAGAGTCCATGAAAACACTGTTCCGTGTCGAAGCTGACAGAGCGGGGACGGTGCGAGCAATCCTACCCGACGACGGCCAGGTGGTTTGCGCGGGTGACACTCTTCTCGTTCTCGAGTGAGCAAATGTTTGACAAGGTGCTGATCGCCAACCGTGGGGAAATAGCCGTTAGAATGGAGCGCGCCTGCGGTGCCATTGAAGCGTTCAAAGCCGGCAGCGCGGACATCCGGTTTCTGAAGAATTGGTTGGCCGCTGGGCTGAGGCTGAAGAGAGCCACTTCTGCGGTGGCATCATGACGGGTCTTTGCGATTACATTCCGCAATTGACTGCCATCATGAGGCGCCATGGCTTGATCCGGCTGGAATATGAGGAAGGCGGCGAGTTTATAAACATTGAGCTTGCGGCGACGACCGACGAGAAGGTGCGAGCGGCGCCGCCGGCTACGGCAAATATTGTTGTTCGCGCGGTTGGGCCGGGAAGATTCTTACCAAGGCATCCCGCGGCGGCTTCAGCGGCGGTGCCGATGGGCTCGTCTTTAAACTCGGATGATATCCTCGGCTACCTACAGGATGATTTGATTCTAATCCCGATCAGAACGCCGCAGCGGGGGCGGTTGGTCACAATTCTTATCGAAGAAGGCGCCGCGGTTAGTTACGGCGCGCCCTTGTTCGAGATCCTTCCGGTAGACGTGGAGTAGGCGGCATCTACGAACGGCATCGGCGCACGGCGTTGGCATAGTATCACACCATCTACTCTACTCGGGCAGGTAGGAAAATGAAATATGATGTCGCAATTATTGGGGGCGGAGCCATCGGTTCCGCGGCTGCCTATTTTCTCAAGCTCATGGCGCCGGCTTCAGATGTCATAGTGATAGAGCGCGATCCGACCTATGCGATAGCCTCGACGCCACGGGCGTCTGGTGGCGTCCGACGTCTTTTCGCGCTTTCCGAGAATATCCAGCTTTCAAATTTCTCAATCCCCTTCTTTGAGTCATTTCCGAAGACGATGGCGATCGAAGGCGTGGATGCCGAGATCGGCTTTAAGAAAAATGGCTACCTCTTCATCGTGCCCCTTAGTGCGACGGGGATGTTGCGTCAAAATTACGACGCTCAACGAGATCAAGGTTGCAATGTCGTATGGCTGACGCCGGACGGTCTGAAAGAGAAATTCCCTTCGATGAACGTTTCGGACCTTGGCGCCGGCGTCCATTCTCCCGATGACGGCTGGCTGGATCCGCATAGTGTGCTGATGGGTTTTCGTAAGAAATCGCAATCTCTCGGCGTCAAATATCTTGCCGACGATGTGGTGGGGATGGACCGCGCCGCTCATGCTGTAACGCATGCCCGAGTGGCATCCGGCGCTCAGATTGAAGCGGATCAATTCATCAATTGCGCAGGAGCGTGGGCAAAGGAAATCTGCAAGCAACTGGGGTTCGATGTTCCAATCACCCCGCTGCGGCGTTTCGAACATTACTTCGAAACGCAAGAACCCATCGAGCCGCTGCCTTACCTCAAAGACCCCGAAAGATTAGCTTTCCGTCCCGAAGGCGCCGGCTATTCAGGCGGTGTTCCGACGCTCGCGGAACCGCGGGGCTATAATTTCGAGGTCGACTACGACTATTTCGAATCAGTTGTGTGGCCAGCATTGGCGCACCGTTTCCCGCAGTTCGAACGGACGAAATGCCGTTCAACTTTGCCGGGTCTCTATGATCAGAACGACTTCGACGGCAATGTCATCATCGGGCCGGGGGCCGATGGTCTGGGCAATTTCCACATGCTGGCGGGCTTCTCAGGTCACGGCCTGATGCATGCGCCCGGCTGTGGTCTGGCGATTTCCGAACTTATCCTGAAGGGACGATACGAAACGCTGGATTTAACTCGTTTCGGTTGGCAGCGACTGATCGACGACGCCCCTCTGCCCGAGCGCGGCATCATATAGTTTCAACGCTTTCCCCTGCCTGTGGGATTTGGGAGCTTTGCCTTCCAAGACCTTCCGATGTGACCGCGAGGCCGTTCTCCTTGAGGCGCCACGCGCCACGGACCGTGTGACCTCGAAACGGCGCTTTGGAACCCTTCCGTAAAACGCGATCGGCGATGCGAAATCAGTTGCGGTGTGGCAATATAAAATGTATCCAAAAACAATAGAAGGGATGCAAAATATGGCGAGCGTGAAAAGCGCCGAGGTCGCTATCATCGGGTCCGGTACGATTGGTATCGCGGTCGCCTACTATCTGGCCAAACACCACGGCATCACTGATATCGCGCTCATCGACCAAGGCCCTCCGATGGCCTTCACGTCCGCTCAGTCTGGCGAGAATTATCGAAATTGGTGGACCCATCCACTGATGGTTCGTCTCTCTGATCGTTCCATCCAGCTCATGGAAGACATCGCGCGAGAGTCGGGCAATCGGCTGAACATGACTCGACGCGGATATGTCTTGGCGTCGCGAAAGACAGATGCCTCCGAGCTGATCGAGGGATTGCGCTTCAGCTTGGGTGCGGAATTCGATGAGCAGGTACGGATCCATGAGGGTACCACGAGCCGCAGTTATCAACGACCCGCAGACGCTGACTGGACGCTGGCGCCACGAGGCTTCGATCTGCTTCGCAATCCCGAGCTGATCCAATCGCTGTTTCCCAATTATGATCGCGACCTGCGAACAATCCTGCATGTACGCCAAGCCGGCGACATTTCGGGGCAGCAGATGGGAGCCTTCATGCTGGAATACACGGGCAGCGTCGGCGCGCACCGCATGCAGGGCATGGTCGACGGCATTAGGGCGGAGCGAGAAGGCGGGTTTACTATCGCTTTTAAGGACGAGGGGACCTCTAAGACTCTCCGAGCGGTCAAGCTAATTAACTGTGCGGGTCCCTTTGCGAACGACATTGCCGCCATGCTCGACGTCGAGTTGCCCCTATTCAATGTGATGCAGCAGAAAATCGCCTTCGAGGATGTTCACAAGGTCATTCCTCGGGACATGCCGTTTTCGATCGACCTCGATGATCAAATGATCAATTGGACGGAAGAAGAAGCTAGCCTGCTTCGGGCCAGTGCAGACACTGCCTGGCTCACACAACCAATGACCGGCGCAATTCATTGCCGTCCCGACGGAGGAGACGGCGGCAGCTGGCTACGGCTCGGATGGGCCTACAACGAGAGGGCGCAGGTAAACGCGACCTGGGACGTTCCGCTGGACGACCGCTTTCCCGAAATTGTGCTTCGAGGGGCTTCGAGGCTCAACCCCGGACTCAGGACCTATATCGGACGGCTGACGCGCGGTCTGCATCATTATAGCGGCTGGTATACGCGGACCCACGACAATTGGCCGCTGGTCGGGCCCATGGGACCGGAAGGCTCCTATATGTGCGTCGGTCTTTCCGGCTTTGGCACGATGATGGCTTGCGCTGTCGGAGAGCAAACGGCCGCATGGGTTGCGGATAAGCCGTTGCCCGGATCGGCTGTCTTCACAATGGACAGGTTCACGGATCCTTCGTTGATCCCTGATCTGGGCTCGGTGGGCGCGGGGCTGCTTTGATGTCTGCGCCCGACCGATTGATGCATTGCTTGAGAGATACGCGCCTAGCGTTGGACTAGTTGGGAACTCCGATGAGTGACAGCCATACATTGCCCCTTGGTGACGTCGCGTTCGCTACGATCGGGGAGCTTTCGCGCGCATTGGCCACCAAGCAGGTCACGTCGCTCGAGATCACGGAGCGTTTTCTGGCGCGGATTGCGAAGTTCGACCCGCAGCTCCATGCCTTCGTCGCAATCTACGCGGATTCGGCTCGCGTAGCTGCCAAGACCGCCGATGCACGGCGTGCGGGCGGCAACGCTTTGCATATGCTGGACGGGATACCTTTCGCGGTCAAAGATCTATTTGATGTCAAGGGGAGACCGACCCGGGCCGGATCGCTTGCGACCGCATCGACCCCTGCGGAGAACACAGCCCACGCTGTTCAGCGCCTCCTCGATCGAGGAATGGTTCTCATCGGGAAAACGCACACCGTTGAATTCGCTTTTGGTGGTTGGGGGTGCAATCCCGTCTGCGGTACGCCGGTGAATCCCTGGGATACCTCGGTTGCGAGAGTACCCGGCGGATCATCCAGCGGATCGGGAGTCGCGGTCGCGGCGGGGCTCGTGCCGGTTGCGCTCGGGACCGATACCGGCGGCTCAATTCGTACCCCCGCATCGCTTTGTGGAATTGTTGGCCACAAGAGTACGCTCGGCTTGGTCGGCCGGGGCGGCGTCTTTCCATTGGCGCCGACATTTGACACTGTGGGTCCGTTGGCCCGCAGCATCCGGGATGCCGCGTTGGTACTCGATGCCTTGCAAGGGCGGGATCCCCAGGATCCCTCGACCTACGGAATTGGGCGCATAAATCCTCTTGGCGAGTTAACGGCTGGCGTCGAGGGCTTGATCTTGCGAGCGCCAACTGACTCTCAGCTCAAATTCGTCGACCCCCGAATTATGGACCTTTTCCATAAGGCACTGGGCGACCTCAAGAGACTAGGCGCTCACATAGATGTGCGTCCCATGCCTCGGAGTCACGAAGAATATGCGGCTCACGCATCCGGTATCACGGGGACCGAAGGCTGGAATGGGCTATCGCAATACATCGAGGGGCTCGACAGTCGAGTTGATCGTTTGATAGCGCAGCGAATGCGCAAAAGCAGTGGCATCAGCGCGAGGGACTATTTCGGCCTGCTTACAACCCGCCGCGAAATGCAGGTGGAATTCGATCGTTATCTGGAAGGCGCAGCAGCGTTTCTCTTGCCCTCGGCTCCGATCGTGACTCCAGAGATCGAGGGGGCGCACGAGCAAACCGCACCTTTTGGTCTCCTCGCCCGTATAGCCAATCTAATGGACTTGGCCGCTATATCGATACCCATGGGGCTCGCAGCCCTTATGCCGGTAGGTCTGCAAATTACCGTCCGCCGTTTTGGTGATGCAACGGCCTTCCGGATTGCGCAAGCGTTTGACCGCGAACGAGGGGGCGCCGTAGCAATCCCTCCCGGATACATATGAAACCGTTCGCGATCCCCCCAATGACTTGTCGCAGACCGAGCCCTTTTGGGGGGCTTGCCGAGTTTCGGGCATTGTTCGTGGCTTTCTGAAAATGAGGATTCCATTCGGAAATTACGATTTCGTCACATTCAGGTTGACACGAATGTGCCGGAGGCCCTTTAATCGTATCCTAAATTAACGTCTCGGATACAAATTGGGCCGCGGGCCCTCGCTCCCATGGCGGCCGGCGAAAAGAGGACGATGATGAGTGACGAGCAAGCCGCGGCACTGAGTCCCGAATCGGTCGTTGCGCAAATGAAGCAAAACGGCGTGTCGCATGTTGTTTGGCTGCCAGATAGCGAGACGAACTGGCTGTTCTTGAAAATGCAGGAGGAGCAATCGCTGAGCTTGGTCGGCGTCGCCCGCGAAGGGCATGCCTGCTCAATAGCGGCCGGACTTTTCGCAGGAGGAGCAAAGCCGATCGTGTTGGTGCAGAATACCGGCATGATGGAATCGGGAGATTCCATGCGCGGCTGGCTGCTCAATCTGAACGTTCCGGTCGTCTTCTTGGTTGGTTACCGCGGTTACACGCGGCACGGCGTCAATCACGATAGCGCGGCCGAATATACAGAACGCTTCCTGCTCGCTTTCGGAATCAAGTTCTACATGGTGGAAAGTAATGCGGACGCCGATCGCATCTCGCTCGCTTTCACCGAGTCTGAACTAACTCAGCGCCCAGTCGTCGTACTGATCGCCGACGAATTTCACGGTTTTAATTGAGGCGCGGGTCGATGATTTACACAAAAGATCTTGTCCACGCTTTCGCACCTCATCGCAGGAATGCGCTCGTCGTCTCGGGTCGCTCGGGTCAATATTGGTTGGACATCAGCGAAGGAGGTGCGGACCTTCCAGTCGGTGATCCTTCCATGGGCGGTCATGCCGGCTTTAGTTTTGGGCTCGCATTGGCCCAACCTGAGAAGCCGGTAGTCGTTTTCGATTCTGAGGGCGATCTACTAATGAACCTCAGCATCTTGACAACGATCGCCGAAAAGGCGCCTCGAAACTACTACTACTTCTTGATGGACAACGAATGCTATGCCACAACTGGTGGACAGCCCGTACCGAACGCGAAGAACGTTGCTTATGACCTTGTGGCTCGCGGATGTGGCATCAATCGCACTTATTTTTTCGATGATCTAGCCACATATACTGCCGCCCTGCCAGAAATCCTGGCGAAGGACGGGCCCGTCTTCGTCTGGAATAAGATCCACCCAGAAATCGAAAACCGTCCGCCAGGTCAGCGCGCGCCGTGGCGTAAGCGTAGTCCGGCAAAAGTGGTGGCCGACACACGAAAATTCCTCGGAGTGACCCGATGACTGGGCACACCCCAATAAGGCTGTTTATCGGTGGAAAATGGATCGAACGTAACGGCGCTCCGATATTGAACCCCGCAAACGAAGCCGTGCTGGGGATCGTTCCTATGGCAAGGGAGGCCGATCTTGCCGCTGCCGTCGATGCTGCAACGAACGGCTTCAACGTTTGGTCACTGACCTCAGCGGCCCGGCGATCCGAGATAATTCGTCAAGCCGCGGCGAACCTGCGTGCGAATGCCGATGTGGTGGCCCGCGATATCACTCTGGAGCAAGGCAAGCCGCTACGCGACGCGCAGACCGAAGTTCGGCGGGCATGTCAGGTGTTGGAATGGGATGCGGAAGAAGGACGCCGACTTTACGGCAGGACCATTCCGTCCGAGCCCGGGTATCGAAACACCGTGCAACTCTATCCGATTGGCCCTGTAGCGGCCTTTAGTCCTTGGAACTATCCCTTAAGTTCAGTCGCCCGGAAGGTTGGCGGTGCGCTATCGGCAGGCTGCAGTCTCGTCCTGAAAGCTTCTGAGGAAACACCGGCGGCTGCCGTGCATCTGGCGGAAGCCTTTGTGAAAGCCGGACTGCCAGATGGCGTGTTGAATTTGGTATTCGGCATTCCCGCAGATATCTCGCGCTATTTGATAGGACACCCGTCAATCAGACTGGTTGCGTTTACTGGCTCCGTTCCAGTTGGCAAGGGACTTGCCGCGCAAGCCGGAATGCATATGAAGCCCTGCATTATGGAATTGGGCGGGCATGCGCCGGTCATAATTTGTGACGATGTCGATCCGCTCGATTCAGCGAGCAGGTCGGTTGCCGCTAAAGCCAGCAACTCGGGCCAAATCTGTACATCACCGACACGCTGGTTCGTCCACGACTCCATTTATGGAGAGTTTGTCAACAACATGGGCGAGGCGGCTCGAAAAATTGAGGTCGGCAATGGCCTCGATCCGGCCACGCAGATGGGGCCCGTAGCCAATTCACGGCGCCTTGCTGCGATACAGGAACTCGTCAGCGAGGC
Organism: Bradyrhizobium sp. CCBAU 53338; assembly: GCF_015291665.1. Lineage (NCBI taxonomy): Bacteria > Pseudomonadati > Pseudomonadota > Alphaproteobacteria > Hyphomicrobiales > Nitrobacteraceae > Bradyrhizobium > Bradyrhizobium sp. CCBAU 53338. The sequence goes on from NZ_CP030049.1 coordinate 760,697, forward strand.
GATCGCGAAAGGTGCCAGGCTTGTTGCCGGTGGGGAGCGCATCAAGAATAACGGCTACTATTGGCCTCTTACGGTATTGGCCGACGTGCCCGCGGATGCGCGTATTATGAAGGAAGAACCGTTTGGCCCAGTCGCACTCGTAAATTCGGTTACTTCGCTGCCAGACGCGATCAAGCGCGCCAACGAACTGCCCTATGGGCTTGCGGGTTACGCGATGACTCATTCGGCTGACTACGCCGGCTACATCGCCGACCACATGCAGGTCGGAAACCTTGCGATCAATCACTTCACGTCATCGCTGCCGGAGACGCCTTTTGGGGGAACAAAGGACTCGGGGTATGCGCGTGAGGGTGGGGCTGAGGGGTTGTTGAACTACACGATTGTACGCAGCATTTCATTCCTGGCGGGACCGCCCCGCAACTCAGTTCCTGCGCATCGTTAGAGCGGGCATACGAATGAAGCTCAAGATCGAAAACCTCTCGAAACGGTACGGTGCGTTCGACGCTTTGAAGCCGACGTCTCTCGATGTGGCCGAAGGAGAATTTCTGACTCTATTGGGCCCTTCTGGCTCCGGAAAGACGACGCTCCTAACCATGATCGCCGGACTAACCCCTCCAAACTCCGGCGAGATCTACATCAACGGTCGTCGAGCTACCAACGAGCCCGCGTTTTATCGGGATATTGGCATGGTCTTTCAGAACTATGCCTTGTTTCCTCATTTGAGTATCGCGGAAAACCTCGCATTTCCGCTGCGCATGCGGAAGATGCCGGAGGCTGATATACGCGACCGGGTAAAGTCGATGTTGGAGATCATCAGCTTACCTCACGTTGCCGAGCGTGTGCCCAAGGAGCTATCGGGTGGTCAGCAACAACGCGTGGCTCTCGCACGCGCAATGGTCTACCGGCCGTCGATCGTACTGATGGACGAACCTTTGGGCGCGCTGGATAAGAACTTGCGCGAGCAGATGCAGATCGAAATCAAGCATCTGCATAAGCGATTAAAGACGACCATCATCTACGTGACCCACGACCAAGAAGAAGCGTTGGCCATGTCAGATCGGATCTGTCTGATGAACGGTGGCGAGATCGAGCAACTGGCACCACCGAACGAAATTTACGATCGCCCCTCGACGGTCTTCGCCGCTAACTTCATCGGACAGTCCAATATCATGGCGGCTGGCGAAGTGAGCGATGCAAGCGGCAACGTGACGCCCATGCAGGCGGGAACGCGACTGATGGTTCGACCTGAATACGTTCGCGTCAACGCCGACGTCGTTCCCGCGCACCACCGGACCGAAGCGACGTTTATTGAGCGCATCAATATTGGGCCGACAACCCGGTACTTCTTCAAGTCGGCGTCCGATCGCGTCCTTTCAGCCCTTGTTCTGAATGCACAGGCTCCTCACGATATCGAGAACGGTCAACGTTGCATCTTGAGCTGGGCCGCCTCCCGGTCGGTAGAAATAAAGGATGTAGGAACGTGACAGATCGGACGACCATCCCGGGATCATGGCCGCGATCAGATCGGCGCCTACCTCTGAGCGAATTGCTAGCGCGCTGGCCGTTTCTTCAGATAGCACCGCTGCTGACGTTTCTATCCGTCGTATTTGTACTGCCTGTCGGCGGAATTCTTGTTCTCAGCCTCTTTGACGCTCACGGTGCGCTGACGCTAGAGAATTTTTCGCGAGTATTTAAGACCAATCTATACGTTAGCGTGCTCGTGCGAACGATTCAAACCGCTGCTTGGGCCACCGGGATCTGCCTGACGCTCGGTTACCCCGTTGCATATGCACTCTCCAAAGCAAATGCAGGGGTTCGAGCAGCAATCCTGACGTCCGTTCTGGTGCCGCTTTGGACTAGCTTTCTGATCCGCAATCTGTCACTGATTATTATCTTCGGTCGCCGCGGTTTGATCAACGTAACCGGCTTGAAGTTGAGCTGGCTCGATCATTCGATCGCCTTCCTCTACAACTGGAACGGCGTGATGATCGGCCTGAGCAGCTCGCTTTTGCCTTTGGCGATTATTACGATGTACTCCGTAATGGAGGGCATCGAGCCGAACTTGGAAAAAGCGGCGAGCACGCTGGGTGCCCGCCCCTCCCATGGTTTTTGGCGGGTCTATTTTCCTCTGTCGTTACCGGGAGTGGCGGCCGGCGGTATCTTGATCTTTGTGAGTGCTCTTGGGTTTTTCATCACGCCGCAGCTGCTCGGGAGTCCTCGGGAAACGATGATCGCTCAATTGATCATCGAACAAGTTACCGAGGTGTTGCACTGGAACTTCGCTGCGGCGATATCCGCCATGCTGTTGCTGGCAACACTTATTTCCTTCTTTCTGTTTGATCGGGTGGTTGGAATGCACATTCTGACCGGAGAAGAGGGCGACCAGCATCCGTCGAGACTGAACCGAATGCTCCGCCGTGGCGGAATGAAACTAATCAACGGAATTTCATGGATTACCGCCAGCTTCGGATTGGTCGCCGAAAAACTGACGGGACGGACGGTGAAGCTCAGGCAAAGGGTGAGTAGACCCATTCTGTCGATGGTTTCGCTGGCAATTGCGTTGTTCTTGATACTTCCGATCTTCTGTATCGTTCCGATTTCATTCTCTAACAGCCTTCTGTTCGGCTGGCCGCCCCAGGGTTTCTCACTCCGATGGTACACGTCGGTCCTTAGCTCACCAATCTGGGTATTGGCTTTCTGGCGATCGGTTGGCATCGCCGCCATCACCAGCTTGATGGCCATTGCCATCGCTATTCCGGCGGCACTATTTCTCGTTCGTCAAAAGACGAGGGCAAAGTTCCTGATAATTCTGCTGCTGACCATTCCGATTTTTCTGCCTCATATCATCACGGCGGTCGCGCTGTTCTACGCTTATGCCCGCTTCGGGCTGATTGGCACATGGGTCGGATTGATCATGGGGCATATGGTGTTTGCGCTGCCCTATGCCACGATGTCACTGATGGCCGTGCTCAAAAATTACAATCGTTCGTTGGACTATGCCGCATGGACGATGGGCGCGTCAAAATTCAAGACCTTCCGATATATCATGCTGCCGATCATCAAGCCTGGAGTTTATGGCGCGTTTCTTTTCGCATTCATCCAGTCGTTTGACGAAGTGACGATTTCTCTGTTTGTCACGGGAGGCAGCTTCACCACGCTTCCGAAGCAGCTATACCAACAGGCAGTGTACGGGGCGTCACCGGAGTTGGCAGCAGTGTCGACGCTACTCCTGGCGTTAATTCTCGGATTTATGCTCATAGCCAATTCCGTTGGCGGGACGTCCAGACGCGTGTAGCGCTTGCATCGGTTGGATGGGCCGACATTAGAGCCGTCAGTTCGAGGCAATGGTTAGTGAGGAGGCCAACAATGAATAGAAGGCAATTCGTCAAGATAGCTGCGCTATCCGGCGCGACTTTCCCACTACCCGCCATCGTCGGACGCGCATCGGCGGCCGGTGAGACCCTCTATGTTGCGGATGCGGGCGGTGCGTACACCGAGTCCTACAAGAAGGTTATCTATACGCCCTTTACTGCAAGCACGGGAATTGATGTCGTTCCGGTCGTTCGGCCAGCCCAAGCGCTGGCTCAGATGAAGACCATGGTGGAAACGCAGAACTATACGTTCGATGTGCATGGGGCCGCCGGTCTCGATGAAGGTGTCCGCTACGATGCTGAGGGGCTCAGCGAACGAATTGAGTTGCCGAGGTCAATATATGACGACCTTCCTGACTCCATCAGAAATGTTCCGGGCTTCTATCCGGACTCCGTTGCAGCGTTTGCGACGGTATATCGGCCGTTAGCGACAAAACGGGATCTGAAACGAGTTGCCGATATTTGGGACATGTCCATTCCGGGAGTTCGCTCGCTGCGTACTGGCGGTCGCGACAACATAGAATGGGCGCTTCGAGCGGATGGCGTTCCCGCGGGACCGGCCATTATCAATGAGCTGAAAACAAAAGCCGGGTGGGAGCGCGCATTTCGAAAATTGGATGAGATCAAACCGAAAATCCTGACTTGGTGGAGTACGGCCCCACAAAGCGCTCAGCTTCTGCAAGCTCAGGAGATCGATATTACAGCGACGTATGCGAACCGGGCTGCAACGCTGATCCGGCAAGGTGAGAACCTCAAAGTGCTTTGGAACGAAGGTTATTACACTGCCTATGGGTACGTCATCCCAAAAGGCAATCCAAAGGTCCATTTGGTGCAGAAGCTCATCGAGTTCTCATTGGATCCGAAGCGTCAAGCCGCGCTTGCTTCCGAGTTGATGCAAGGAAGCGCCTCGAAAAGTGCCTTCGAATTTATCGACAAGAAGGTGCTCGAGTACGTCCCGACGCAACCAGATAATTTCAAGCAGATGGTCCCGTTGGACGTGGCTTTTTGGGGAGAGAATCTCACGAAATCGAATGAGCTGTTCAATCAGTGGCTTGTGAAATGACGAATGATGATCGGCACTATCGGCAACGACCATCCCTTTGAACGCCCCGGGATGATTGCCTCCGACGACATTCGATGAAATCCGCGGTCGGCGTAAGTCGCTAACGGAAGGCCAGAAATGAACAGAAGAAAGTTTACTAAGACCACAATGCTGGCGGGCGCAACGTTAGCAGCACCCGCGATCATGGGTCGCGCTTCGGCAGCGGGCGAAACTCTCTACATTGCAGATGCTGGTGGCTCCGTATCTCAGATTTATAAGGAGCTCTTTTACACTCCTTTCACGGAGGCTACCGGCATCACGGTCGTTCCCGTGGTGCGAGCCGCGCAGCCGCTGCCCCAGATGCAGTCGATGGTCGACACGAAGAATTATATCTTCGATGCTTGCATTGGCGCAGGCATGGACGAAGCAGTTCGATATTTGGCTTTGGATTTGGTTGAAAAGATCACCCTTCCAAAACACCTGTATGACGACCTTCCGGTGGAGCTGAGGAACCTCGCCGGTTTTGTGCCCGACTCGATATCAGCCTATTCAACGGTTTATCGGACCTCCGCGACCGGGAAAGATCTGACTTGCGTTGCGGACATGTGGGACAAAGCGATCCCTGGCGTGCGGTCCCTCCGCAACAGCGGCCGGGACAACATCGAGTGGGCATTGCGCGCCGACGGCGTCAAGCCCGGCCAGGCCATCATAAACGAACTGAAAACAGATGCCGGTTGGATTCGGGCATTCAAGAAGCTCGATCAAATCAAACCGCGGATCGCTATGTGGTGGACGACGGCGCCGCAGAGCGCGCAGCTGTTACACAGCGGCGAAATCGACATTACCGCGACCTATGTCAACCGGGCAGCGGAGCTTATCGTGCAAGGAGAGGATCTTAAGATCCTATGGAATCAAGGCTATTACACCGCATATGGCTGGTCGATTCCGAAAGGGAATCCGAAGGTGGCGATGGTTCAGAAGCTCATCGAATTCACTCTTGATCCGAAGCGACAAGCCGCGCGTGCAGCGCGCGTCCTGAACGGAACGGCTTCGATCAGCGCCTACCAATATATCGACCCCAAGATCTTGTATTTGATCCCGACGCAGCCTGACAACTTTAAGCAGCTCGTGCCCCTCGATGTCAGCTTCTGGGGTGAAAACTTGTCCAAGTCGAATGAAATGTTCAACGCTTGGCTCATCAAATAAGAGGCTGCGACAGCCGAGCCCGCGCGCAGACGGGTCGAAAGCCTGGCGTCGTTCTCACGGACTAGGAAGCGGTGACTAATTTGAATACACGAAGCAGATCGAAGCGGGTTGGCAAGATTCAGGTCGATGTCTCCGAGAGCATGGCTCAAAAAGCAAAGTTGAGAGTGGCCTCAGGCAAGCGCGTTATCAGCCTTGCACAGGGCGAACCTGACTTCGATACGCCAGAGCACGTTCAGGAAGCGGCAATTGCGGCGATCCGAGCTGGAGAAACCCGCTATACCATCAATACGGGTACCATTCAGCTGCGCGAGGCCATCTCGCGCAAGCTGAGACGCGACAACGACTTGGAATACGGAGTCAATCAGATCGTGGTCGCTCCGGGCGCGAAACCAAGTATATATAATGCCTTCGCCGCAACCTTAAACGACGGCGACGAGGTCATTATACCTGCACCCTATTGGGTGCCGATGCCAGACATGGTGCGGCTCGCCGGCGGACAGCCGGTGATAGTCGCGTGCGGCGTCGAAAGTGACTTCAAGATGCAGCCTGGACAACTACAGGCGGCCATCACACCTCGGACGCGTTGGCTTCTTTTGAATTCGCCAAACAATCCGTCGGGATCAATTTACTCAAAGGCGGAATTGCTTTCCTTCGCCGAAATATTGCGTCGCCATCCTAACGTCCTTGCTTTGTCAGATGACATCTATGAGCACATTCGGTTTGATGGGCGGCCGTTTTACACCTTGGCGCAGATTGCGCCCGATTTGCGGGAGCGCATCCTGACGGTCAACGGCGTTTCCAAAGCATACGCCATGACGGGTTGGCGTATCGGCTATTGCGCCGGGCCGGATTGGCTGATCAGGGACATTACTCGAGTCTTGTCGCAAGCGACGGGTGGCGCATGTTCAATCGCGCAGGCTGCTGCTCTGGCCGCACTCGAAGGGCCACAAGATTTCTTAGCCCAGCGCGTAGCTGTGTTCCACCGGCGGCGAGATTTTGTCTTACCGATCATCAAGGCAATTCCAGGTCTTTCCGCCGAGCGCCCTGAGGGAGGGTTCTATATCTTTGTGAGCTGTACCGATCTGATTGGGAAAACGACGCCGGCAGGCGGCCGAATCTCGTCTGATAGCGTTCTGTGCGATTACTTACTGGCCGAGGCCGACATCGCAGTTGTACAAGGCGCGGCCTATGGCCTTTCTCCTTACTTCCGTATCTCCATCGCGTCGTCGGACGACGACTTGCGTACCGCCGTGGCAGCGATCCGCTCCGCGGTTCTAGCCTTACGCTGAACCAAATTCGAAGTATCATAATATGAACGAGATCACTTCCAGTGCCGCCGAGGCGACGCGATCACGTCCACCCGTGACCGCCTTCCTTGCTGATTGGGTTACGAAACTGCGCTTTTCCGACATCCCGACAGAGGCGGTGGAGACGACCAAGCGCGCTTTCGCAGACACGTTGTCTGTGACGCTTGCGGGCGCAGGCGAGGCGGCCGCAAGCAGGGCGCGTCAAGCTTTGGTCGATGAACCCGGCAAATCGCTGGTTATCGGCACTTCCTTGCGCACGACGGCGAGAACGGCGGCTTTTCTCAATGGTGTGGCAGCTCATGTGCACGATTTCGATGACGGCAACGCGACTATGCTTGGCCATCCATCCACTGGCATGGTTCCGGCGCTTCTTGCGCTGGCCGACGAGCGCAACGTTTCGGGCGAACAACTGATCACCGCGTATGTGGCTGGGATGGAAGTCGGCGCCAAGATTGCGCGGGCGATGACCTACCAACATAATGCCAACGGTTGGCATACGACGTCGACTTTCGGAACCTTCGCAGCGACGGCTGCATCGGCAAAGCTGTTGGGTTTGGACGCGCAGCAGACCAGAGATGCGTTGGGGATCGCCGCCTCGATGGCTTGTGGCATCCGTCAGAACTTTGGAACGTCGACCAAGCCCGTCCACGCCGGCCGTGCTGCCGAGAACGGCGTAATGGCCGCAAAGCTGGCTCTGGCTGGCATCGACGCAAGCCCGACTGCCATCGAGGGTCATGAAGGTTTCATGCACCTATTCGGTGACTTGAGTGTGATCTGTTTTGAAGACGCAATGCGCGACATGGGAGCCCCCTTTGAAGTGATGCGCATCAACGTCAAGCTATATCCGGTTTGCGCGATGGTGCTCCCGGCTCTCGACGTGCTTGTCGAAGGCCTCCGAAATAAAGAGCTTGATCTGGCAGATATAACCTCGGTGCGTTGCGGCACCAGCTATCAAACGCTTAACATCATGCGTTATGATCGGCCTGAAAGTCACTTACAGGCAAAATTTAGCTACAGCTATTGCGTGGCTGTGGCACTGCGAAAAGGCGACGTCACGCTAGCCGATTTCACTCCCGATGCGCTCAAGGATCCCGCGACGCGCAAGATAATGGAGTCGGTTGAACCTTATGTTCATCCAGACCAGAGCACGCCAGAGCTTTTCGAGCCGCTCTACAGAGCCGGAAAAGCCTTTACCGAAGTTGATGTCATGCGGCGAGACGGGAGTCTCTTTAAACGGCGCAAATCCAATTATATCGGCTCGAGCAGCGACCCCGTCAGTTGGGAACATCTGGAGCGGAAATATCGGGCGTGTACTGATGGAATGTTCGATTCCGCCAGGTCGGATCTTATTTTGACACGTTTCCAACATTTGGACAGGCTGAACCGGGTCGGTACACCAATTCTATTGGGCCTTGAAGAGCTGCAGTGACGGACAAAGTACGGGCATGTGCGCAAAGCTAGTGGTTCTTGATGCACCGAGGGTCAGTCACTGCGGTGCTTCGGCTCTGCTGCTCGATGCCGAAGGGCCACTTTCGTTGCAAACGCAGCAACGCATTTGGGCGTTGGATAGAACGGTCCGGAATTGGCAAGAGGTGACTGACGCGCAGGTGGGATTGAACAGCCTCTTAATCGTTGTCGACCCTTTGACAACGGACACCGAGCCTTTGGCGATGAGATTTTTGGCGGAATGGAATGGAACGACCGCTTGGTCCGGTAATGGCCGCACACTCGAAATCGGGATCGTTTACGGGGGAGCTGCAGGTCGGCACCTGCGCGAAGTTGCCGATCGTCTCGGAGTATCGCCGAGCAGGGTGGCTGAATTGCATTCGGCAGGCAATTACACTGTCTTTGCGCCTGGAACGGGTCCAGGCTTCGGCTTTCTCTTCGGACTGGATAGACGGCTGCACCTGCCACGCCGGCCTGAACCTCAAATGGTACCCAATGGTCCAAATTTGAGCATGGCGGGAGCGCAGACGTCTCTTGGACCGCCGTTGAAGCCGGGGGAGGAGCCTTCGCTCGTTCCAAGCGGCTGGTACGCACTCGGACATGCACCGGCATCGCCCATACCGTTCGACTTCAGCAAAACGCCGCCCAACGTTCTTGACCTGGGAGACTGCATTCGTTTCCGAATCGAACGGGTTGAGACATGATCGAAGTGCTTCAAACGCTTCCCTTGAATTCTGTGCAGGATTTGGGGCGGATAGGGCAACGTCACCATGGAATTGCCCGAACGGGAGCGGCCGACCGGGTCGCTCTATCGGTGGGCAACATCTTGCTTGGAAATTCCACTGAGGCCGCCGGAATTGAGGTCCAGATGGGTCCCATGCGGTTGCTGTTCAATCAGCAAATCATGGTTGCACTGTGTGGGGCCGATTGTCAGGCCGTTCTCAACCAACGTCAAGTCGCACCATGGTCGCGTTTCGCGGTTGCGCCGGGCGACGAGCTGGCGATTGGACCGGCACGTATGGGGCTTAGAGCCTATCTTTGTGTGCCCGGAGGCATCGACGTTCCCGAGGTGCTGGGATCCCGCAGCACCTATTTCAGGCAACGCGTTGGTGGCCTGGAAGGGCGCATGCTTCGCGTAGGCGACAAGCTAGGCGCTCTGAAAAAGAGTGCGCAGCCGCAACCCGAACTCTCCGTCTTGCCGCCCGACAACGTTCTCGAACGCGGACTTCACGCATTAGCGGAGCAGGACGATATTGTTCTCCGCGTCGTTCGTGCCGGAGAATATGATGATTTCACATCTAGGTCGCAGCAAACGTTCTGGCGTGATCCCTGGAGGGTCTCCGCTCAGAGCAATAGAATGGGCTATCGATTGGATGGCGCCGAACTGATGCGTACCGACCCCGGAGAAATGCGATCATGTCCGATCACGCCCGGGGTGATCCAGGTGCCCCCAGGCGGGCGCCCTATCGTGCAATTGGTCGACGGCAACTCTGCGGGTGGCTATCCGAAAATTGGTTACGTCATAGAAGCCGATCTCTGGCGCGTCGCCCAAGCGCGGCCAGGCAGCGTGTTCCGTTTCGTGGAATGTTCGGTAACCGAAGCGCGTAAGGCTCTATCTGAGATCGTGAAATATTTGGACAGGCTGGGTTGCCTGATAGCGACGGCCGACAACGGCGGCGTACCAGCGCGCATTTCGCGAGAAACCGAGGCAGGGATGGCGAACGATGAAAATCGATATCAATTCTGACATCGGAGAAGGGTTCGGGCGTTGGCGGCTTTGCGATGACGCCGCTCTGATGGCGCTGATTTCGTCCGCGAATGTGGCCTGCGGTTTTCACGCGGGTGATGCGGTCATCATGACCGACATGGCGGCGCAGGCGAGAGCGCGGGGAGTGGCGCTAGGAGCGCATGTCGGCCTGCCCGATCTACTAGGCTTCGGTCGTGTTCCGATGAAGATTGATCCCCACGATATGCGGAAACACGCACTTTACCAGTTGGGCGCTCTCTCGGCGATCGCCAAGGCTGAAGGTTATAAGGTGACACATGCCGGTACGCATGGCGTCTTTGGCATGATGTCGCGCGAAACACCGGAATATCTTCAGCTCATCTTCGATGCTTTCAAAGCCTATGATCCCGACATCATCGTGCCGGGAGAACCCGGCAGCCCTTGGCAAGCTTACGCGCGGAAGATCGGGTTGCGGACTGTTGGACGAATTTATGCCGACCGGGCCTACGAGGAAGACGGCTCGCTCGTTTCGCGAAAGAAGCAGGGAGCAGTCATCAACGATCTCGATCAAATCGCCGCGAGAGCAAGCCAGTTCTTGAATGACGGCACGGTGACAGCTATCACGGGAAAACGAATCAAGTTGGATGCGAAAAGCATTCTGGTTCATTCAGATACGCCTGGCTCGGTCGAGATTGCCAAGACTTTGCGCGACACGATTGAGAGAGGCGGTGGACAAGTGACGCCACTGACAGAGCTTGTCGAATAGAACAGCGTTCATCGCGGAGCGTCACTTGACCGTAGCGGACGACGAAATTCAGATCCCGCTAGAGATCCTCGAACCCAAATTAGCTTCGGCCTTGCGCAGAGCGGGACTGTCGGAACCCATCGCACGAATCATTGCCGAAACGGTTGCCGGCGCCGAAATCGACGGCAGTAGAAGCCACGGGATCCATCGCTTGCCCGGCTATGTCTCAAGCATATCCAGCGGCTGGATTAATACTGCAGCTAAACCGGCTTGCGAGCAGACGCGGCCCGGCTGTTTGGCGGTTGAGGCTGACAACGGGTTTGCTCAACAAGCAACGCGCGCCTTCTCGAACCGTCTTGCTGGTATGGCTCGGAGCCAAGGTGTCGCGACGATGTTTGTCCGCAATTCGCATCATTTTGGTGCTTTGTGGCAGGACGTGGAACCCCTGGCGCGCGCCGGTCTGATCTCAATTGCGATGGTGAACAGTCGCAGCCATATGGCTGTTTGGCAGGGTAAGCGAAAGACGCTCGGCACCAATCCGATCGCATTTGCCTGTCCAAGGACAAACGCGCCGCCTTTGGTGTGGGACCAAGCTTCGAGCATCATGTCGCACGGCGACATCCTGCTGCACGCTGCCGCTGGTAGACCCGTTCCTTCAGGGGTCGGAATTAACAGGGACGGAGACGTAACTACTGATCCGGCGGCGATACTGGACGGGGGGGCGCTCCTGCCGTTCGGCGGAGCAAAAGGAGCGTCGCTTGCCTTTATGGCCGAGGTTCTGGTGGCGGCACTCTCCGGCGGCACCTTCGGATTTGAAGATTGTTCTTCCAACTTTCCTGGGGCGAAGACCTCGAATGCCGGGCAATTCATTTTGGCCCTTGATCCCGGTGCTGGCGGGAATGCTTCGTTCCAGGGACAGTTGGAGAGGCTAATAGCGGAATTGAAACACGCAGGATCAACTCGCATGCCGGCCGATAACCGCTATCGGCGTCGCCAAGCGGTGCATGAAAGCGGAATGCTGTCGGTCGATGCGCGCAATTGGGCGCGCGTTCTCAGTTTGGCGGAGGACTAGCGATCTTGATATCGCGAAGGCGACAAGTGTTGCCAAAAGCATCACCGAGACAATTGTGCCGGTTCCCCTGTTTCTGTCTCCATTAAAGCAAAAGGCGTTTCGATCGCTCTGGATCGCGACGATGATGTCGAATCTCGGGACGCTTGTGCAGTCGGTGGGCGCCAGCTGGGTCATGGCCACTATGATGGGTTCGCAGGCCATGGTGGCGCTGGTTCAGACAATGAATTCCCTTCCCGTGATGATCTTCTCGATGATAGCGGGTGCGCTGGCGGATAATTATAGTCGTCGTCGCATATTGATCATGGCACAAGGTGGCATGGTGTTAGTATCCGCGGTTCTCGCGACTTCTATCTGCTTCAATGTTCTGGATCCTTGGCTTCTTCTCGCCCTTACATTTCTAATCGGTTGTGGCAACGCGCTGTACAATCCCGCGTGGCAAGCCTCGATAGGCGATGTCATCTCAAAGGAAGATGTTGCCGGCGCGGTCGGTTTGAATGGGCTCAGCTTCAACATGATGCGCAGCGTTGGCCCTGCCTCGGGCGGATTGGTCGTCGTAGTGGCAGGGTCCGCCGCGGCGTTCGCTGCGAATGTTCTTCTCACACTGCCGCTGATAGGCGCGCTCTTGCATTGGAAGCCGCACTATCCAAAGCCGGAGCTCCCCCCGAGCATGTGGGAGCAGCGATTGGTGCCGGCCTTCGTTACATCAGGGTGTCTCCCCATCTTTTGAGAGTTCTCCTACGAACGGCGATCTTCAACTTGGCCGGTGTCGTCGTTTTGGCTCTGCTTCCGTTGGTTGCACGAGACACGTTGAAGGGAACGGCACTAACCTACGGCATGATGTTGGGCACTTTTGGCTTCGGTGCGATCGGCGGCGGCTTGGCAAACGCTGCCATTGTCCGCAAGTTCAATAACGAGGTTGTCATTCGCGCAACTTTCGCGAATTTTGCGCTCGCGCTCATCTTGTTGGGCGCTTCAACTTCGATGCCCCTTAGCTGCATCGCACTACTTGTCGCCGGTGCCTGTTGGGTCATTTCATTGTCCTTATTCAACGTCACCGTGCAACTGTCACGCCACGGTGGGTGGTTGGAAGAGCGCTCTCCTTCTATCAGACCGCGACTTTCGGCGGGATGGCCCTTGTATCCTGGCTTTGGGGCGAAGTTGCAGGTTCACACGGTCTTTCGATCGCCTTCGTGGCGGCAGGGACCGTAATGATGATCGGAGCGGTCTTGGGCTTTCAATATCCGCTTCACGCGTTGTCCGGCGATGATCTCGATCCCATCGGACCATTCCAAGCGCCCGAGCCTATGGTCGAGATCAAGCCGGATTCGGGGCCGGTCTTGGTCTTAATAGAGTATGAAATTGCCCACGAGGATACTCTTCGCTTTCTTGAGCTGATGCGAGAACGGCGTCGTATCCGTTTGCGTGACTGGGCCCGTCGTTGGGCCTTGTTACGAGACATTGAACGGCCACTCGTCTGGGTTGAAAGCTACTACTCGCCAACGTGGATCGAATATCTGCGTCATCATGGCCGCCGTGTACGGGCAGACGCTGACAACTTGGCGTCGCTTCGCAGTCTACATCGGGGGCCTAAGGATCTGCGTCGTGTGCATCGCCTGATTGATAGCCGGATTGTTCCCACGCGAAGCGATTTTCCGCCAAAACCCGAAGCAATGCTTTGATCTTGAGTACGATCCAAGCGCCCTCTCACCTTTCGACGCAGAAGTTGGTTGATTGTATCCAATAGCTAAGTTAAGTATGCACCAAGTCTCTCGCCCTGACTTTTTGCTGGTTCGTCATGTCCCAACTGCCCGCTTCAACCAAAGTGATCGTGATAGGGGGCGGAATTATCGGCAGTTCAACTGCTTACTACCTGGCCAAGCGAGGGGTTCCAACCTTGCTTTGCGAGAAGGGACTTATCGGAGCAGAGCAATCCGGACGCAACCAGGGTTGGGTTCGCGCTCAAAAGCGCGACGCTCAAGAAATGCCGTTGATCCGGGAAAGTTTGCGAATCTGGAACGATCTGGAGCGGCAGCTAGGCCAAAGTGTCGGCTTTAAACAGACGGGTATTTTGACGGTATTCAAGCGCGACGAGGAAGCAGAAGCTTGTGAAAGCTGGCTCGCCAACACCTGTCCCGACGATATCGTTGCTCGCATCGTTTCAGGGGCTGAATTGCGAGCCTTGCTGCCTGGCGCGTCAAGACCGTGGGCTTGCGGCCTGTATTCTCCCAATGACGGCAGGGCGGAGCCATCATTGGCAGCTGCTGCGTACGCAAGCGCGGCGAGGGCGCTCGGCGCGCAGATTGTCGTGTCATGCGCTGTGAGAGGAATTGAAACCCGGGCGGGACGCATTTGTGGCGTTGTGACGGAGCTCGGGCCAGTATCTTGCGAAGCAGTTGTTTTGGCGGGCGGAGTTTGGTCTTCGCTCTTTTGTAACAATATGGGTTTGCGGTTGCCGCAACTCAAGACAATGTCGAGCCTTGTCCGAGCGTACCCGTTGGAAGGGGCTCCAAAAACGTCGATCAAGGGCCCCGATTTTTCGATCCGCACTCGGCACGATGGAGGGTTCACCATAGGTTACGGCGCGTGGAATCGAACGGAAATCGTGCCCGACAGTTTCCGCTATCTCGTCGACTATTTGCCGATGATTTTGACTGGTGGAAACAATGTACGGCTGCGTCTGGGGCGGCGCACGCTTGCGGAGCTGTTTCAGAAATCGCGCTGGCGCATGGATGAACAAACGCCTTTTGAACAGACACGTGTCCTGGATCCCGTGCCATCACTATACGATCTTCGTCAGGCGCAGCGTAATATCAGTCGCGAGTTTCCCGTATTCGCCAATATGAGAGTTGCCGCAACCTGGGCCGGCCTGATCGATGTCATGCCCGATACAAAGCCGGTCATTGGGGCAGTGGACACCATTCCGGGATTTTTTATCAGTAGCGGGTACTCCGGTCACGGCTTTGGGATTGGTCCTGCGGCCGGGCATCTGACGGCTGATCTGGTTACTTCCGAAAAACCTATCGTCGATCCTTCTCCTTTTACTTTCAACCGGCTGTCGAGCGTCAAACGCCAGCCGGCTTTCGCACAGTAGAACGGATATGTATCGCGCAAGCACGTATCAGATGCGAAGCGGTTGGAACGCGATGCTACCGCCTCGCATTTGCCGGCCCGCCCTCAACGGAAAGCTGAGCGTCGATCATGCCGTTGTAGGCGCAGGTTTCACTGGGCTCGCTGTTGCAAGAAGGCTCAAAGAGCTGGAACCCGAAACTGATATTCTCATCATTGACGGCGGAACAGTTGGCGAGAATGCTTCAGGTCGGAATTCCGGCTTTTCTGGCAGCGATCTGCCAACGGTGAGTATGGCATCGGCCAGCAGAGCTGACGCCTCAGCCGATGCTCTAAGCAAACAGAACGTCATAGCCGTATTTGATGCCGAGGGTTTGGCTTGGCTGAAAGACCTCGTGGCCCGGTACGGGATCGATTGCGGGCTTCGACAGGTCGGTTCGTTCAAGGCCGCTGTAAGCGAGCGAGCCGCTGCGGCTCTGTTGAGAATGAGCGAGAGCGCATCGACACAGGGCCGCACGCTTCCGGTTTACAAACAAGATGCTTTGGAAGAGCTAACCGGCACATGCTTTTATCGGTTGGCCATTCGATCCGAGTCTACACATCTATTTCAGCCGGCTGCGCTCGTGCGCGGTCTGGCAGATCATCTACCTTCTGACATTGTCTTTCATGAAGGAACCACTGTCAGCAACATCGAAAAAGTAGGTGAGCGTTGGCACTTGACTTGTCCGCAGGCGCGGATATCCGCGCGGAACGTCATCCTGGCCAACAATGCCTTTGTTAAGCTGCTGGGATACGGCAAAGATCGGTTGGTTTCCTTATTTACTTATGTGGGCGTGACGGAAAGGCTGGGCAACAGGGCACGTCTGCTCGGTAGTCTTCCGGAATGGGGCATGACGTCGGCCCAACGGGCCGGTGGTAGCACCCTTCGTAGACTTTCCGACGGACGCTGTATGATCCGCAGCCTCTATTCCTATGAGGCCGAGCTCAAGGAGAGCGTAATCCGACGAAGATTGCTCGATCGGTTTCGCCGTCGTTATCCGCATCTTGCGGATATCGACTTCGAATACGTATGGGGCGGAGTTACCGACGTCACGCGTGGAGGCGCTCCATTTTGGGGAGAGCTGGAGCAGGGGCTTTTTATAAGTGCCGGCTATAACGGCTCTGGTGTCGCGAAAGGTACCGCATTGGGGCGCCGTCTTGCCGAACTAGTCGCCGGCAAAGTCGCACAAGAAACGGTGACTGGACCGCTCGGCCGTCCCGGATGGCTGCCGCCCGAGCCATTCAGATTCGTCGGCGTGCGTGGCACGGCAATGTACGAGGAATTCCGTGCCGGTGCAGATGCAACCTGATCTCAAAGTTGGACCAGCAGGATAGGGAAATGGTGGTGATGAAGGAGTCCACTCGACTGCTGTTCTTCGGCGGGGGAAATATGGGTTCGGCTCTTATCCGAGGAGTACGCCAAGCACTACCTAATTTAAAATTGATCTTGGTTGATCCGGATGTCGGCCGAGTGGAAGACGCTGTGCGTGGTCTTCAAGGCGTATCAATCTTGCCGGACGCTCCGAGTTCATCATCAGGCTACGATCTGCTCGTATTGGCGGTGAAGCCGCAGAATGTTGCAACTTTCTCTGATGGACATCGACGCTTGCTGGCCGAGAGTCCGGTTCTTTCGGTTATGGCCGGCATGCCGCTTGGGCGATTAATGGAGGTATGCGGCAGTGCGAGAGTGGCGCGCGTTATGCCCAACCTTCCTGCGTTTGTTGGTCAAGGGACGAGCCTCGGCGTAACCGGGCAGACGTTTCCAATCTCGGCAAAAACGGCCGTAGAGCAAGTCTTCGCGCCAGTCGGCAAATTTGAATGGGTGGTGGACGCGGCATTGATTGACAAGGCTATGCCGTTCTACGCCTGCGCGCCTCGCTATATTTTCGCTTTTGCTGAGCAGCGGCGCAAGCGGCTGGCGAGGCTGGATTTTGATACAGAATTCGCTCAGTTGCTCGTTGCGCAGACGATGTTGGGTTCGGCGGCGATGTTAGCAGCTGATCCGCGCTCGCCTTCCGAGCTCAAGCGAGCCGTCATAAGTCCGGGAGGGACCACTGAGGCTGGCGTGATCGAAATGGAGCGTGAGGGGGCCCTTCCCAAGATAGTACGCGCTGCAACCAGCGCTGCGTATCGACGGAGTGTCGAACTAAGAAAAAGTTAGATTTGGGATCGCAAGACGATTGGGAGGTTCGAAAGTGTACGGCGAATTCTCGCCGAACTGGATGCGTAAGCGGCCGGATCGCGCTGCCGCGCACCGAAGGCGCGATTTGAAAAATGGCGGACCTATGCCAATCGAGCTCGAACCGAATTGGCCGGACAAAAACGTCTGGTCGGCATAATCGATAGATAAGCAAAAGGAAGCAAAATGAACGCGAAAAGAGCGTCAGACTCTCAAAAGCAGCGACCGGAAGTCGGCCGCATCCTTGCTGACTTCTGCGCGGAGCTGAAGTTCGAATCAATGTCCGCTGCCGCCGTCGAGGCCGCAAAGAGGGGCATTGCCGACACGTTGTCTGTTGCCCTAGCGGCGAAAGCTGAGGAAGTTGCGGGAGTCATGGGCGGGTTCTTCGCCGAAGAACCAGGAAAGGCACGTGTCTGGAATACTGCGCTGCGAACGACAGCTCGAAATGCTGCTCTGGCCAATGGCGCTATGGCTCATGCGCATGACTTCGACGACGGTAATTATGCGATGGTGGGGCATCCATCCGCCCCAGTATTGCCCGCTATCCTTGCGCTCGCAGACGAACTGGCAGCTTCGGGTGCAGATATCATTGCGGCCTATGCGGCCGGTGTCGAGATGGAAGGCCGTCTCGGCATCGCCGTAACCTATGAACACAATGGTCGTGGCTGGCACACAACTTCCTCGCTCGGGACATTCGGAGCTGCCGCTGCCGCCGGAAACCTGTTGGGGCTTGATGGCAAGCTCATGCTAGAAGCCTTCGGAATTGCAGCCTCGCTTGCATCTGGATTACGTCAAAACTTCGGATACATGACCAAACCGCTACATGCAGGATTCGCAGCGCAGAACGGCGTCCTTGCCGCCAAACTTGCTAAGGCCGGAATGCGATCAAGCCCTAATGCGATCGAGGGGCACGAGGGGTTTTTCGATCTCTTTACAGATCCAGAAAAGCTGAACGCGGACGAAGCAATCCGCGATCTTGGCCTATCCCTCGAACTCATCCGCAATAACCCCAAGCTTTATCCGACATGCTCGCTTGTACATCCGGCCCTGGATCTTGTAACGGAGGGTATTGCGAGTGGCGAAATCGTGGCGGACGACCTCGAGGTCATCAATGTGGGCGTCAGCTACCATGCTTTGAATTTAATGCGATACAACGATCCGAAAGATGCACTGCAGGCGAGGTTCAGCATCCCGTATTGCATAGCGGCGGCATTGGCGCATGGCGACGTAACGCTTGGGAGTTTTTCCGACCAGTCCGTTGCCGGAAATGAGATCCGCGGCCGCATGGGCAAAGTCAATGCCTATGTTCATCCCGACCTGTCAACCAAGGAGCAGTTCGAAAAGGTCTATACCAAAGGAGCCGCCTTTACCGAAATCGAAGCGGTTCACAAGTCGGGGAAGATCCATCTCAAGCGGCAAAGCGTGGCGGTCGGCAACCATCAATATCCGGCTCCGCCTGAAAGGCTCCGACGAAAATTCGAAACGTGTGCAGCGCTTTCTGTTGGAAAGCCGAAAGCCAGGGATCTTTGGAATATGCTGATGAAACTCGAAACTGTGCAGTGGTCGGAAGTCGATAGCCTTCTGGATGAGTAGTCAATACAATCTGTCAGAATCAACATCTGCTGGTGGTGGGTATTTAGGGAGAACAACGGAGGTCGGAAGGCCCAGAAACGCTTGATGTTCGGGTGAGCGAATTGCTTTCGTCCTCCTTTTGTATATAATTTCGGCAAAGAGGATACATTTGAGGCGAAGTTTGTGACAGAACTGGACAATCAACAAAGGCCTTCGGCGACTGAGACGGTGAGAAAGCTTCTCCGGGCTGACATTCTTGCTGGGACATTCGCCCCCGGCGAGCAGCTTCGCCAAGAGGAATTGGCGGACAAATTCGGAACGAGCCGCATTCCGGTAAGGGAGGCCTTGCGACACCTCGAGGCGGAGGGTCTGGTCACGCTCCTAAACAATCGGGGCGCCAAGGTAGTCTCATTCACTTCGGCCGAGGTGATCGAATTGATGGAAATTCGCATTGCGCTGGAGTGCCGCGCGTTGCGTCTAGCCATTCCTAATATGATTCAGAGTGATTTTGATGAGGCCAAACGTATTCTCGTGGAATACGACAAGAAAAGCGACCCCGCTCAATGGGCGGAGATGAACTGGAAGTTTCACGAAACCCTCTATATCCCCTGTAATCTACCTAGATTGCTGTCTCTTATCGAAGGCAACTACGGGCAGGTGAGCTTGTTCGTCCGGGCACAAGTCTCTATGGCGTCAGGCAAGAAAACGCCGCAAGAAGAGCATGTGGATATCTTAAAAGCTTGCCGCGCCGGGAACGTTGAAAAGGCCGTCGATCTTCTCGAAGCACATATCTCTAACACCAAGAAGGCGCTCATGGTGCAGCGCCGTAGGAGTCGGTGAGCGCTCCTATTGCTGGCGCGGAAAGCGTACTTTCCTTCACGCCACCGGCGTTTCCTGAATCTTCATACTGCGGCGGTTAGATCAACCCAGTACTTTATCGAGAAATACCCGGGTCCGTTCTTCGCGTGGCGTACCCAAGATCGAACTTGGTGCACCGTGCTTGACGATGACGCCGCCATCGGTGCAGTAGCCATGATCCGCCACTTCGCGAGCGAAGCCCATCTCGTAGGTGTCGAGAATGCAGGTCATGCCTTCTGCGGCGAGATCGCGAATGGTGACCAGATCCTCCTTCTTTGTTTCCGGATCGAGCGCGGCAGGACCTCGTCGAACAGCATTACCTTCGGATTCATGGTAAGTGTAGCTCTGCGGCCCTTTTGAATGGCGCTTGACGCCTATTTTGTTCGCGTAGCGCGCCGCCGCGGTTTCCATATGTCGGACAACGCGTTGACGGCGGCTTCGAGCGCCTTCCGGTCGACGACGTTGGGATCGAACCGCCCCGGGCCCCAGAGGCGCATATGTTCGTGGTCCGGATGGGCGGGGTCTCTGATGGCTTCGAGGTATTCGGCATAACCCGGCGCACCGCCTACGTCTTCCGGAGGACAACGACCGGCGGCCTCGAGCAAGAAGGGAAGTCCCTCCGTCGTGGTGTTCTCGAACCATTTTTCGAGCTTGATCACATGGTCCCAGCTGTCGCCGAAGTCATAGAGATAGTGGATCGTCTTGGCGCCGGTCTCGCGAACGATGTCGCAGAGGCGCGCTTTGCTCGCATCCATGGGCTGGTGGCCGTAATCGTTGTGGGGATCAGGAATTCCCCAATGAACATCGCCAGCGAAGAACTCGAAGAGGTGACCGTTCGTCCAGCCGAATGCCTCCTGAAGCGTCAGATGCAACCGATCAAGGCGCAAGGTGACGGGTACGACGAGGCGACGCATCACCGCCGGCTTCACATCCTTGAGGGTCACCTTGATCCGGACCGCGGTCGTGTTCAGGTTCATGCCGCCAGCCTCGGATCAAGTGTATGCATCGTATAGGTCGACGCCCAGGGAAGCAGTTCGTCCAACCGCGCCGCAGGCCAACCATTGACGAGCTTGGCGAGAACGTCAGCGAGCCAGTGCTCGGCACTGACGCCATTGAGCTTACAGGTCTCAATGAGCGAAGCCAGCAATGCCCAATTCTCGGCACCTTCGTCGCAACCGGCAAAAAGGGAGTTCTTGGCGTTGAGCTTGATCGGCCGCATCGCACGCTCGACAGCATTCGTGTCCAATTCGATGCGCCCGTCATCAAGGTAGAGCGCCAGGCCGTTCCAATGACGCAGCGCGTAACGCAAAGCCTTCGCCGTGTCGCTCTTCGGTGCAAGGTGATCAAGCTTGGCCTCAAACTGTCATTCGGCCTGCAATATTGACCCCCTAAGCCGGGGGATCGGCGTCCAAAATTGACCCCCTACAGATTGGTCTGTTGCGCTGCCTGCTTTGGAACGAAGCAGGTGGTGGGGGATGCTGATCGTGGAGACGATTGCCCGGATCCGGCGCGAGCACTTCATCAAGGGCAAGACGATCAAGGAGATCGCCCGTGACCTGAAGGTGTCGCGGAACACGGTCCGGAAGGTGCTGAGGTCGGGAGAGACCTCCTTCGAGTACGAGCGGCAGGTGCAGCCGCGGCCAAAGCTGGGCCGATGGGCAGTAGAGCTTGACGGATTGCTGGCGGCGAACGCGGCCAAACCGGCTCGTGAACAGCTGACGTTGATCCGGATCTTCGAAGAGCTGCGCCGCCGCGGCTACGACGGCGGTTACGATGCGGTGCGGCGTTACGCCAGGCGCTGGAGCAAGGAACGCGGGCAATCGACCGCAGCCGCTTATGTCCCGCTGAGTTTTGCCCCAGGCGAAGCTTACCAGTTCGACTGGAGCCACGAGGTGGTCTTGCTGAGCGGCACCACGGTGATGGTGAAGGCCGCCCATGTTCGGCTCTGTCACAGCCGCATGCTGTTCGTGCGGGCCTATCCGCGGGAGACGCAGGAGATGGTGTTCGACGCCCACGACCGTTCGTTCGCGCTGTTCAAAGGCACCTGCACCCGCGGCATCTATGACAACATGAAGACCGCCGTAGAGACGATCTTCGTCGGTAAAGGGCGTCTCTATAATCGCCGCTTCCTGCAGATGTGCAGCCACTATCTGGTCGATCCGGTCGCCTGCACGCCAGCGTCGGGCTGGGAGAAGGGGCAGGTCGAGAACCAGGTCGGGCTGGTCAGGGAACGCTTCTTCACGCCGCGGCTGCGGTTCAAAAACCTCGACGAGTTAAACGCCTGGCTGCTCGACAAATGCATCGCCTACGCCAAGGCTCATCGCCATCCGGAGCTGGTCGATCAGACGATCTGGGAAGTGTTCGAAGCCGAACGCCCCAAACTCGTTCCCTATGCTGGCCGCTTCGACGGCTTCCATGCGGTGACGGCATCGGTCTCGAAGACCTGCCTGGTGCGCTTCGACAACAACAAGTACTCGGTCGCAGCCAGCGCAGTCGGACGGCCGGTCGAGGTTCAAGCCTATGCCGATCGCATCGTGATCCGTCAGGATGGACGCATCGTTGCCGAGCACCCGCGATCCTTTGGCCGCGGCGATACCGTCTACGACCCCTGGCATTACGTGCCGGTGCTCGCCCGCAAACCCGGCGCCTTGCGCAACGGTGCTCCCTTCAAAGACTGGGTGCTGCCGGCCGCGATCGAGCGGATCCGGCGCAAACTTGCCAGCACGGACGATGGCAATCGGCAAATGATCGACATCCTCAACGCGGTGCTGACTGACGGTCTGCCCGCGGTGGAAGCGGCCTGTGCCGAAGCGCTCAGTCACAGCGTCCATTCCGCCGATGTCGTGCTCAATATCTTGGCCCGTCAACGTGAACCCGCCCCACCGGCCAACATCATGACGCCGGCCGCACTGACGCTCCGTCATGCGCCGATCGCCGATTGTGCCCGCTACGACAACCTCCGGAGGACCATCTGATGGAACGAACCCAAATCTTCGACCTCATGGGCGAACTCAAGCTCTACGGCATGAAGGCTGCCTTCGACGAGATCATGGCAACTGCCGTCAAGCGCCAGCACGAACCTCAGCGCATTGTCGGCGACCTGCTCAACGCCGAGATCAACGAGAAGCAAGCCAGGTCGATCAAATACCAGCTCACCATTGCCAAGCTGCCGTTGGCCAAGGACATCGCCGACTTCCAGTTCGACGGCACGCCGATCAATCAGACTCTCGTCAATGATCTCGCTGGCGGCGGCTTCATCGCCCAACAACGCAACGTCTTGCTGGTTGGCGGCACCGGCACAGGCAAGACCCACCTGGCCATTGCCATCGCCAGAAGCTGCATCCGATCCGGTGCCCGTGGCCGCTTCTTCAACGTCGTCGACCTCGTCAATCGCCTCGAGACCGAGACCCGCAACGGACGGCAAGGACGGCTCGCCGAGCATCTGACCCGGATGGACTTCATCGTGCTGGATGAACTCGGCTATTTGCCCTTCGCCCAGTCCGGTGGCCAGCTTCTCTTCCACCTCGTCAGCCGGCTCCATGAGCGCGCCTCCGTCATCGTGACCACCAATCTCGCCTTCGGCGAATGGCCGAGCGTGTTCGGCGACGCCAAAATGACCACCGCGCTGCTCGACCGATTGACCCATCACTGCGACATTGTCGAAACCGGCAACGATAGCTGGCGGTTCAAGAGCCGAGACGACGATCACGCCACCGCGCTCGTCTCGCCTCCGCTATCCCGGCCAGCTCCGACGAGACGAGCGCTACCAGCAAAGCCCGCCGCACGAAGGGGTCAAAATTGGACGCCGATGAGGGGTCAAATTTGCAGGCCGATTGACAGGCAAATCGCCGCTCTTCATGAAACCGCGGTATGATCTGCCGTGGCTGGCGCAATTCGCAGCAGAGATGGCGGCGCGCTGTTGGCCGGTCTTCGAGACGAAGGCTTGGGGATGCTCGGCTACCGAGGTCGACTGGCGGAAGCATGGCTTCGAGGGGTCGCGTCTCGGCTACCTGTTGAACGGTGCCGGCCTCTTCCACCATGCGCATCGCGCGGTCGACGATTGCCACGCTTTATTGGAAATCCTCTCGATCGACCTGCCGACAACAGGAGAGCCTGCTCTCGCGCTCCTGCTCGGGACCGCCCGCAAGCCGACGCTGCGGGTGTGGGCGGAGCAATCCCCGTTCGATCTCAAGGATTTACTCAAGAGGCGCGGCTATCGCGGGAGCGACGGCAGCGACGGTCGGTCCAAATCCTGGGTACATCGACGTCTGCGAGACAGCGTCCGAGGACGAGATCGCTTTCCTGAAGGCGATCCAGTCGCGCAGACCATTGATGCTGTGGAATCCGTCGGAAGCATAACATCGGATCGAGGGGAATGTGCTCTGCATCATCTGGGCCAGCGCGTGTCCCGGACCGAGGTCGAGCGCGCGGTCGACCCCTTGCTCCGCAAGAGCCTCCAGTGTCGTCTGCCCAGGCGATCAGGCGTGCGGCTTTGTAAGCGAGCTTGGTCGTTCCGGCGCCGAGAAGATGCTTTCTGTGCCATCGTCGGCGAGGAGGATTCGCTGAGACGAGACCGGCGCCTTTGTGCTCATCGAACAAGCGCAGTGAACAGCCCGACCAGCAGGCCTACGACCGTAACGAATAGACGGAACCCGGACTCAAGCAGCGAATCGAGTGTCGCCTGCTTCTGTTCGTAACTCTTCGTCAGTTGGGCGATCGGAAACGCGCTTTGGTAGGCATCGTTGAATCGACCGTAGATCACTTCACCGGCTACCCACACAGTGCCGAAGCGGCTGATCAAGTTCATGAACTTCCGCTTTTGCAGCAAATTCTGCCAAAGCGGTTCTGCTAAGCTGAAAGCGACCACCGAGATCGACAGCCAGAAGAGGATGGAAGCGCAAACTTCCAAAAGCCTCGCTGGCCATCTCAAAAGTGTTAGCGGCCACGATGCCCGCACAGATGCGTAAATGATGACTACTGCAACAAAGAGAGCCACCAGCGAAATTAAGGCTACAGCGAGCGGGTTACGCCAAGTCCTAGGATGCAACTCGGTCCGAACGTTCTCGAGATCGCTCCCTAGTCGTAAATTCACGTGCTGCAGCGAAAACAACTGCATGACCGGGACCTCGGCGAGGAGCATCAACTGGAAGAGGTCGTCGAGAATCGAGTCTTGCACCGTCTGCCCGGCCTTCGGCCTTGAGAACGGCATCTCCGCATGGATTTCGACCGTGCTCGCACGCGAGACCAGGATCACCCCATAGTCGTATTGTAGTAGATTGGCCTCGAACGCCTGTTCGACCTCGGAGGCCGCAATGGTTTGGTCCAAGAGGCGGTAGCGGTTGTTGATCGAAACGATCTCCTGCCCTGTTTTCCCCTCTTTGAGGTCGGCCGCATTTCTCGTGTCCGCGACGGAGGAAACGTACAAGAAAGGATAGGAGAAAGACGGGTCTTGTTCATCACCCTCTTGACTTGGTTCCTTGAAGTCGCGCGAAAGATCCGGATACTTCTCTTGAAATCTGGCCCAGTAGGCTCGGGCACGTTCCAAGACTTGCCTATAGGTCTCGTTCCATCGTCGCAGCTCGGGATGAACCGCAGGACGCTCGGGGGGCTCGGTGAATAAGGCCGGAGATTCTTCCCGGAACATCTGCAGGTAAAATTTTGCAAGGTCCGAGACCTGCTCAAAGGGGGTCGACCTGTGAGCCACCTTCAGACAGCCGAAAGCCGCAGCGGGGTCGGTCAGCTTGAAGAGGTCAACCGCTTGCAAAGCATCGCACGCATGGATTGACCCGATTTTCAGCCAGAAGGCGATCGTGCCGACGCCCGTCCCAGGGAAGAGTGAAACGATCGCCCTGAAGCGAGGATTCTCAATCGGAAATTTCCGCGGCTTTTTAGCCTCCTCTCTATCAGGCTTCTCTTCAAGCTCTTGTTTATAGAGGTCGAATTTTTCGATCGGCACCTCGATGCTGAACTGAGTGACCTCGCGCCAAGCCGGTTGCGCCTTGTAGATGTTGTCTCTAGCTTTGCCGAATGCCTTGACCCAGCTTGGTGTCGCCGCTTCGGGCGTCTGCTGGGGGGACGTCGCTGCCTTGGCCGTCTTTTTTTCAGACTTTACTCGCGTGAAGTGCTTCGTGCTCCCGCATCCCCCAAACTCATGAATATTGGGTTGGTACAAGAACGGCATAATCGCCGCCGCGTAGACTTCGCGGTACGGCGGGGGTGAGTCCTGTTCGGGCTCACCTGTCTGCGTCAAGCCTGCGCAGCCTTCCGTGACGCCACACGCCTGATATCGGCGGTCGCCAGGAAACCGGCGATCTCGCGCACGGGCAACTGCGCGACAGCCGACCGCTCGGCTGATGACAGCTGTGTGAATTCCGGCATTGCTCTGATTTCACGGGCGCAATCGTCGGGCGCCGTCAGCAGCAACTCCTTCGCTCTGGCGAGCACGCGCTCAAGTGGGCCGGTAGTCATGGCAAACGTCCCGTTTCAAAAGCCGTTCTCGCGACCGCCATTGGCGGGGTCGATCGGCGGAATGTAGATTGTCGTCGCGTAATTTACCCCATCCGCCGCCAGGCTCCAAGCGCAAAGCGGAACGGTCAGAAACAGCGGCTCCGCGCCGCTCTCATCGAGGTCGCAAAAAGTTATGCGGTGGTCGGCGGGATACTGCTCGAGCAGCCGCTCCATCAATGGTGCCAGCAATGCGGGAGCCAATGCCTGCTCGCCGTCTGCGGTGGGGATCCGAAAGCTGCCGATTTGCGCGACGAGGGTCGATCGCCACGGATTGATCGAGGCTGTGCCTTCGACCAAGGGATCGGCCGAGATGACCTGGAAGCCGGCCGGGCCGACCACAAGCGGCAATCGTGCGATGATGGAATCGACGAATGAGACACCTGGTACGACGTGCGTCCGCAGACCTCTTGCCGGTGCGCCGGCTATCATCAAACGAACGGGCTCGTCGAGATACATCGGATGCCCGTAGGTCAAATACGCGACCGGACGCTCCCTGGTCGCCTTTTCGAAAATATGGGCGGCGACATCTGCGTAAATCTTCGCTCGCTCTTTCCCTTTTTCGTAGAGGTGCTCGATGTTGACGAAATCAAGCCCGTTGCTTTCGAGAAACGACCGGAGATTGGGGCTTGGCAGCGTCGTATATGAGACCACCTGACGCAGGATCGAGAGCGCTTCCAAAGTGACGTCTCGCGCAGGCAGGATTCCGCATCCGATGAGGTAGAGATCGGCGGTCTTGATCGGCGGGTACTCCGGCGAAGGTGGACAGCTTTGCGACATCACAGGTCGTTTTTACCCCAGTTCCTTCACTATCCGCTACTCCTGCCCGGAGAAATCCGGAAATTGGGAAGCGAATTCCGCTTGCCCCATCCACCCGCTCTCCTCTGTCGCCTAGCCAGCACCAGAGTTCCGGCTCGCGCGTGCTGCCTTGCGCCCTTCCTTCGCCACCTTCGCGATCGCGACGTCGAAGTTGGTCCGCCCGCGGCGCTTGTGCGGCACCGGGGGATGATCAAGAGCGGCGATGTCGTAGCGCGGGTACTTCTCGATCTCGGCCGCTATCGTCTCGATCCAGCAGTCTCCGTAGTCGTTGCCCGCGTTCGAGTCCTTGGGACGGTGGCCGGTGATGAAGCCTTCGACCTCGCGGTCCATCTTGACGTGCCTCGCCACGCTCTTGAACAGATGGCGCCAGCCGTGGTTGGGCTTCACGTCGTAGGGTATGTTGATTCCGGGACCGTGAACCCATTCGCCGATCCGCTCCGCGAGCTTGTGGAATTGAGGATGCCCTGACCGTTCCGCCGCGACGACGTTCCGGATCGTAGAACAGAGGCTTCTTGAGCTTGGCGCGGGTCGCCACTTACCTCGGTCGAGTTCGCCGCCCGGGCAGCCCCGTCACGCAGGCGGGCCCATTGAGCCTCGATGGCCACGTTGACGGCGCCGATCTTGATGTTGGCCCTGGCGTTCGTCCTTGGTCCCCAGAGTGGCCCAGAGCTCGGTCTTGCCGACCAGGGGCACCTTCTTGCGGATCCAGTAGTTCTCGGAGGTCGGTCGCTTGATCGGCTTGGGCATCTTGAAATTCGACATGGTGGAGCACCTCGGTGTGGGACCGGCCGTACAAGAACCCCTGAAAATGAAGGTTAGGCTTGTAAACAAGGGGTCCGCGACCCCGAAAGGGGGTGAGTCCCACTCTCTCTGCCAGATCGTATTGAAATCACTTATATTTTTTTGAAGTTTTGTTACAAACCACGGCTTGCCCACCGGAAGACCGAATCCTCTCGCATTTTTAACTGGGAAAGAAGGCGCGTTCCGGCGGGACCCTATTTGTTCACGTCACCTCTCGTGTCTGGGCAGCAGCCCACCACATTTTGTTGATATTCCGCTCGATTTGGGGGTGATAATGGCTCTACTCAACTTGCATCGCGCATTCACTGACGCGGCGACCGAGAACGACTATCTCGCCCGGCTCACGGTACCGGAGCCGCGCGAGGGAAAGCTCCGCAAGGCACGTGACGAGATCCGAGAGACGCTTAAGGCTGGATTTTCGGATTGGCAACGCTTCGCGGATCGTAGTTTGGTTATGGAAACGACTGCCGTTCGGAAGGGCGCGACCGAACCTCGATTGCGTCTGAAGTTCCGTATGCAGGGTAGTGCCTCGCCCGCGTATCGCACGCTCAATGATCCGGCACATCCGCCGCAGCAGATTGATTACGACGATGGCGTTTACCTTCCGGTCTCGTTTCTCGCCAAGACGGGAAACCCCGTGATCGCGGCCGCAGGTTACTACCGGTTGGTCGAGACGGTCCTTGCGCCGCTCTGCGAAAAACGAAAATGGACGTTGGATAGACGAGCCAAAAAATGCGTCCGCGTCGTCCTCGACAGCAAAGCTTACATCGACCTTCCGCTGTACGCGATCCCGGATCAGGAGTTCGTTCGGCTGGCCGAGGACGCCGCATTGACCAAGCGGGCTGACAGCGCGCTGTTTCTTGATGCAGAGACGCTCGATGACGAGATATACGAGCGCCTCAATCAGGACGAACTCCGGCTCGCTCTTCGGGAAGGCAAGTGGATCGAATCCGACCCTCGTCTGCTCGAAGATTGGTTTAAGCAGGCGGTGGCCGACCTCGGACCGCAAGTTCGACGCGTCAATCACCTCGTCGGCGCGGGGCGAGATTTCAGCCTGAATTTTCCGGGTGGTAGTTTTCCCGAAAGTGCTTTACGGCACCCTCAATTTGAACCCAGTCGTGTTTCGATTTCTCAAAAACCGATATGCCGGGAGCTGGGTACTTTGGATTTGCCATCGCGCCGACTGCAACACCGATCATCGAAGGCAAGCTGGTGACTTTCCAATAGACCGTTGATCCGCACTGCGGACAAAAATAGTTATGCATTTCCCCGCCGCTTGCAGCGGCATGTGCGAACTCTTTTGAAGTTCCTGAGACGGTAACAACCTCCGCGGGGTAATATGCTCCCACGCCGAACGGCGCACCTGTTCGACGTTGACAGTCGATGCAGTGACAAGCAACGACTATCTTGGACGGTTCTTCCGGGAGCGAGAGCATGACTGCACCACAGTTGCACCTTGCGTAGACCATAGTAATTCCCCATCGTCGTCCGAGACTCACTGCAAAGCACTAGGCTAGCAGATTAGTTGCGCGAGGAGAGTGCGAAAGCGACGGCCCAGGCCGCGCGCGTTCTCGATGAGACCGCCGACAAGATAACTTTGTCCGGCGACTACGTCCGATCGGACAGCGGTTCGCCGGTGCTGGATTCGGATGGCCGGGTGATCGGACTT
Organism: Bradyrhizobium sp. CCBAU 53338; assembly: GCF_015291665.1. Classification (NCBI taxonomy): domain Bacteria; kingdom Pseudomonadati; phylum Pseudomonadota; class Alphaproteobacteria; order Hyphomicrobiales; family Nitrobacteraceae; genus Bradyrhizobium; species Bradyrhizobium sp. CCBAU 53338. Next base: position 790,119 of record NZ_CP030049.1, read on the forward strand.
ATGATCGAAGCGACCAACCAGCCGGGCAGCGCGACGCAAGGCATCGCAATTCCGGTGACGCGCTTCGCATCGATCCTCAGCGGTCCGACCGCGTCACCGATCGCGCGAAAAGCCATTCCGAGCATGGCCGAGCTCGGCGGAACCAGGCCGACGAGCACGGCCGTAGATGCTATCGAAATCGCGGTTTCAGGGTGCGTCTTTCTCGGAAAACGTTCGGCTCGGCTCGCCAAAAATACGCCCGACATGCCTTTCGGATTGAGTACTCTGCAGATACTCCTCGACGCAGATAAGCGTGGATTCTTGATGGGCACGAGGCTTTCCCCGGATATCGCAGTCAACCTCCGATCCGATTGTCCGGTCGTCGAGTCTGGATCCGCCTACTACTCGCCCGCGCGCGTCCAATTGAAGCCCGGAGACCGGGTGACACTCTCCGAGATATTGCCGTTGAACTACCTCGACGACGTGTTCTTCTGGGCGCGAGTAACCGCTCGGGGGAGCAACAGTGGTTCGAACGACAGTAACGCGGGCATCGACCCAAGTGCGGCCCCAGCGGACGCCGGCTCGCTTCAAATCGGCGAACGTGATGTCTGCGGCAGCGCTTTACTTGGCCTCCTTACCGTCATCGGTCAGCGCCACGCAGGCGTTTGCCCAAGACCGTGGCCGATGCACGAACTCGGGTAGGAACGCCGCAGCGCAGCACTCGCCGTCATGGCCGCTATCCGCACGTCACGGCGCGCGAGTTTGCCGAATATGTCGCGCGAAGATTATAAACATCCCAGTACGTCGGGACTGGTATTTTTCGTAGTGGGCGGCGAGGCATATGTATGTACCGGCCAGCGAGGAGGGCCGTTGGGTGAGAGGACTGCCTATGAAGAACCTTTCATGTAGAGATCGCAGGACCGGCCAAAATACCGGCCAATCGAAACGTTAAAGGTCTAAAATATGCTTTAAAGTCAATGCCTTGAATGAAAGTTCCAGCGGTCACGAAAGCGCAATCGGAGATCGGCCAATAAATGGGCCAAATTCGGTTGTAATTTGGAAATTCATGCGTAAAATCAGCTAGTTAATTTGCGATAAGATCGGCCAATGGCGATAGAAACACCCCAGCGCATTGAGCCGGCGCGGCTTGAGGAAACGTCCGAGGCCATCGCGGATGTGGTTGCCGACCTGTCGGCAGCCTCGGCCAGGCTCGGTGTCGGGCTTCATCAGCGCACAGCTGCGAACCTTGCCAACTTGGTGCGGCTGATGAACACCTACTACAGCAACCTCATCGAGGGCCATAACACGCGGCCAAAGGACATTGCTCGCGCGCTCGAGGGGGAGCTTGACCAAGACGAGGGCCGTCGCAACCTTCAGCTGGAGGCCGCGGCACATGTACGCGTGCAGACGGAGATCGATCGCCTTACCGCCGACAGCGAGCTCGGTGAGCCGGCCTCAGTGGAGTTTATCAAGTGGTTGCATCGTGAATTCTATCGAGGGGCGCCGGGCGATATGCTCCAAATCCGCGGCAACGACACGACCTTTATGATGGTGCCCGGCGAATGGCGGTCGAAGCCTGAGCATGATGTTGCGATAGGCCGTCACGTTCCGCCATCTAGCGAGCGTGTTGACGACTTTATGCGCTATTTCGAGCAACGCTACGCCTTCAGGCCGCTGAAAACAGCCGGCCGAATCATGGCGATCCCTGCGGCGCATCACCGCTTCAACTACATCCATCCGTTTCCTGACGGAAACGGCCGCGTTAGCCGCTTGATGAGCCACGCTATGGCCCAGCTGGCCGGCATCGGTTCACACGGGTTATGGTCGATTTCGCGCGGCCTCGCCCGAGGCCTCAAATCGCCGAGCGAGTACAAGCGCATGATGGATATGGCGGACTCGTCACGACAGGGAGACCTCGACGGACGGGGCAATCTTTCGCTGAAGGCGCTCAACGAGTTTGTTCTATGGTTTCTCCAGGTCTGTCTTGATCAGGTGAAGTTCATGGACGGGCTGTTTGAGCTTGATAACCTAGGCTCGCGCTTAAACACCTATGTCGAACGCAGCGACACGCTCAAGCCAGAAGCAAAGCGCCTCCTCGAAGAGGCGCTGGTTCGCGGGCAGTTCGAGCGTGGTGACGTCGCCCGGATAACGGGTTTGCCTGAGCGCACCGCGCGTCGCGTGCTTGCTGACGTGCTTGCCGACGGCGTGCTCGGATCAGACACGCCCAAGGGCGCGGTATCGCTCCGCTTTCCGGTTGAGGCCTTGGATGTGCTGTTTCCGCGATTGTTCCCGGAAACGTGATTGCGGGAGTGAGTGGTAGGAGACTCGTTACGCCCCTGAGCGCGCCCAGACACCCGTAATGCCGCGGGAGCGCAGGAAACATGTCGCGCGCCATGGAAAACTGCCCCCTCACAGCGACATCGACATTCCGGTTCGGGTGGATCAGCCAGCAAGGGCGAGAGTCGTCGTCACGTATCGTTATCAGGTGCTCCTGCTTTCCAAATTGCTGAAATCCCAGATTGAACAAGACGCGCAACCTGTTCGGCCGCGCGCCTTGGCTATGCAAGTTTTCGCCAGTCGGAAATCGCCGGCATGTGATGACGTGCCAATTCGTGACCAAATAGAAACGTCCGTTTCGGCTCCAAATAAAACCCATGGCAATGTCCAGGCTCTCTTCATTGAAGAGCTGTTCGAGCGGCACGACAGCCAGCGAGTAACGATCAATTCGGGTCATCGGAACCTCGGTGAATTAGCTTGCGTGACGGATTCCTCATGACACTATCTTAGGGTGCGGGCGTGCGATCCATCAGCCCGCTCGGGAACAAAATCCAGCGTGTTTCGACCTACCTGCTTGATGAATTTAGCAGCTAACCTGCTGATTTTGCTTGGCAAGCATGCTAAGTATTGCAGGCTGTCAGAAATCACTATCTATTTCTGACAGATAGGAGGAGGGGCATGCAGACCGTAGCTGAGCGCATTCTGGAATATGCCCGAACATTGCCCGAAGGCGCCTTGATTGGTGCTAAGGATGCTTTGCATTTGGGGAGCCGTGCAGCGGTCGATCAAGCTCTGAAAAGGCTTTCTGAGCGCAACGAGCTGATGCGCCTTGCTCATGGGTTCTACGTCCTGCCGGTCAAAACCCGGTTCGGTGTACGCGCACCGCAAGCGGAGAAAGTCGTCCAAGCGCTCGCTGCCACGCGTGCCGAAACAATCGTCCCGCACGGGGCAGCAGCTGCAAACGCACTTGGTCTTACGACCCAGGTGCCAACGAAACTCGTCTATCTGACGTCTGGTCCTGACCGGGAGCTTAAGCTCGGCGCACAAACCGTTGAGGTGAAGCATGCGCCAGAATGGATGCTGTTTCCGGCAAAGCCGGCTGCCGGGCAAGCCATTCGCGCCTTGGAATGGCTCGGCAAACGGCAAGCGAACGATGCGCTGCGGGTCCTTAAGCAGAAATTGTCGGCGGAAACGTTGCAAGACCTCATCGCCGTGCGCCCCGCTCTGCCTGCGTGGATGTCAAAATCGATCAGCCAATCGCTGCTAAGCTATGGCTGAATCCTTTCTGACGTTTTCTGCCGAAGATCGGCTTGAGGCACTTGGCGTTGCTGCCACCGCCTCAGCCGACCCATTCATTTGCTTGAAAAAGATAGTTGGGTCGTATGGGCCTTGCAGGGCCTGTTTGAAACGAAGCTCGGCGAACATCTCGTTTTCAAGGGCGGCACCTCGCTCTCAAAAGGTTATGGCATCATCCAGCGCTTCTCCGAAGATATCGATCTCACCTACGACGTTCGTCAGATCATTCCCGAACTCGCCAAAGGCGATCACCCGATACCCGAGACACGCGCCCAAGCCGACAAATGGACGAAGGCTGCGCGCGAAAAGTTAGTCGTGTGGGTCAAAGATGAAGCCCTGCCGGTTCTACAGCAACATGCCGCGGCGACGGGTGTGAATGTAAAATTCCGCGTCGATGCGGATGTGATCTATATCGACTATCACCAAGTCTCCGAAGGTTCCGAATATGTAGCGCCGTCCGTCAAACTCGAATTCGGTGCTCGATCAACCGGCGAGCCGGCCGAGATACGCCAGGTCACATGCGACGCAGCATCTTATCTGCCGGAATTATCGTTTTCGGCAGCGGCGCCCAAGATCATGCTGCCTCAGCGCACCTTCTGGGAGAAAGCCACCGCCGTCCACGTCCTTTGCGCCCAAGGCATCAAAGGCGATCGCATCTCCCGCCATTGGCATGACCTTGTGAAGCTTGATGATGCTGGCTATGCCAAGGCTGCATTCGACGATCAGGATCTCGCAAACGAAGTCGCCGACTGGAAAAGCAAATTCTTTCGCACAAAAGATCGGGACGGCAACGTGATTGACTATCATGCCGCCGTTTCCGGCAAACTCCAGCTCGTCCCTGACGGTGAAATGCGCAAAGAACTTGAGGCCGACTATCAGAAGATGGTCGATGCCGGTTTGCTTCTCGGCGACGCCATGCCTTTTGCCGGTCTGATGATGCGCTGCGCAGATTTGCAGAAGCGTGCCAACGAGCGACATTGATGCGCCGCCGCCCTGTCCATCGTCGGCTATGTTCATTCAATCGCCTTTCGCATGATCACATCGAGAACCCCCTCAAGCTGGCAAGATCTTCAGGAACAGTCCGCACGCATCTTGGCGGAATGCGGGTTTGCCGTCGAAATCGAAAAAAAGGTGAAGCTTGTTCGTGGCCAAGCGGAAATCGACGTCTATGCCGAGGAAACTCTGAAAGGACGAAAATACATCATCCTTTGTGGGTGCAAGCATTGGAGGGCCGCCGTTCCCCAAACCGTGGTTCATTCCTTTCGCAGCGTGATGACGGATGTCGGCGCCCACAAGGGCTACATCATCTCGAGTTCGGGCTTTCAGTCGGGAGCCCGCGATGCCGCGCAGATGACAAATGTCGAGTTGGTCACCTGGGATCAGTTTCAGAACGCGTTCGAGCCGAGTTGGCTCGAAAATTGTTTCACTCCGGTGATCACAGCGAAGCTCGATCCGCTGATGGGCTTTTCCGAGCCGTTCCTGCCGCCCTCGTTTCCCCATTGGCCTGAGGCCGATCAAAACGAATATCTTCAATTGAAGGATGAGCTCGATCCCCTCGGCTGGTTCGCGATGTCGATGGCTACTTATTCGAGGATTCTCCGCCATAGCAGTTATCCACCGCTGCCGCTCAAGAATATTCCCGATCCCACCGAGAAGTATAAGGGGCTTCCCACGGATATCATGAGCGCCGTGGGTTATCGCGATCTTCTCGACGCCACACTTCACCATGGAGAAGCGGCGATTGCGAAATTCCGCGCGGTCAGAGATCGCAACAAGTAAGCCAGCATTGAACCATCTGTCGAACAGTTGAAGCAGTGTCGGTCTCCGACTGATCAGACCGACTTCAGCTTAGCGACACGCATGTAGCGGGTATAGCTGCGGGTACCCGCTGGTTGCGAGTTCGAGTTTGTGACAAGCGAAGGAACGACGGTAAAGGCGGGTGCGGGCAATAGCTTGAGCAATCGCCTTGCAGTCTTCAATGAAGATTTCATCGACCTGAATCTGCAATGGTCGGCTGGTCGGGCCAAACCCGTCTTCTACATCGGCCGAGAACAGGCCGAGTTAGCCGCCGAGCTTGCAAAGAAGGAGGCAGCGCTACCGGTTGCCAACGAACGCAAGATCGCGGCAGAAGCGCTCTTTCGCGCAAAGGAGCAACAGCTAGCAAACTTCAAGCGTGCGCATGCTCGTACAGTCTCAACAGAGCTGCGGCAGGGAAGCCGATCGCGGTTCTTGCAGAACACGGTCGCGTCCCACACCGAATCGTCCGCAGACAAGCCGACGAACCAGCGAAACAGCAGGTTGTAGTCAAGCTGCTCCATCATGCCGTTCCGACCGCACCGTGTAGAACGCCTGCAGCAACAGCGCTCGCAACAGCCGCTCCGGAGGGATCGATGGCCGTCCTTCGCGGGCATACAGCCGATCAAACGACCGCGACAAATCCTTCAGCGCCGCATCAACGAGTTCCCGGATCGCTCGCAGCGGATGGTCCGCCGGGATCCGGGTCTCCAGCCGCACGTAGCTAAAAAGGCGTTCCGCATGCTCATCTTCGCCGCGCATCCCGTTCCTCAATCGAAAGGAATCAACCGCATGCACAGAATCACACTCCAGCCGCCTCACGAAACGACTTTTTCAGCAGCCTGCTAGAAGCGGTCGAGACAGTTCTCAGTCCGGCGGTTGCCGCCATCGACGCAAAGTTAGCCCGACCGACAATTGCGCTACGGGAGGAACTGGCGTGGAACGACGACGAGACGATCGCCGTGACGTTGGGCTTGGTAAACGCCTGGGTGGGCACGCTCAACGCTGCCATCAAGCAGCACAACGAGACCTTCGCGCAATTCACCCAACGGCAGGATGAAGCCCGTCTTGCTCTGAGGCGCCACCATTTGGCTGACAAATCCCAGGAGTTTCAGAACGCGTGCGACGCGGTGAGCGAAGCCAAAACGGACGTTGATGCTAGGACGCTCAGTTACAATCAACTTCAAGAGCAAGCCACGGACTTGCGATCTCGGATCAAAGAGCACGGTCAGGCTGCGGAGAAAATCAATCGCTTGATCGAGGCCTACCTTGGCCACAAGGAACTTTCTATTGCAAGCGTAGAAAAAGGCTATGAAATCCACCGTCGCGGTAGGCCGATAGACAGCAGTCCTAGCGAAGGGGAGAAGACGGCGATCGCACTCTGCTATTTCCTTTCAAGGCTTGAGGCTGAAGGGCGTTCGATCAAGGACCGTATCCTCGTCGTGGATGATCCGATTTCTAGCCTGGACAGCAGAGCGTTGAACTAAGCGTGTTCCCTTCTTTTAAGTCGGCTTGGGAATGCAGCTCAGGTGTTCGTTTTGACACACAACCAAAACTGCATGAACGAGTTCAAGAAAGCCTGGAAGGGTTTCCACAAACCTCGCAACGAAGCGACCCCGCCTACGGCAAGCCTCCTGTTTTTAGATGTCAAAATTCCAAAAGGGCTGGACGGACGCTCAACAGCTATTGTTGAGATGTCAAAGCTGCTCCGTGAGGATGAGTCTGAATACCACTACTTGGTGGATCACGTCCTGAAGTTCAACGCCAGCGCAGATCCAGACTACGAATACGCCTACATGATGCCGAATGTACTTCGGCGAGTGCTCGACGTTTTCTTAGCGTTCCGGTGCCCGGGAAGTGCAGGTTTCGCTTCGAAGATGGGCCAGTTGCGAAAAGATCATGCTACGCTCGACGGCGAGCGCCTGGCCGCGCTGGAACGTCTCGTGCAACTGGAATCGCACTCCGATAACATCGATGACCTAATCGGGTTTTCCTCTATGACGCTGGAGGAGAGTAAGGCTGCCACGGCGGCCTTGATCGCGATGATGGAGGCCGTAGACCCTACCCATCTGGCTGGGCTGCAACGACTATGCCGATGAACCCTTGTCGCAGTTCCAACCCGGCGCAAAGAACACAGCTATGCTAAAGTGGTCCAGTTCGGAGGCAAGGACCTTGTTGCCTGGCCGACTAGACCACGACGGCTGGTGAGCAGATCGTGCTGACGGCGAACGAAGTAAGGGCACGCGCAGAATCCACTGCACGACTGCGTGCTGTTTGTCCTTCACGGTATCACCTTGGGCCGACGCAAGAAATCAGGGGGAAAGATCGACTTGCAGCGTCCGTGGAAGCCAGAGAACGACCGTTTGAAGCCGGTCACCTTTATCTATCGTCGCAACAGCTGATCGTTTTCCGCTTTAGTATTCGCCATCAATGGCGATCGAGCCCAATCGCTGGATGCAGCGCAAAGAGGGTAGGGGACGGATCACCCAGTTTTCCGTTCGGCCTCGACAGCGTTCTACAACAGCGGAGCATCTAGGCTGGGAATCTCCGGCATGGCCTTGCCGGCAATTGCCTGCAGGTCGCCGACCATGCCCACGGTCGAATCGATGACGGCCAGGATTTGGGTTTCCCGCTTGGCCCATTGGCCGGCCCATAAACTTGCGCTCCTTGTCGAGATCCTCGCGCATATCGTTGAATTTCTCAACGACAGCTTCGACCCGCTGTCGAAACTTCGTGCCTGTCAGGTAGTGATAGACCTGCTCCATCTTGGTCTGCTGGCCCTGCTGAACGAGGCGTGAGCTGCTCACGTCGATCAGACCCTGGCGGAGCGCCACGGCGACCGGCAATGCGCAACGCGGATGAGCCACCCATACGCCGTCGACGAGGTCAAATTGCTCGATTTGTTTCGGCAGCGCGTGGGAGATGATCAGAGCGACGTCGGCGCCGGAACGGCGCTGGTCGTCACGTAATTTGGCGAGCCACACGTCACTCCATGCCTTGGTGCGTTTAGTTTCCCAAAGGATGATGCCGGCAGATTGGCCGATAGCACCATTTACTTGCTGAATTACGTCCGCCCCGAGCTCACCTTTTCCCACCGGCTCAATCGAATCTGTCGGAAAGCGTCCGCGCAGAAGATCTTCGAGCTCGAGTTCGAGCACTTCCCCTTGGGATTGCTGTGATCCCTGCTCGGCCTTTCGCTTAAGTTCCTCGATCGTGCGCGTCATCGACTCGATGGTCTGGTCTTTCTCGGCAACGCGCAAGCGCGCAGCCTCGTCGGCTTCGTGCCTGGCCTTGATCTGGATTTCGCTGATTGAGGCCTGCACGCGCTTCTCTATTGTCAGGTCGAGTTCGCGCTTTTCCTCTTCGAGTGCGCGCTGCTGTCGCATCAGTTCGGCTTGCTGTTTTTGGGCCTCGGCAAGCTTTGCGTTGTTGGTAAGCAGGTTGGCTCGCAGCTCCGCAGCTTCCGCTTCCTTCGCCTGCAGCTCGGCGGCGGCCGCCTCTCGCGCCTTCTTGCTTTCGGCCGCGACCAACTGGGCACGTTCGGCGGTCAATCGCTTCGCAACGTGATCCTCGATTTGCTCGCGGTCCTTAGCGACCTGCTCGCGTTCCAGCCGCAGTGCCTCTGTCTTACGCTCCATCTCTGCATCTTTGCTGGCCAGCTGCTGTTGAAAGCGCTGACGGGTTTCAGCGAGGAGGGGAGCGGCCAATGACTCCGTCAGACGGATCTCGTGATTGCAGTTGGGGCAATGTAGGGTCGCCTCGTGCGAAGCGCCGGTTGCTTTGAAACTCATGAATTCCCCATCATCGTTGCAACCGGATTCAACATGATCTGTGCGTGATTGCGATGTCGCTCGACTTCATGTCCACATACGCGTCGTCGATTTCGACCTTGGCCGGCGGGTTTTCCACCGACACGTCGATCTACCCGAACGCGTGCACGAGCAGCCTCGCACGAATGTAGTCCAGAATAGAACAAAATAGGAACGCGCGTCAACTTTGGATCCCGAGGTGAGTTTGTATGACGACGATTTTACTTAGTCTGGCCATGGGAAATGGATAGAACTTAAACCTTGGATATAGTTTGAATATGCGCTAGTTTACTTAGTATGGCTGAGCAAAAGGACAGAAAGCTAAACAGGCTCGAAAGGACCCTTCCGCAGGGACTTCTGGTCGATGCCGCCTGGATGGAACGACATGGATATTCCACCAGCTTGCGCAGCCAATACGTATCGGCCGGCTGGCTCGTTCAGCCGGCGCGGGGAACCTTCAAGCGCCCGCTCGGTGAACTCTCCTGGCAGGGCGCCGTCGTGTCACTCCAGCGATTGCTCGGCTCCGACTTCGTCGTTGGCGGACGCACCGCCATCGAAGTGCAAGGCTTCGGCCACTACCTGAGCCAGACGGGTCCTTCGACCATACATCTATACGGAACGCGGTCTGCTCCCGGCTGGCTCGGCAAACTTCCGCTCAAACAGAAATTCCGCGTTCACCGCACGCAAAGCCTGTTCAAAACGCACGGGAGCCTGCCCACATCAGAGTCGGGGACAACGCGGGAAATACCGGGACCATTCGACTGGCCTCTCACGGTATCGACGCCCGAACGCGCGTTTCTCGAACTGCTCGACGAATTGCCCCGCCACGAAAGCTTCCATCACGTCGATGCACTGGCGGAAGGCTTGAGGAGCCTGAGCCCCCGGCGGCTGCAAATGCTTCTGAACGACTGCAAAAGCGTCAAGGTCAAACGATTGTTTTTCTGGTTCGCGGAGCGACATCAGCACGCTTGGCTCAAACAGATCGACAAGTCGAAAGTCAATCTCGGCACGGGAAAGCGCATGCTCGTCAAGGGCGGCAAACTCGACACCAAATACCTCATAACCATCCCAGACGACCTCAATGCCCCTGTCTGAAAAATATCGGCATCAAGTGGCCTTGTTGATCGAGACGATCCCGTTCGTCGCGGCGGAGCCCGATTTTGCGCTCAAGGGTGGCACCGCCATCAATCTCTTCCACCGAGATATGCCGCGCCTATCGGTCGATATCGACCTGACATATCTGCCGGTGGCTCCGCGTCCCGAATCTCTTGCGGCGATAGATGCGGCGATGAAGCGCATGACAGAGGCCATAAGGAAAGGATTGCCGGGCGCGCGGCTGACGGAAGTCGTCAATCCCCGTGAAAAGATCGTCACCAAGCTGACCGTCCAGAAAGGCGACGCGCAGATCAAGATCGAGATCACGCCGGTGATCAGGGGCTGCGTCTTCGAGCCGGAGCTGCGCGACGTGTCGCCGAGCGTCGAAGAGACGTTCGGCTTCGCGCAGATGAAAGTCGTTTCGTTCGCCGATCTATACGCCGGCAAGCTTGTCGCGGCGCTCGACCGGCAGCATCCGCGCGACCTCTTCGATGTCCGCGATCTGCTCGCCAACGAAGGCATCACGGACGATCTCCGCAAAGCGTTCATTGTCTACCTCATCAGCCATGACCGGCCGATCTCCGAGGTCGTGGTTCCTCGTCGCAAGGACATCCAGCACGAATTCACGCACGGCTTTGAGGGCATGACCGCCGATGAAGTGACCCTGGACGAGTTGCTCAAAACCCGGGAAACGCTGATCGCCGAAATCGCGGGAAAAATGCGGCAAGCTCGCAAGGACTTCCTCATGGGATTCAAGCGCGGCGAGCCGGATTGGAACCTGCTAGGCGTCCCTGACGCAGCGGACCTGCCGGCGGTGCGCTGGAAGCAGATCAATCTGGACAAGCTTCCTGCCGAGCACAGGGCGACGCTCGTCGCGCAGCTCGAGAAGGTCTTGCGCAATGCCTGAGGTCGGAGGAGGGGATCTCAGTCGAGCACGCTCGTAGCAACTTGTTGAGAGAATTTTTGGGGTACGCCCGCCACCCAGCGAGCCCAGAGCTTGCGGGCTTCAGCTCAGCCGCCTATCGAACAGTGGACGCGCCTACCTATGCGTGCCGTACACGTTTCCGGTGCTTGGATTTCGGTAGGAGCCGCCTTTATGAGAAGAGCCCGAGCCGCCGATGTAAGTCCCGCCGTGGCTAGAGGTATGATGGTCTCCACCATACGACACGCGGCCGCCAAAATGGCTACCACCTATTCCAACAGCAGACGCTCAGAAATGCTCGCTGTTGTGTTTGTCGGATTTGCGCATTGAGGGCATGAACCGCAATATCGTTCTCGTCTTTATCACCGCCTCTGGCGGCAAGAAGATGCGCGAGGCAGGCTTGGCGAGATTTGCCCACATCGTCTTTGCCGATCGTAGCTTGCTCGAGAAAAGGCGCGCGATGCGCCTATCCGCTGAACGCGCGTCGATGTTGCAAGCCGGATTCGCCACCTCGGGTGAGAAGCCTGATCATGGCGACCCGGGTCGGCGCCGAGTATGCCGAAATAGATTATTCAAGGTAGACGGAGGGGAGGGTGAAAGCCTGACTCGGTATTGGTGCGCTCCTTCTAGCGCTCATCATTGGCGCGCAGTTCATCACCATCTTTGTTGTCCAGCCTATTGGCGCGTTACCCGAGGGGCGGACCGTCGTCATAGCTCGCCTTACAAAGCTGAACTTTATCGACAGCGCGGACGCCTTTTGCGACCGAACAATGGGTGGTGTCAGCCTCCTGTGCCAGGCTGCCGTCCTCGGCAAGGTCACGAAGGAAGGTCCCATTCTCCTGCGTCTTCCTTATTCGGCGACCCTTTATCAAATCAGCACCGGCGGCAAACACTACGACCGATAGAAAGCGGCGAGCCGCCTATGAGGTTCGCGTTCGCCAGGAACGATGTTGCCCTTCGTTAGCATTGAAGTGCGAGAGTCTATCGCGCCATCGACCTAAAACTCCCTCGTCGACAGCTGGCGCGCCAGGGCGACAGCAGCCCTTGGTCTGAGTTGCATGTCGGGCTTGATGGCAAAATGAAACTTCTTCCTCTTGATGAAGGAGAATGGTCCAACCTCCTCGGGACCTAGGCCGAGCGTCGAGGGATTTTGCGCCTATTGACTTTGCGCCGCCGGTTTCGATGGTCCAGAGACCGTCCCGGCGGGCAGGGGGTATGGATACGACCTCTGGCGTGAGCTCGGCGCTTTCGCGGTCGTCTTCGGGGGGGGGGCGTGGTGGATCGTTCACGCGCCGAACCGGGTCAGTCGTCGCCGAACTTCCGTCGTTGGAAGCCGGCAGCGAGGATGCCTGGAAATGGCAGTTAAACCCGCGTGCAGTCGGCTCAGTTCGCAGTGGTTGCCGTCGGCGAGCTGGTCGAAAATCCATAGCACGCCGTGCATTTGCAGCCCGACCGAGGTCGCCAACTCGCGCAGCCCTCCGTCGCCGGTCAGAAGCGTCCATTGGCGGGCCTCCGCGATGGCAAACGCGAACGTGTCCGGCGTGGAGAGATGAGCGCGTTGCCGCGGACTGTCGTCGCGCGGGTCAATTCTGCCGGGGACAGCTCTTCGACCCGTAGGCCGAGCGCAGTAAGGCGATCGCCCAGGTCCCCGGCCAGCTCTCGAACAAAGAGCAGGTCGGGGACCGCAAACTCAAAAGGGAGACGAAACAGGTCCTCGAGCAAGGCGCCTCGCTCCAGATCGATCAAAACCGAGGTATCGGAAACGAGGACCGCCAAGGTGCTTACGCCGCAACTTGATCCAGACGAGCGTCCAGTTCGCGAACCGTTATTCCCAGCAGTTCAGCGGCCCGGGCTTCGCCGATGACTCGTTCGGCCAGCGCACGATAGCAAAGCCTCTCGAAGCGCTTCGGCTCCTCGAGTTCAGGCTTCATCCGGCCTGGCTCTTCATAGGGCGCCGTCCGCCATCCCCGTTCCGCGAAGATCTTGAACAGCCGGCCAAAAGCGGACTGGCTGATGATGCCGAGATCCTTGCAGCGATAGGCGATGGCCTGGATGCTGACGCCAAAACGCTTCTTGAGCGCGACCAGCTCGCCAAGACTGATCGACGATCGGCTGACCCCAACTTCGGCCCGAAGGACGTCGGCCGGCATCAGGAAGGCGCCGGCAAACCGATGCGCCGCCTTTTCCTCATCGACGCCGGGGGATGGGGCCAGCACCATATGACCGAGCTCATGGGCGAGATTGAAGCGCTTCCGCTCCGACCACGTGCTTTGCTTGATGACGATTACTCGCGCAGCGTTGCGGTCCTTGCGTCGCACCTTGGCGGCAAGCCCGTCGATATCGTCGAGATCGAGCGACAGGATCTTGATCCCGCGCTCCTCCAGAAGCTCGGCGAGCTGCGGGATGGGATCGTTTCCCAAACCCCAGTCTTCGCGGACAGAGCGAGCCGCATCTTCGGCGTCCCGGACATCGGCCACCGGATGTGGTGCGCTGCGTGGCTGCTCCCAATCGATGCTGCGCATCTGGAGCAGGTCCTCGATCGCGAGATAGCGCTCCAGCATGTGAATCGCGCGGGCTTCGAGGGCGGCTTCTTCCCGGAACGACGTGCCCGCCTTCTTGCGGAACTCGACGCCCTCAAGGGCAAGTTCGTCCTCGCTGAGCAGGTAATCCTCCGTCACGTGGAGCGTCGCCGCCAAGGCGATCAGCACCCGCGAGCTCGGCATATCCTCGTTTCTCTCATATTTGCCAATGGCTTGGGCCGATACGATGCCATCCATGGCGTCAGCGAGGCCACGCAACGACAGGCCCGAGGCCGACCGTGCGACCTTAAGCTTGTGTCCGATCATCTGGGCCTCCTTTGCGTCTCAGTTTACAGAAGTACGATATGGGCACAAATTTGTAAACCAAAAACCCTTGATGCGCGGAAAATTGAGCCTATATGGCCCGCATACCGCTCCATTGTCCCGGATTTGTAAACCGGTCTGGGTCGGACAAGTTCCACTGTGGCGTACTTTTGCGCCAGCCGCCGGCGAAACCGACCAGCAGGAATCGAGCAGCGATGTTGAACAATACTCAACTGCGGTACTACGACAGCAACGTGCTGCGCCTGCCTGCCGACAAGCGCAAGGAATACCACGAGCAGGTCGATCGCTTGATCGATGAACTCCGCAAGACCGTTCGCGACAAGACCGAGATCAAGATCACTAAGGTCGTGAAGGCCGGCCTTCGCCAAATACACGATTCTGCGGAAGACCGCTGTCGATCCGGTCGATGTCGATGTCGTTTTTTACATTTCTGGCCGAGACGTCAGCAAGGAGACGCTGGATAGCCTGAACGACACGATCTACGCGCTGCTGATCAAGCAGTATCCGAACAAGTCGGTCGAGGATTTTGAGATCCAGCGCAAGGCGGCGACCGTCACCTTCGTGGGCACGGGCCTCAGCGTTGATATCGTGCCGGTCATCGAAGACGAGAACCGCGCCGGCTACGGTTGGCAGTTCGACATTCACGACGGCACGAAGACGCAGACCTGCGCGCCTTGCCAGATCAAGTTCGTCCGCGATCGCAAGGACCAGGACGCGGATTTCCGCACCTTGGTGCGCATGGCCAAGAAGTGGCGCAACCAGGCGGAACTGAAGCCGCTGAAGTCCTTCGCCATCGAGCTGATCATGGCGCATGTCCTCGCCAAGCAGGGCAACGGTGCAAGCATCGAACAGCGCTTTCGCAATTTCCTCCTCTACGTCGCGCAGTCGCAGTTGAAGGAAGAGATCAAGTTTCCCGAGAATGTCGCGCCATTCACGACGTTCTGCGATCCGGTGGTCATTCTCGATCCGGTCTACAGCCTCAACAACGTGACCAGCCGGATTTCCGAGGACGAGCGGAAACAGATCGTCGCCGCCGCCCAGGAGGCCTGGGAGACGTCCAATTTTGCATCGGCCGAGAACGACAATGAGGTCTGGAAGGAGATCTTCGGCCCTCGATTCAAGACGGAGGACTGAAGATGAGCATGACCCAGGTCAGAAGCGCGAGCGCGACCTACACCTACGTCGACATCGAGAACGTCGTTCGGCGCGTCAACGCCGATCTCGTGATGATCGCGGACAGCACCGGCTGCTGGACTCCGGAGGAGGCTCGCAACTACGCCCATGACATCGAGGTCCTGGCCAAGGACGGCTACCTCAAATGGGTCGACGTCACGCTGATCAGCAGTGGGGTCGAGATCAAGGCCGTCAGGTTCGAAGTCGATACCGACGCCGGCTCGCTGTCTACGAGCCGGCCCGGCGGCGTTCTTTGGCCGAAGGTCGCAGGGGCCAAGCTTCGTGTCGTGCTGAGCTACACCGACGACTACACCAGTGCCGCACGCGAAGCCACGAAAGGTAAGCTTAAGATCGGTTGGGTGACCTGCTACGACGATACCAGCCATGCCGCTCTCTCGTCGGCTGGCGGCCGCAACTATGTCAGCAATGCCTATGGCATGCAGCGCAAGGATTGGGCCTCGTGAGTCAACCCAGCATCTTCGACAGCGAGACGCCGCTGCCCAGCGATACGCTGGCCAAACGCGAGAAGACCCTTCTGGGGTTCGATACCCGATATGCGCGGGTCCACGATCAGCTTCGTCTGCTGCTGAATGTCCGCGAGCTGGCGGGCTGGAGCCACAAGAATCACGGCAAGAGCCTTCCGATCTGCGATCTCGTCGCCGAGCAGTATCCGCTGGTGATCTTTCACGGCGATGTCGGCACCGGCAAGACCGCAACAGCGGAGTGCATCGCCAACAAGTTGGTAATCGAGGCCAGAAGCGAAGATTCGATCCTGTTCAAGCTGAGTAACCGCGTCCGCGGCAGCGGCATGGTCGGCGAGATGGGAACATTGATCGCGGAAGCCTTCAAGAAGGTCATTCAATCGGCCGGCAAGCACCGCCGCGCGGTCCTGATCATCGACGAAGGCGACAGCCTCGCCGCCTCGCGCGCCCAGGAGCACAGCCACCACGAAGACAAGGTAGCGGTGAACACGCTCATTCAGGGCGTCGATGACCTGCGCCAGTACGGCGGCCGGATCGTGGTGATCCTGTGCACCAACCGGCTGTCGGTCCTGGATCCTGCCTTGTGCCGCCGCGCCGCCATCATCGAGGAGTTCCGCCGTCCAACGGACGACGAGCGCCGCCAATTGCTCACGATGGATCTGGCCGGGTTGTCTCTGACGCCCATTCAGCTATCGCAGCTCGTCGAAGCCACCGGAGCGCGGGCAGGCAAGCCGTCCTGGACCTATTCGGATATCAGGACGAGGCTCTATCCGGCCGCGCTGGCAAAGGCCTTCCCGAGCGGGCCACTGCGCTTCGATCAACTCAAGCTCGCCGCCGCGGCGATCACCGCGTCGCCGGTGATGGAGGATCGCTGATGGCGCGCTCCCCTCTGTTCGGCCGGCGCATCCACATTGCCGGCAGCATCGTCGAAGACCTTGCCATCGCCTCGACCGCCGACGTCAATCAGGCCCGCGAGCTCGTTGCTGCGCTGGTCAAGGAATTGGCCCGTCGCGGTGCGAATTTCGTCGTGCCTGTCGACGCTGAACCTCTGCGCAAATCCGACGGGCTTCCGATCTGCTTCGACTGGCTGATCTGGAAGACGCTCAGGGAGAGCCTCGCGTCACGCCCGGCGAATGTTCCGGGCCCGCTCGCGGTCGCCGTGCAGCACCACAAGAGCGAAGATCAGGTCCCGGCTGAGTATGCCGACCTATGGGACGAGCTGCGCAGCTCGCCAATGGTCAAGATCGAGAACGCCGCGCACTGGAACATGGCCAGCAAGCGCATGGAAGCCCAGGCCCGCTTCGGCGATATTCTTGTCGCGCTCGGGGGGACGGAAGGGGTCCTCTACCTCGCAAATCTCTACCACGATGCCGGAAAGCCGATCATTCCCCTCAATCTTCCCGTGTCGCCGGAAACGGCGGGCGCTCGCCGGCTCTACAGCTTCGGATTGACTAGCAGCCAAACCCGCCGCCTGTTCCAGGTTGCGGATGACGGCGACGCCCATGACTGGCTCAACAAGATCCGGTTTCCGCCGCGCCAGTCCATCCCCGATCGCGTCGCGGTCCTCGTCGACCTGCTCGAGTCCCTGGAAAGACCAAAGGCCTTCGCGGTGCGGCTGCTGAATCCGGCGCTGCCGGACTATGCCGACGTGCAGGACTTTTTCGACACCGTCGTGCAGCCGGTGATCGAGAACGAGCTTGGCTACCGGCTCGTCGTCATCGACGGCCGGCAAGCCCACGACCATGCCCGTATCGATCAGGAAATCTTCGCCAAGTTGCACCGCAGCGCCGTCGTGATCGCCGACATTACCGGCGGACGATCGAATTGTTTCCTCGAGCTGGGATATGCTCTGGGTCGCGGGCTGCCTACTATGGTGACGGCGCGTGAGGGCTCGGACCTGCCGTTTGACATCACCACGCTCTCTGGCCTGCATTGGAAGAACAGCGGCGCGGCCGAGGATCGCCGGCGCGCCTTCCGCGAACATTGGCAGGCGATCCGCACGCGACCCTCGCTCGTGCCGGCGGAGCCATTGATCTCATGAGGCGTAAAACCGAAGTGTTCGTCTCAGTCGACGTTGAAACCGCCGGGCCGATCCCCGGTGAGTACAGCCTTCTGTCGATCGGCGCCTGCGTTGTCAACGATCCGGCAAAGACCTTCTCCTGCGAATTGAAGCCGATCAATCGCAATGCCGATCCGAAAGCCCTGCAGGTTTCCGGCCTGTCGCTGGATGAGCTTGCCAAGAACGGGCTCGAACCGGCGGAGGCGATGCGGGCCTTCGCGCAGTGGCTCGACGCGCTTGTTGAAAAAGACGGCTCGGTCGTCTTCGTCGGGCTCAACGCGCCGTTCGATTGGTCATTCGTAAATTATTATTTCCATCGGTTCACGGGCGATAATCCATTCGGGTTCACGGCTTTGGACATCAAGGCGCTTTTCATGGGTGCGACGGGGTGCGATTGGGCCGATACGCGATCGAGCAAAATGACGGAGCGCCTGTCGCCTCGGTTGAAGGGCGATCATCAGGCCCTGCATGATGCGCAGTATCAGGCCGAGTTATTCAGTCTCATTCGAACCAAGCTCTTGGGAAATCGGTAGAGCATGGCGGGAGACATGAAGCGACGCTCGCTCATTGTCGAAGGACCACTCGCATTCGCGATGCAACTTTTTGCAAAGCAACTACGTTTGATCGGTCGCTTTTCTATTAAAGGGGAACAATAGGTGGCATCAGTCGCGCGATATGTCGTTGAGCGGTCGCCGGACCAGGTCCGGCTCGCTTTCAAGAGCGTCCTCGAAATTTGCAAGGAAAGGAATATCTCCAGCGTGACGTTGGTGGTGCCGCAGAAGGGCGGCTTCGATCGGACCATCGTGGCCGAATTCCTCGGACCGAACGTCGTAAAGGCGCTCGTCAAGGGGCAACCCGTTCTGGTGGCGCAGGGCGTTCAGATGAAGTTGGAAAGTGCGCAGACCTCCCGGGGGAGTTGGTCAGATGGGCTGCTGATCGGCGGCCACATCTCGGACAAAGACATGAACAAGCTGGACGATGCGATCGGCGCGCAAGCGATCGTCTACCTTCCTTGGAACGATACCGACGGCAAAAACTGGCGAGCGACATGGGGAGCTCAGATCGTAGGAGCCACTACTGCACCGGCACCGACCGTTAGTTTGCCCGAGCCCGTGGAGGAGGCGCTGCAGAGCCTGACCCAAGCCGTCAATTTGGGTACGGGTCTCAATCATCCCTCAGACAAGAAACACGCAGAGCGCACAATCGCGCAGCTGCGTCAGGAAGGGCATTCGTTTGATCCAGTTGAGGTCCGCCGATGGGCTCAGCGGAACGGCTGGTCGTCAAGTGCGGCCGCAGACCTTGAAAAGGTAGCTCGCAAAGCATTCCGATAAGGTCAGTGTTGGATTCTAGTTTGGGATCCAGAGAAGGCAGCCGTTGAGAAGAATATATCGATGTCTCCTGCGCATTCGCCGTGATGGCGGACCTCAAGCGCGGCGAGCCGGATTGGAGCCTGCTGGGCGTCCCTGGCGCGGCGGACCTGCCGGCTATACGCTGGAAGCAGATCAATCTGGACAAACTGCCTGCCGAGCACAGGGCGAAGCTCGTCGCGCAAGTCGAGAAAGTCTTGCGCAACGCATGGGGTCGGAGGAGGAAACCCTCCATTTACCTGGCGGCCATGCGATGGCAACTTGTTCAGACGGCTTCTCCAGGGGAGACGCTGCCACCCAGCGAGGCCGGAGCGCGCCTCAGCTCAGTCGCCCATCGCGAGCCTCGCCGCGACCTGTCTCGTTGTCAGCATGAAATTTTTGAATCGTTGGCGCTGATCGATTCATTTATTTAATTGGACGGTCGATTCGGCGGCTGCGATTCTGGCGCATGTCCGAACTCACCGTGCAATATCTCGTGCTCGAGCGTCGCGATCCGGCCCGTAACATGGCGCGGTTCTATGTGCTCACGATTGAGCCGACGCTCTTTGGCGATACGGCATTGGTGCGCGAATGGGGCCGTCTCGGTGGGCGCGGTCGACGGCGACTCGATCTGTTCAAGCCGTCGAGGCTCTTGAGTCCTGGCTCAGGCGCAACGCCCGTCGCGGTTACGTCCAGCGGCACTTTCCGGGCTCGGAGCCGGCGTGCGACACGCCACAAGTCGGCTGATCTGGACAAAATGTCAGTGGAAGTATATCAAAGTAATCCGAGATCATACTCGACCATATTCCAAGAATTGCGAAAGTATTCCATAATTAATTATGCGAATTTAAATAGTGTCATGGTTTCAGTAGGAGAGATCAACCGAACTCCATAATAGAAATGCTCCATCAGTTGCTATTCAAGCGAGGCGTGGATCCGTGCGGCGCCAGATCGCCGGGAATGAGTGAAACAGATCGAGTCGACCGCGCTGTTGCCCACAAGCAGAGCATGTGTCATTCGACATGGTCACCGGCTCCCGCCATCCGGAACTGACCCCCCGCATTGCCTCACTAAAAATGTTACCGGACAACTTCTCTGCCGTGTCTGGGGCGGAGCTGCCGAATCAGTTCGGTGGCAGGTATGGCAGGGAAGATCAGCATGCGCGCAAAGCGCGAGATCAGATCAGCGGGTGGACCGAATGCTTTCCGCTTGTTGTGCGTGAAGCAGCTCTTGTGGTCGAAGCTCTCGAGCGCGCAGAACCTATTTCCCTGGCCCGTTCGGGGGCTCGATTTTGACAACGACAGCGCCTTCATGAACGACACGGTCGTGTCGTGGTGCCGTTCTCACGATGTCGAAGTCACTCGTTCCAGGGCCTACAAGAAGAACGATCAGGCATTCGTTGAACAAAAGAACGGAGCTATCGTTCGCCGCCTGGTGGGCTACGGGCGGTTTGAAGGCATTGATGCCGCCCGTTCATTGGTTCGCCTGTTTGCGGCGGCCCGGCTATACATCAATTTCTTCCAGCCCTCGTTTAAGCTGAAGGAGAAGCACCGCGAAGGTGCCAAGATGATCAAGTGCTATCTTCCTCCCGCTACGCCGTACGAAAAAGCATTGGTCCACCCGAGGCTCAATGAGGCATTCAAAGGTCGGCTGCGGGAGATTTACCGGACGCTTGATCCTGTGGCATTGCTGGCACAGATGCGGGACGCTCAGAATGAGTTGGGTAAGCGTGTCGATCAACGGGCTGGAAAGTCAGCGATGACTGTCGCGCAGGGGCACAGTGATTTGGCGGCCTTTGCCCGAGAGCTCGGCGATGGTTGGAAACAGGGTGAGCAGCGAGGCATTCATCGGCGTCGCTATGTGCGGCGCAAGCCTGTGCCACGTCGGCCATCGATGCTCGACCCATACATTCCCATCATCGAGGAATGGCTCGCCGCAGCTCCGCACTTGTCTGCGGTCGATCTTCTCTCCCTGCTGGAAGCGCATGCGCCCGGTCGGTTCAGCGGCCATCAGCGGCGCACGGTGCAGCGATTGGTGAAGAATTGGCGATCAAAGGCCGCTCGACAGCTCATCAGCAACACAGAGATCACACTATCGGTCCAAGCTTCGCGCCTTCGTATTTAATCCTGACAGGTTCTTTCGCTGAAGCACCGCAAGCCGCTCGCTCGCTACGGCGCTCTGGGGGGCGAGCTTCGCGAGCGGCTTGCTCCGACTCGCGGCAGTCGATCCAGAAGACACCAGGGTGACTTCGGTAACATTGTCATCTGAGGCAATATGGGGGGCAGTTTTCCATGGCGCGCGACACATAAGGAATGCGGTATTTGCCGCTTTGCGAGCAAGACCGTTCCTGTGCCGGGATCGCTGGTCGATTTCTTGGCTCCGCGGTCCACCAAGGCTTCGAGGTTTTCGAGCCCACCGAGCTTGCGATAAGTCGGCCCCGTACCGTATGTGCGATGCTTTTCCAAAGTTCGGCGGACAGGCCGAGAAAGCGTGCCGCTTCGGGGCTCCGCAAGTATCGCGGCGGCAGCCGGCGGTGGTCTGGCATTTGAGATGCTCCCTGCTCTTCTGGAGGGCTCGCGCGGCTGATCGCGTGCCGACGAGCATGATGGTGTGGAGTAGAAGAGCGCTTAAGGGGATGCCGAAGATGCGGGAATGATTTCGGCACCCCTGCTCTGTTCCTTGCGAGATGACAGGCAGAGCACGGCCGTGTCTCTTTGGATGCAGAGGCCGTTGGCCGGTTAAGCCATCAATCCACGGTATGGATGTGCTCCATCAAAACTATTGAGTTTTGCCGATCCTACGAATGGCGGATATTGGGTTCAGATGGCGCACTTAGACATCGAGATGAGCTACCGTCTTCTTTGGCTGGCGAGGGAATGGCATCGTGGCGGCTCGAAGCGACGGGCTTCCGCGGTCGCTTTGCCGCTTATTTCCGATAAACCACGGTATAGCTTTTCTGATGGTCTCAATATGGCTTAGCTCCGCGCGGCGGGGCGATGCTTGGAGGCTCCGGCCCCGAAAGGAGCTGGGCGCAGCCGATCTCAGGTGCGGTGCTGTGGCTGGCTAAATGGATTGAATTCATGGCACCCAGATCATGCGAAACAGGGATAGGGTCGTCTTCCATTTCCGCTACGAATGGGATCGATGAGAGTTACGGTCTATCTGCAACAAACCTGAACAACGGGCAATCTACGTACGCATTGCCAATCGGAGATGGCGCGCGTCCATCCGAAGCGCGCAGTAGGCGCTCATGCAGCGAACAAGCCAAAGCTGCCACAAGGGCCATCGAATGTTGTCGCGGCATGATGTCATCCTCGCGGATGTCACGTCATCTGAGGATAGGGATGGTTGACCCTATCTGGATTGCCATTGCTGGTGTTGTCTCTTTCTACCGGACGAAGGTTTTAAGACGGACGCTCGGTCTGTCCAAGATAGGCTGTTGAATGATGAACCGCGATGTAAGCCATGCGCCTGCGGTGTGCTTTTTGCTCGGTCTTCCCCGCTCGGGGACGACGCTGCTAGCGCATTTGCTGCAGCGGCACCCGGATATTTTGGCTCCGCCTGAACCGTGGCTCATGTTGGCACTTGAGGCCTTCGGTAAAGTCGACCACCGCCACCCAGCCGGCGCATCATTGGTTCAAAGCGCAACCTCGCAGTTCTTGGGGCGAATAGATCGGATGATCGTTACCCGCGCTTTTTCCGATGCAGCTTATTGCCAGTATTTAGCTGCTGCAGGCAAACGCACTCTCATAGACAAGACGCCGCGCTATTGGACGGTGCTCGACTTTTTGGATTCCCTTTATCCGGAAGCACCGCGTCTCGTTCTCATGCGTAACCCCTACGCCATCGCCGCATCACTGAAGACGACATGGGGCGTCCCTCTGCTGGCCGCAAGTTCCCCGCCCGCCATCGCATCGTGTCTCGCCGATATCGCGTTGGGCCAGCCCACGCCCGCGATCGCATCTTCTCTCGCAGATCTTGTCCTGGGCCTGCCTGCGCTAGCAGCATACCGCAGTCGACCTCAGACGCAGGTGGTCCACTATGAGACCCTTGTGGCGCACCCCGATGACGAAATTCGGCGCGTGCTTGCCGGCCTCGGTTACACTCCGACCGAGACGGGATCGGCGCCGGGGGGGCAGACGGACTATCTCCGCTCCAGCACTTTCGGAGATCGCAAGATCCTGGAGCGAAAGGCCGTCGATGACCGCTCAGTGGAGGCTTGGCAAACTGACTTGAGCATCGAAGAGATGCAAGTCGTGACCGACCTGGTTGGGGCGAAGCTCTTGACAGAGCTCGGTTATGAGCGGGATTTTCAGTACGCAAAGCAAGCCGGCGTCGTCGATAGGGGGCCGGAAGCAACCCAAGGCTATCGCCACTTATTTCGGACCTGCTGGGATTTTCTGGACGGCAAGACGGGAGGATCGTTCGAGCTCCCCGCCGAACTCAATAATAGTGGTGGGCAAGCGGAGGAACACGCCGCGGTTGCTTTCGCAGCCTCAGTGTTTCAGCAAGCGCAACGTCTGGCCGCCACTAAGAAGGAAGAGAATCTGCGGGTGGCAAATTCAATCGCGGCGCAGTTGAACGAGGAGCTCACGGCGGTCGTGTCCTCGGAGGTGAGGCGACAGCTTGCGCCGGCGGGCCGACGATAGGACAAACGCGTGACCACCGCGCGCCCGATCGCCCCACCGGCCCACAGGTCCCTCCCGCGCGCGCTGCTGCGTCGCTTGACGTGCAGTGGGAGCGAATAAGTCGAGGTAGTCGGTCATGATGTATCGCAGCGAGGTGCGCGTCGCGGCGGCGCACGCGGCGCAGGCCCAATCTCGACCATGCGGCCTCCGCAGATGGGGCACACGTCGAGGCGGTGACCAAGGAGGATGGCGCAGCGCTCACGATAGTCGACAGCTTCGGCAGGCGGAGGTGGCTGCGGGGCTTCAAGTGCCGCTCGGATGCGCGCGAGTT
The DNA here is from genome assembly GCF_015291665.1 of Bradyrhizobium sp. CCBAU 53338. NCBI lineage: Bacteria > Pseudomonadati > Pseudomonadota > Alphaproteobacteria > Hyphomicrobiales > Nitrobacteraceae > Bradyrhizobium > Bradyrhizobium sp. CCBAU 53338. The sequence continues at coordinate 814,174 of NZ_CP030049.1, forward strand.
TGGCGGCGCGGCAGGCGTTCGCCAGGAAACCAAAATGACGGATGCGGCGGAACCCCTTCGGCAATATGTGAAGCAGAAAGTGACGAAGGAACTCCTCAGTGTCGAGCGTCATTACTTTGGATTTGTTCCCGGCGCGATAATCTTTCCACCGGAAGCGGACGTGGCCCTGCTCACAGGTAAGAAGCCGGCCGTTGGCGATCGCAACGCGATGAGTGTAGCGCCCGAGATAAGTCAGAACCTGTTCTGGTCCGCCGAAGGGACGCTTGGCGTAGACGACCCACTCGACCTTGCGGAGGGCGTTTAGATGGCGGGCGAATGCCGCTGGCTCGACGAGGTGCGCGAGATGGCCGAACAACTGGAGCTTGGTGCCATCGAACGCCGCCTGCAGGCGCTCCAGGAATAGCCGACGATGCAATCGTGATAGCACGCGAACGGGAAGGAAGAAGCCGGGGCGACAATGAACCCAGCTTCCATCAGGAGCGATCCCGCCGCCTGGTATGCCGGAATTTCTCCGGTCGAAGCTTGCGGGCTCGTCAATCCGTGCAGTGTATGAACTCTACCAGGCTTGGCGTGAGCAGCCCAACGCCGTCGAGACCATATGTGCAGCACAGGAGAGCTTCACCGACGCCCACGCCCGCCAGCTGGCTCGCAAAATTCGTAGCGGAGTTGGGGGCTCCCATGCTGATAGCGAAGGTGCCGCTGGAGCTCAATCGGCGCGAGGCCCGATCGCACCGCAAGTAGCATTGCGACCCATAGAGAGAGACCGTGTAACGGCGGCCGCGGAGAAGAGCTCCAGGTCTTCCGTCCATCGAAATGAGCGAATGAGTTCGTCAGTGACGATCAGAGTGCGCCACCAAGATCGCGCGGGCTGTCTTCTCGTCGATCGGCTCGCGTCTCAAGGCTCACGCCATGCCGTGCTGTTGGTCGATGGCGCAGAAGAAGTGGAAGAGGTGCCGGCATCGACCATCACCATCGAAGAGATCATTTTCGCATGAAGCTGGCCTTCGACTGTCTCCTCAGAAAGACCGCTGCGCTTGGCATGCCGGCGGAGCGGATTTCCCATCCGAAGGATGGCGCGTTAGCGCAGCAGCCGGAGGCCGAACGCGCCCCCCACAGCGCCGTAGAGAGGCCGGAGGCTGCTGGTAAGCCGCGGTCCACATACCCGGTGCCAATGTTGCCGGTCTCCACGCGCGGCGTTCGTGGAATAAGAGCACCGGGGCTGACGGCGGCGCCATTCCCGGAGGAATTCTGCGCATCGATCGTCGGCTGGGTTGGATCTCACCTGCAGCAAATCCCGAGCTTTGAATGCCGAGCCTGTTGGTTCGAACCAACACGGAGGGAGTGGAAGGATTCGCTTTTTCTAGTGCAGGATAGGCTTCGCGCCAGCGATGTATTAGATCGCGATTGGGATTGGAGTGCATGGCTCTGATCTCGCTTCGCGTCTCTGACGAAGTCGCTGCGGAGTTCTCAGCTTTGGCAGCGACCCAGGGCGGCAAATCCGCGCTCTTGCGGCGTCTCATTGCTGAGGCACTTGCTGAACCAGTGCCGCGCATCTCCGTGCTGCCTGTCGGGCGACCGGAGAAGGTGACGGTGCGATTTCGCGAGAGCGAGATGCGGCAGCTCGCGGAAGTGTCACATCAGCGCGGCATGACCCGAACCGGCTGGATCGTTGCATTGGTGCGCTCGCGGTTGGGATCACCGGTGCAGCATTCTCCAGGCGAGCACGAGGCGCTCCGCGCGATTGTTCGCGAGCTCAACCAGATCGGCGGCAACATCAATCAGATCGCGCGCGCAGCGAACGCCAGTGTGCTGCAGGGCAGGGCGGTCGAGCCCGATCTGTCCGCAATTCAAGAGGCCCAGTTGGTCATCGAAAAAGAGCTCGCGCAACTACGCAATGCGCTGCACGGCAACGCGGATTATTGGGATGGGCGGCGATGAGTCGGCGCCATAAGCCGCGGCCGGCAGACCTGGCCTCCGAGCTTCCGCCGATCTCATATGTTTGGGAAACGCCCAATCGGCGCCCGCGGCGGGCCGAGTGGGATATCCCCGATCCGGCGGTTCCTAGTCGCCTGACGCCGGCTATGCGCGCGAAGCTCGAACGGATCGTGCGCCGAGCGCCAGAGGTGATGGTCAAGATCACCGGCCGCACCAAGGACGTGGCGCATCTCAAGTCGCACCTTGCGTATATCACGCGAAACGGCGAGCTCGATGCGGAAACAGAGCAGGGCGCGAGTCTGGCCGGTCGTTCCGGATTGAAAGACCTACAGCAACGCTGGGAGGATGATGCCGGCCTTGACGACAAGCGCCGCCGTGATGGGTCGCTTTCGATCAACATCATTCTGTCGATGCCGGCTGGCACCGATGCCGTCGCCGTCAAGGATTCAGCCCGGGCATTTGCCATCGAAACGTTCGGGGACAATCATGACTATGTCTTCGTCCAGCACCTCGACGACAAACATCCCCACGTGCACTTGACCGTCCGGTCCCTGGGCCACGACGGCAAGCGTCTCAACCCTCGGAAGGCAGATCTGCAGGCTTGGCGGGAGCGATTTGCTGGCGAACTCCGGCTTCGCGGGATAGCGGCCGAGGCAACGCCGCGGCGAACCCGCGGGCGAGTTCAAAAGGCCGATCGCGGGGCGGTGCTCGCTATGCGCAAGCGAAAAATCGTACCTGATGTCGACCGGCTCGCCCGGAAAGAGGTGCTTTCGGAGGTGAGGGGCGGCACGACTGCAAAACGTCCTTGGGACGAGCAGATCAAGTCACGTCAGGATGCGATCCGGCGGCGATATCTCGATTACGCAGCCGAGCTGCAGCATTCTGGAGCGGCGGCAGATCACGCGCTCGCGCGCCAGGTTAGGCAATTCGTGAACGACATGCCCGCCGTTGAAACCCGGCGGCATGCACTAAAGAATGAGCTTTCGGAGCTCACCAATAGCCGTCGCCGCAAGGCAGAGCAGGGAATCGATGCCGAGTTGCGCGGTCACAAGCGAGACGATGAGCGGACGAGGTAAGGCGCCCGCGCGCTCCGCCAACCGTTTCATCGGTTGGCACGTAGATGTGCACTGGCGGCTTGTCATGTTCCTCGAGCGCGCGAACAGCATTGGAGCCGTCAACGGGAAGTTACACCCCTATGGAGCGGCTGCCCTGAGGCGCCTAGGTCCTTGAAAGCTGGCTGATAGATCGTGCATTCTTCGAATCGGCCGTCTCGCCGGACCTGCCACAGGGTCAAAGTGGGCACTATTTCAAATCCTTGGATCGACCGTCATATCCAGGTCGGTGCGTAATCTGTGGACATCGGCCGCCGATATGAACAGGTGGATCCTTTGACCGCTATCCCTTTGACTGAATCTGCGCTCACGTCCGTGAAGCGTGCGGTTAGGCAGGGCTATCCGAACTACAAATCATCCCATCTGACCGAGGCGATCGCAGCCGCATGCGGCTTTGCAAGTCATGCAGCGCTGCGAGCCCGCATGTTGGAGCGTGCACCGGTGCATCCGGACTTTGCATTGCTCGAGGAATTGCCGTTCCTGAGCCGGCTCGCGGCGATGACGGGTGTTCCGACATCGGACGAAGACCTCCGCGGATTCTCCTTCGATCGCCTCAACTACGAGGGTGCGGACGTGATTCCGACCGCGTCCAAGGGGGTAACCAAGGTGAAATACGACGGGTCCCGCAGGCGGCGGGCCTGGCGCAATGTGATGGTCGCCGGGATCAATGCTGGCATCGACCAGGGATTGTTTACGCCGCGTGCAGGAGAAAACAGCTGGCCGCTGCTGGATCCGAGGTACGGGGACGATGGTCGAACGTACCGATTCATGATCGAGGATATTGCGGCGATTGCCAGCGTTCACGACGCGGATTGGGACGAGCTATCAATCCACGTTGCTCTGTGGCCTGCGATCGACGGCGAACGCTGGGTCCGAACGGCAAATGGCGGTTTCCTGGCGGGCGAGGTGTTTGCATCCGGATGGCTTGAGCGCCGTGACGGAGCGTGGCTCCAGGTGGGAGATCACCCCGAGTTTGGTTGTCGGAAGCAGCGCCTGGACCTGATCGCCGCGCTGGATATTCGGCCCAAAGGTTATGCGGATCGCGGCAGCTTTAGGCTTTGATTACGAACGAGGTGCGGGCTGCACGACAGTGCCAAGAAGGAGACGCTTCGCTCTCTCTACGCCTTTGCGTGCTGCGCGCCCCGACTGCGGGATGCCTGTGAAGGCGGCTGTCGGGATCAGACTGATGATGCCGGCGAAAAGTGAGTTTCCTCGGTGGCGATGATGTGCCAGTACGGAGAGCGACATAGTAGGCGCCGGGCAGGAGATGTGTGCTACCGGTGTCGAGGACCAAACGGCTGCCTGGATGGATGATCTGCAGGCGATCGGCAGGCAAGTCTCGCCACCGTGGCGACACGATCAGCACGACGGCGGTCGCCGGCTGACAGCCTAGCGTCTCAACAAGATAGACTTCGGGAAGCCGCGTCTCGTGGGCTCGATAGGGGCCAGATGCCACCAAAGCGGGCAGCGGCCTCTCAACTGGACTCGAAGCCGGCCGCTTTTCGGGCGGCGTGAAGTCGTTAGCCCGATCCGTGTCCCGCTTGTTAAGGCTCCTTCATCCCCGATCTTTTCCGACGACCTACCCCTTCGGGTTGGCCCTGCCCGTCGATTTCAAGGAGTCGTTTGCCCAGCTCCTTCTTTAGAGCGTTGCGATCGCCACCGGACAGGGGTGTTGGATGGTGGTTAAGCGCCATTGAGTAACAAACCGATCGCGAGCGGATCCTTTAGGAGCTCTTGAAAGATAGCCAGCAGCCATCCTCCTCGTAGCGCGCGCTACGATTCTGACATGTCCGATCGGCCGACTTCTGCCCGACGTCCTTCCAGACTGCATGCTGATCGAAAGACCCGACCGCATCTGCCTTTTCGGATCTCAACGATTCGACTGCAGCGCTGGCAGGTCACCCGCAAAACGTGACGAGGGATCTCCGATAGCCGTCGCTGCTGAATTGGCACGCCTGGACTCGTTCCGACGCTCGCGTCAGCCAGGATTGAATCCCAATACTCTTGCGGTAAATCTGCGTCTGAACCGACGGAATGCGATGACGACGACCGAGTAGCGGCGGTCCATTTTTCAATCTGTTTTGGTGACGGCATTCGCCAACTCGCGCGTCGGGACGACACTCCCGCGGAAGGGGAGGGGGACAAAGCAGGTTCTTTTTTCTGACATATTGTCAAAATACGAAGGACAAATTATCAAAACGGATTTTACATAATGACAAGTATTGAGCTGACTGAAATTTTGACATTTCTGGGCCTCGACCTGGCCGAGGCTGCGCAACTGTTGGGAGTTTCGACGCGAACGCTTCGAAGATGGATGGAAGGCGAGGAAATTCCCGGTCCGGCCCAAGCCGCTCTGCGTGCCTGGCACCAACTCCACGCGCGGCACTTGGCTTGGAAGCCGGACGCCATTTCCATATTCGAGAACGACCAAGCTCAGCTCGAGCGTGCGCGACTTCATGCGCGAGAGGTGAGCGGGCTGATCAAAGCGGTCGAAGCTCGCGGCGGGCCGCAAAATCCATGGTCGGTCAATATCGCTAAAGGCGTTGCGACGTTCGGTCCTTTTGAGATCGGGTTTTACAACCTGCAAAACGGAAGCTTCTCTCTCAGCGGGTACCGCCGCAAAGACAGCTCGCCGGACCTCGTGCGGGACAGGCCGTACCTTGAAGATGCCGCGTACAGCATCAGCATGGCTTTTTCAAAGGCCGGCGAAAGCGAAATTGCGCTGGACAACGTCGCGGAGTACGTCCGAAAACATTCGGCCGCGTTTGTTGTCGATGGCCCGCAGCGGCTGTCGCCTGCGGACTCCAAACGCCGCCAGCGGGACATCGAATTACTCGCCGGCAAAATCGATGAACTGGCGAAGCTTGCCGCCAAGGGCAGCGCCAATCACCTTCAATTTGAGGAATTACTGCATCAACTCCACGAACTCGGGTTCTTCCCGACTATCGATCTGGTTTCAGCAGTAGCTAAGGCTATGGTCTAAAATATGAAGAATTCAGTGAGCGTTCCAGATCTTGGCGCGCGAGGTGAGAATGTGTTCATCGGTTGGTGTGAACCGGAAGGGTTTCGTGCCCAGAAATCACAGGCAGACCGTCTCGGCTGGGACTACCTCCTTGAAGGCGAGCCTTTGCGGATGAAAGAGCGTCCGCTTGATTCCCAGAACGATCTTCCGAAATTCTTGATCCAAGTGAAAGCGACAGAAGGATCTCAGCCGCCGAGGATCAAGCTGTCGGCGCTCAAGCATCTCGTTGATGCTGACCTGCCGGCGGCGATCGTCGTCATGTTTTTCGTCAAAGACGGGCGGACGCCGATTCGCACTCTCCTCGTCCCGGTCGATCAAAAAATGATCTACGACACCCTCAAGCGGGTTCGCAGCGAGGAAGCCAAAGGAAAGCGGAACATTCACAGAATCACGATTCTTGTGCCACTCGATCGTGCGGTAGAATTGTCTCCAGCAGGAGAAGGGCTGGCAAAGGCTTTAAACGGAATGCTCGGAGGGGCACCTGCCGATTATATTGCAGGGAAGGTCGACTACCGCAAGACTTGCGGTTTTGATAACAGATCCATTGTCGGTCGATTTTTCGTTCCAGGAGAAAATGCGGGCGAAAAGATCGGTCAGCTCTTTTTGGGTGGCCCTCGCACGCTTAAGGTGACGGACCTGACGATTGAGCGACGCCGGTTCGGAATTCCGCTCGACAATGATCGCGATGAGTTTCGGGAAGCGGTGCTGGAGCTAAACGTATCGTCATCGATGTCAACCACGGTTGAACTTTCTTCGGAAGCAGGCGAGTGGACCTCGGTAGAGCTCGAGATGTTCGTCACTCCGATATTCGATGGAAAGCTCGGGCCGGTGCGACTTGCAAACAACTTCCTTGAATTTTTGATCGACTTTCCGAAGGCGGAGGCGAACCTAACGCTCAACTATGACGGTGAACGAATTGTCGACCTGGAGGAGGCGGTCGCCATCATCGAGATTGGCGTCATACTGGCCAGGCCGCAGAAATCGATAACGCTCCGTTTCAAGGGAAAAGAGCTCAAGTTGGAAATGGCACCAGGCGAAGGGCCATTTGCGCATTGGATTCCGGCCGCGCCAGTTCTTCGTAGGATTGTATCGGCGATGGTTCGGGCAGGTCGGCAGACAGCGCGCCGCTTTAAATTTGCCGACTTCGTCGATTGGGTTGATACTCACATCGAATTTCTTGCCGTAGCATCAACGCCAGGCGTCAATATCATCTTCAACCATTGGCCTGACGAAATTCAACTGACTTCTGACGATGCTTTGTTGACGCCTTTTTCGCTCGAATGTTTTGGGTCGTGCTATACGGCGCTTATCGAACTTCCGATTGTATCATCGAGCCGCTCGGAGCCGGAGGTCACGCTCATCGGTGGTCGGCCCCATATTGTATCAGAGGTGGTGCGGGCATTGAATGCCGATACGTCTGACTTTGTCGAGAGCGCAGTTGAACGATCGAATAAGGATCGGGGGTCGAAAAGACCGGCCTTTTTCGCGGAGGGATTCTCTAACTGGGATAAGGTCATGCTCTCCATCTCGTAGAGAAGTGCTTATCAGTCACAACGGTGGAAGTACGACCGTAAAAAGCAAGGCCAGCGCAGCCGGCAAAGTCGGCTGAGCTCTCTAAGGCTGGAGACGAGCTTGCGGGGAAAGCAGTCTGCTATTGGGAAGGCAGGTGCTATTCTTTCGATTTCGTCGACACCCTCATCCTCAAAAACTTGGCGCCAGTTGATTGCAATGGTGTCGATCCGATCGATCTCGGCCCTAGCCTCGTCTGTGCTCAGCACGAAGTCCCCGCAACACGAAACGCAGTTAGCAATGCTCGGGCACTTGCTGCCGGATCAGTGTTTCCGTCGAAGCGATCTCATCGCCTGCTGACGCCGGCCGACTTACGCCACTCAACTTAGCGGGCAAGCTGTCATTCGGCATGCAAAATTGGATGCTGAAGGGATCAATTGTGACGCCGAATGACAATAGCGGATTCGACGAACTCGACCTCGCTCTCCGTCTCGTCCTGCAAGCCATTGAGCAATGAGATCACCAGCTCACCTTGTTTTCTCCCGTCGGACTCATAAGGCGTGCGGCAGTCATGGAAACGTCTGATCGAGGAGCGCAGTCTGTTCAATTCTGCGCACTGCCGGTCCAATCGCCGACGAGGGTGGGCCAATCGATCGGACGTGGGTTCTTGCCGATCCAAACGTCCCAGAAATCTGGGTCTGACGATTGCGGCCGATGTGCCTCGGCAAGTTCATCCATCTCCACGAGCAAAGGAATCGGCGTGGCCCATCCCAGCAAAATTGCCTGACGGGATGGTAGGCTAGGTAGCTCCTTTAGCAAGCCCGCCACATTGTCGGGAACGAGACGTCCAACTAGCGCCTGATCGAGGTCGTTTACGATCCGGTGCAGTAGGAAAGTATTGCACTGTGCAAGGATCGTGGGCGAGAGCTCCGATGGGCGTTGTGACGATAGCATCAATCCAAGACCAAACTTGCGACCTTCGCGCGCGATCTTTTCGAACGTCTCGCGACAGAGCTGGGTCGGGTTTTCTGCCGGCCCATCTTCGTTGGCGCCTCGCCGAACAAAGTTGTGTGCTTCCTCTAGAACCAAGGTCGTGGGCAGAGGTTTGCCATCAGGATGAAGCCGTCGGTAGCGCTGCAATGCCTCAAACGTCAGCCGTCCCAGAACCGCAACGACTACGTGGATTATTTCTGAAGGCACCAACGAAAGGTCAACGATTGCGACCTGTCCGTTGGCCGAGGCGTTGCTGCCCACGAACGCGTCAAGCCAGGCATCGAAGGTGATCGCCGGGTCACTTCCAATCACTTGACCGAGTCTCGGGTCCGACATCATGCCGCGGATGCGCATGCCGAGCGTGCTGATGAATCCGGCCAACGCACCTCCCTCCGTCGCTGCTATCCTCTCAAGGTGCTCTGGCAGCATGTGTACGTCGAATGGTATCGGTGCATCTTCCGTAAGATGCGCGATGGCGAAAGCATCCTCTACCAGATCTACGAAGCTCTGCAGTGACCTCCGCACCGCTTCCATGTCCTGTACTGAGAAGGAGTTGAACCAGTCTCCTGACCGACGGGAATTAGCGATAGTTTCGATAATGCTGCTTATCTCTTCCAGAGCTGTCTTGTGCTCACCATCAACGGATTCCGTCATATTGCTGCAGTCTGATGCAATGTTGTCTAGCAGTTCGCCGCAGCGCCGCCGATTGCTTGCGCTGCCAGCGTAGGTCGCGGCACCTTCGGCCAACATAGCGGCGATCATGATGCGATAGGAATACAAATGCCGCCTGACGATAGTTTGGCGAGGCGTCCCCGCCAGCTGCCCGTTCTTTAGTTCACGAAGCGCTTGGAGCAGCAGGGGCCGCTGCGCTCCGGGTCGTGCGAACGATACCGCGGTCCACTCGTGACCGTTCCAGAGCCAGGCCGGCAGACGGAGCGCGCGTTCACCCCTGTTGAGGTCGATGGGCGGGACACGAAACAGGCGGATATTTCCGCCCCTATCTGCAAATGCTTTGGCGTACTCCCCATTAGGATCAAGAATAATAAACCGCGCATTCGGCTGTTCTGTGCCATTCTCAAGAGCGGCCTGCGCCGCATCGAGTGACCAGCGGATCAGCCCAGCGACGGAGCAGGATTTTCCACTACCGGTGTTGCCGAGTACGGCGACGTGCCGCCCGAAGATCTTATCGGGATCGACCATAATTGAGGTATCTGCAGCCAGCGGTGACGAGCCGATGCGAACGCGGCGGTCCTTGTCCTTTGCTCCGACGATAGCTGTGATTTGTTCCGGCGTTGGGATTGGTATCTGATCGCCTACCGAAGGGAACGCAACGATTCCTCGACTCAATTCGAACATACTGCTTCCCTCGCGTCGGTTTCGAGCGACAGACAGGGTGCCGATCGGAGTGAGCGACATCTTCCGCAGAGGGAATGGCAGATCGATCAGGCCGAAATCCTTAAGCCCCGACCGTTTGGGGTACGGCGATCGTTCAATCCCGATCCACGTGACGTAGGCGACGGTAGCACCAGCCTCATTCGGTATCAGCACGTAACTATTGAGCCTTGGGAAGCTCATCGGTGTGCCGGTGTTGAGCGCAGTAGCCTGTGGCGCATCGAGATCGAGCAGCACACGGATCTCATCCGAGGAGATCGACTCGACCGTGCCGATGACCAGTTCAGCGAGCCGTTCGATCGGGGAGCTCACGTTCCTCCTCCAGAGCCCGCTGGCGGCTGACTCGGTTCGGCTGGCGCCAGGCCCGCAGCGGCATCTGCGAAAGCGCGGTTCTTCAGCAAGTCAGACATACGCCCGGTGATGTAATCGAGCGCGGGCTTTGGCAGATAATCGTCGACGAGGTGCTGGAGGCTTCCGAAATGGTTGCCGGCGAGGAGGCTGACTTGTGCAGGACGAGTTTGATTGAGAAATCCCTTGATGCGATCGTCTAGTTCAAAGGCGATGATCACGAGGTGTGCGGACGGAACCGACAGCATATCGAGCAGAACACGGTTGATGTGGTCATCACCGAACCCGTAGCCGTAGGTCACCACCACCGAGTTGGGTCTGCAAGTTGCCGAGGCGAAATCACGGAATAGCTCCGCATAAGGATATTGGGTGGTCTCCACGTCCTTAGCCGGATTAGGATAGATCATCACGGTATCAACTGGAGAATCTGGTAAGCTCGGATGATCGTCGTCGGCACCAAATGGTGTCTCTGACCGATAGATCCGATGCGCGATGGGGTCGAAGCGCCAATCAAGGCTGCCGTGGAGCTTGGTCAGACGGACGACGCCTTCCATAAAGCGCGGCTCACCGCGGATCCCGGGTGGGTTGTAATGATAATCGAGCTCGATCCGAGTGTTGCGGAACAGTGGACGCAAGCTCCCCACAAAGCGATCAATGATCCGTAGCCCCGCTTGATCGCAGCCATGTTCGATCAACCGGTCGTAGTTGGTCGTGAAGATATGTAAACGCTCGCGTGAAGCGGCGCGGCTGACGAAGCTGAGCAGAAATGACTGCACCGTCGCCAGTGCTGATGCACTGTTTGCTTCGAAAATACCTCGCTCGGTAGCAAGCAGTGAGGTTAGGAATGTCGCGATTGCGGAGTTAATGTCGTCGCGAACACCTTGCGCCGACCCCTTATCGATGATGTCAAGACCATCGAGCACAGCAATGGCGCTACGCAACTGATCTTCGATGTTAGCTTGACCGCGACCCATCTTTTTGGCGCTTGCGGTCGCGTGACGAGGATTGCCTTGGCATGTTTCGACTTCCCCGTCGCAATCGCCATACCCGTCGCCTTGACGCCGGCAGCGAAGCCCACAGCAATGGTAAAGCCGCTGCCAAGCAGGAGGTTCAGATGCTCAGCTTGGAATACCGCCGAGAGCCACGGCTCGATCTTTCGGCGGTGTAGCGCGATGAACCGATCAAGTTCGTCTGCGCTTTCTGGGATGCTATCGAAGGTCTCGCTCGATGCACCAACCCGGTAACCGTGCGCCTTCCACTCCATGGACCCTCGCGACGAGTTGCAGGACCGACCTGAGTCCCCGCTAGTAAGTCTTAAAGCAACATAATCAGAGGTTGCAAGGCGGGCAGGTAGTCAAAGTGAAAAAGGTAAGCAGCGAAGCGGCGAGGGGATGAAGGGCATCGAGATTAGCTTCCTCGACTAATCGCTTGAACCGGTGAGGAGACGAGATCTGACGAGGAGTGCCGCTATCCTGGCTCCCTCACGCCTCCAGCTTCAGTCGATCCCGTCCGCCGGCTCGGGTGGAGGCGGCGGGAGCGAGGTATGCTCTCCGACTCGAGCTCGCCATCAGCTTCCGCCATCATCCCACCTTTCGTTCAGGAGCGGCGTGGCTCTCAAGCAGTGGCATATCCAGGCTCGGAATCTCTGGCATGGCTTTGCCGGCGATCGCCTGCAAATCGCCCACCATGCCAACGGTCGACTCCACCACGGCGAGGATCTGAGTTTCGCGCTTGGCCCATTGCCGGCCCATGAACTTGCGTTCCTTGTCCAGGTCGTCGCGCATATCGTTGAATTTCTCAACCACAGCTTCTACCCGCTGCCGAAACTTCGTGCCGGTCAGGTAGTGATAAACCTGCTCCATCTTGGTCTGCTGACCCTGCTGAACGAGGCGCGATCCGCTTACGTCGATCAGCCCCTGGCGCAGCGCCACGGCGACCGGCAATGCGCAACGCGGATGGGCCACCCATACGCCGTCGACTAGGTCAAATTGCTCGACGTGCTTCGGCAGCGCATGAGAGATGATCAGAGCGACGTCGGCGGCGGAACGACGCTGGTCGTCACGCAGTTTGGCAAGCCATCCGTCACTCCATGCCTTGGTTCGCTTGGTTTCCCAAAGGATGATGCCGGCAGGTTTGCCAATGGCGCCATTTATCTGTTGAATAACGTCCGCCCCAAGCTCACCTTTTCCAACCGGCTCAATCGAATCGGTCGGAAAACGTCCGCGCAGAAGCTCTTCGAGCTCGAGCTCGAGTACTTCCCCTTGGGATTGCTGTGATCCCTGCTCGGCCTTGCGCTTGAGCTCCTCGATCGTTCGAGACATCGACTCGATAGTCTGGTCCTTCTCTGCAACGCGTAAGCGCGCAGCCTCGTCGGCTTCCTGCCTGGCCTTGATCTGGATTTCGCTGATTGAGGCCTGCACGCGCTTCTCTATTGTCAGGTCGAGCTCGCGCTTTTCCCCCTCGAGTGCGCGCTGCTGTCGCATCAGTTCGGCTTGCTGCTTTTGGGCCTCGGCAAGCTTTGCGTTGTTGGTAAGCAGGTTGGCTCGCAGCTCCGCGGCTTCCGCTTCCTTCGCCTGCAGCTCGGCCGCGGCCGCCTCTCGCGCCTTCTTGCTTTCGGCCGCGACCAGCTGGGCACGTTCGGCGATCAATCGTTTCGCAACGTGGTCCTCGATTTGCTCGCGGTCCTTAGCGACCTGCTCGCGTTCCAGCCGCAGTGCCTCGGTCTTACGCTCCATCTCTGCATCTTTGCTGGCCAGCTGCTGTTGAAAGCGCTGACGAATTTCAGCGAGGAGGGGAGCGGCCAATGATTCCGTCAACCGGATCTCGTGATTGCAGTTGGGACAATGCAGGGTAGGTTCGTGTGAAGCGCCGGCTGCGGTTACTTTGAAACTCATGAATTCCCCCGTCATCGTAGAGCAGGATTGAACACCATCCGCGCGCGATTGCGATGTCGCCGCTCTCGATGTCCACATCCGCGTCGCCGATATCGACCTGGCCGGGGGATTTTCCACGGAAGGCATCACGACATGTCGACGTAAGGCCACGCCTCAGGGCGAGCCGTTCTATTGGGAATATATTCTAGATGAGAACAAAACAGGATCAAGCGCCAATTGGCTGCGCAGGCTGGTGGAATAACCCTGTCGTTCCATCCAGGCAGCATCGACCAGAAGCCCCTGAGGGAGAGTCCTTTCGAGCTTGTTTAGCTTTCTGTCCTTTTGCTCAGCCATACTAAGTAAATTAGCACTTTTCCAAACCAACCCGAGGGAATCCTCTATTTTACGTAATCTGACTGGGCAAAGACGCCGAAACAGCCGGAAATCTCGCGATGGCTCCTGGAAGAGGCCCATCGCGTGGTGCTTCGCTGCTCCGATATGTTCCGGCGCCGAAATTAGACGGCCGTAAGGAATATGAGTCATATTTCTTACGCGGTCTTGACTTTGTAAGATTTAAGGCGCAAATTTCTTACAAGGGAACCGTAAAATGGCTAGCACAGCGAACCAGATATACGATCGGATGAGCCATGACCCTCAGCCGAGCAAGGTATGGACCGCACGCGATTTTGCGGACACCGGCACTCGATCGGCTGTCGACGTCGCCCTCCACCGCCTCCGGAGTGACAACCGCATCAGGCGCATCGACCAAGGTCTCTACGATCTTGCTCGCACCAACCAACTGACGAAGAAGATTTCGCCACCGGACTACAAGTCGGTGATTCAGGCGGTCGCGAGACGGGACGGCGCCAAAGTACTGGTCGACGGAATAACCGCCGCCAACAACTTGGGACTTACCAACGCCGTCCCGGCGAAGGTGGTCGTGTGGACGGACGCCCGCGTGAAGCCGATCCAACTCGACCAAATGGTCATCGACTTCAAGAAAGTCGCGCCAAGTCGACTTCTGTGGGCTGACCGCCCGGCCGCGCAGTTGGTGCAAGCTCTGATTTGGCTGCGCGACGTTCTTCCTTCGGATGGCGACAAGATCGCAAAGCGCCTCAAGTCCATCCTGAACGACGGCGACGACGGGCACCGCATGCGAAAGGATTTGCAGGACCACTTGGGTGATCTCCCCGACTGGCTCGTTCCTATCGTAAAAGATATCCTCAAGTCCGACGCAACGGCGCCAGATCCGCTCCCGCCGATCCGCGGCCAATGAGATGCGATCATGACCGACCTGCCGCAGATCATTCGAGCAAGCGCTGAAGACCGGCGGGGACTGTTCCAACAAACCGGACAGCGTCTCTCGTGCCCCCCGGAGAACATCGAAAAGGACTTTTGGGTCTGTTGGATCCTCGACGCGCTCTACAACAAGGCGGGCATCGAGCAGCGTCTGCTTTTCAAGGGCGGCACGTCACTCTCGAAGGCCTTCGATCTGATCCAGCGGTTCTCGGAAGACATCGACATCACCGTATTCCGCGACGACCTGCCCGGCGAAAACTTCCCGTCAGATGACGATCTCCGCGCGATGGGATCGAACGAACGCAAGCGAAAGCTTGACGAAATAAAGGAGCGGTGCAGCAGTTTCATTAACGGCGAATTCCAGAACGCGCTGACGAACTTCGCCGCTGGTGAGCTCGAAGGACTGACGTTCAAGATCGAGCCCGATCCGGACGACCCCGACGCTCAATCCCTGCTCTTCCACTATCCAAGCGCATTCGCGGATTCCGACGAGCGGTACGTCCGACGCGTCGTGAAGATCGAATCCGGCGCTAAGTCGGCGCTCGATCCGCATGAGACGAAAACGATCAGTCCATATTCTGCCACCGACACCGACGGCCTGGACCTCACCGTGCCAAACGTGCTGACGATCAAGCCCGAGAGGACGTTCTGGGACAAGATCATCATCCTACACGGACAGCGACACTGGTTCCAGAACAGAGGGGAGCTCTACAAGGACGGGCAGCGATTGTCGCGCCATTACTACGACATATTCCGGCTTCTGACCTCCGAACACGGCGAAGCCGCACTTAAAGATCTGGAGCTCGCGGAAAGCTGCGTTCGCCATGCCCGCCTCTACTTCAACCGGAAGCCTCTCGATCTCGACCAGGCGACTCCCGGAACGTTCGGTATCGTACCGGTCGACGGCATGCTCGAACCTTTGAAGGCGGACTACCAGAAGATGGCCGGCATGATCTTCGGAGGATCCCTTCTTTCGAGGATATCCTCGGCAAGATTAAAGCAGCCGAAGCGACCTTGAACGCCACCTGACCAAAGTCTCAATCGGTCCTCCACCGGCTACAACCCTGCCGATGGACTTGCCGACGTGCCTGCCGTCGGCGGCCGTCGCGAAGTCGGGTACCCACATCATCGGCGAAACCCGGTGGAGCGATTGAAAACGAGTTCGCTGGACGCTTAGCCTCGATACGGCTTCGATGCCAGGCGCACGCCGCCGTCAGGGATTCCTAAGTTCGGACGGGCAAAAGGCTGCACTTGACGATTGCGAAGAATGTGCGACCATAGGTTGTTCACGGAAACGGGGCGGGAGGAAGCCATGGCGCGAAAGCCGACCAAGAAGCCGAAGGTGAGCTTGATCGTCTCCGACGACAAGGACGTAAAGTTGAAGGTCCGACCCGGCAAGCTGCACGTCGTTCAGGTCGAAACTATCACTCCGGATCTGAAGAAGGCCGGTCGCGTCGGTGCTCGGCTTTGCGGGTACGGCACGAATATCTGCCTCGCCATCGTCGATATCGACAAGTGACTGCAGCGCGGCATCGTCTGCGATCATCGCGCTACAACTTCTGCGTCCCGCTAGGCGACGACAACGTCCTGTACAACGCGGGTACGGGCGCTTCGGTTCGGCTGTCGGGCCAGGACGCGCGCGAGCTTGCGCAGCTGCTTTGCGGTCCTCCGCGGAGGGTCGCCGCCAAGACGATCCCGCGTACGCTCCTCGCCACACTACGGCGAGGGGGCTTTCTCGTCGACCACGAATTCGACGAGCTAGACATGATCCGCGAGCGCTATTGGCATGCGCGTGGACGGACGCCTATGGTCATCACCCTCACGACGACGCAGGACTGCAACCTGGGTTGCTACTACTGCTACGAAGAGAGATCCCGCGATGCTCTCGCAGAAGGCGATGTTCCGGCGATAGTCGATTGGACCCGACAGCGCCTTGTCGCGTCGGGTAAGGACAGCCTTCACGTCGACTGGTACGGCGGAGAGCCGCTCCTCAACGTCGATTTCATCGATGCAGCGTCCGCTGCGCTTCAATCGTTATGCAAGGAGATCGGGGTAAGTTACTCCGCTTCCGTAATTTCGAACGGGACATGCTGGCCGGACGACATCGCCGGCTTCGTGAGGCGACACCGCCTCCGGCAGGTGCAGATTTCCTTTGACGGCCTCAAACCGAACCACGACAAGAGACGCCGATATAGAAGGGGCAGGGCGCCCGATCCGTCTGTCTCCTCGTTCGATCAGGCGACCGCGGTGGTCGACGGATTGCTCGAGGTGGTACGCGTCGACGTAAGGTTCAATGCCGATCACGGAAACCAATGCGATTTGGACGGCTTCATCGCCTTCTGCAAGGACCGCGGCTGGTTCGACAGAGCGTTTCCGTGCGTTTTTCAACTCGCACGGATATCCGACTTTTCCGAGCGCGCCGGATTTCTTAGCCGCACGAAGCTTTCTGAGGAAGAGTTTGAGAGACTTCGCGAACGGTCCCGGCAGATGGTCCCCGACGAAGCAACTCTCGACGAAACCACAACCCGCTCGCTCTATCCTTTGCCAAGGACCTCCGTTTGTGCAGCGCTGGCCAACGATTCGATCGTGATCGGAGCGGACGGCAATCACTATCGGTGCGGGCTTCAAGTGGGCGAGAAGGACCGCCCCGTCGCCATCCGCCGTGCCGGAGGCGACATGGTGCCCGGCCGCGATGCGGCCTGGTGGACCGGCTTCGACCCAACGCGGCAGCCCAATTGCAGCCGCTGCTCGTTCCTTCCGGTCTGTTGGGGCGGCTGTCCGAAGAAGCACTTGGAAGGCGACTCGCATTCCTTGCACGAGCAGAGCTTGTACTGGCGCAAAGCTTTGCCGCAGAAGATCGCCTGGCAATTCGGAGTGGCCCTCCAGGAAAGCGAATTCACATTCGCCGAGTCCGACCAGTTTAGGCCGGCTTCTCTCGACCCTTGATGTCCACCTGGTTCGGTACCGACAGCTGGACCTCGAATGGATGTCGAGTCCAAAGCTTTGGCAGAGACAAATGGTCCCTCCCGCAACTGCATCGCGTCGACAGCCGCAGAGCAGAAGTGCGCCTGCGACCGCAGTCCAGACATCGACAAACTAATGCAAACAATATTGCATAAGCGAAGATCAGAGGCGCGCAGAATGCCAGCACGCCGATAGCGAACTGAAGGCTCGATAGGCTTGCGATGGTGAACGCTCCGACCACCAGAATGGCGGCAACCGCGTCACCTATAGCGCTCCATTTGCCCGGCCTTGTTTCGCCGGTTGCGGCGATGCGGACGCCGTTCAGGAAGGCGAGCAGGCCGAGGATGGCGGCCGTCATGAGCGCGATGCGAGCACCCCCGATCAGCGTTCCGCTCCAAATCCGATCGGCGATCTGGTCGAGCGAAAATTCATGACGCCAGCCGTATAGGACTTCCAGCACGATGCGCGGGATCTGTGTGGCTAGACCCGCGACCAGAGCGTAGATCGGAACGAACAGGGCGTACCGACGTGGGTCCAAAAGCAGACCCAAACCCAACCTTGCAAGATCAGCGCGCAGAACGGCATACAGGAAGAGGCCGGAGGCGACAGTCAGGCCGAAATTCCAAGCCTCTCTCGCCACGCCGAAAAAGTCGCGCCAGCCCGCCGTCAGCAACAATGTCAACGGCTGCAAGCCCGACATGACCAACGGATACAGGATCACCGAAATCAGGATCAGGTCACGATTTCTGATCACGCGGGTTCGTGCGGCCGGATCAGGATGCAGATTGAAGAAATCTTTGAAGGCGTCGAACGGCCGGAACGCCGGCGGCTGCTGGGCGGCGAAGACGTCGGCCAAGGCGTCCGTTCCGGCAAGTTGGGAGCCGCGGAAATCGTGGATGTGCTCGCGGCGAACGACGAAGAAGTATGAATAGACGAAAACGATCGCGCTCGAGAGGATCAGAACCGCGAACTGGGAGGACAGGCCGGCAAAGATAGCGCCATCGAAGACCGGAATGAAGCCTCCGAAAGGGGGATGGCTGCCGATGCCTCTGCGATCGATGAAACCGAGCACCAGGCAGAATATCGCGACCGCCCAGCCGAGCGTTCGAAAATGCAGGAGGATGCCGCGTCTTGCCCAAATTTCAAGCCAGGTTTCGCCAAGTTCGAGGTGCGATACTTCATGCCCAATCATGGCTTCGAAGGCACGTGGTTGATCGCGTTGTCTAGCACGCTGATTGAGACCGACGACGACCGCATCGCCGGACGGCGTCACGCGTTCTCTGGCTTCCAACGCGTCACCGTTCTTCGGAGTGTACAGGAGGCGAGGCTGCGAACGCAGGGTCGAACGTGCCGCGATCTGCTCCAGCGTTGATCGGATGGGATCGAAGGACGGGTTCACGGCAAGTCGTTCTAGTTTCGACGCGGCATTCGTTCCGTTTCGCCATCGGTACAGCGATGCAGCTGCGATGACGATCGCGCCAAGCACGGTCAGGCCGATCATCGAAAGCACGACGTTCTGATGGATGACGTCGCCCATGTACCGTATCGGGTAGCCCTCCCATAATTTTGCGAGAAAAAGATACTGCAGACAAACCGAGATGATGATCGCCGCCGCGGCGGGGCCGTCGGAAATGCCGAGGCGGCGCAGCAAACTCCTGGGATGGGTCCCCTTCATTTCTTCGGGCCAACCTTGGCAAACAGCTTGGCGAAACCGGCCTCGAGTTTAGCCTTCTCGGCCGCGGAGAAGCGGCTCTTATTGATCGCCGACGACACTTCCTTGCGAAGCTTCTCCACGTCGTCCTTCCTGGCACGACGATCCAGCACCCGATCGAGCAGGGACCCTATGGCCGTCTTTACTCTGTCCTTCACGACGTCCTTGGCGACGTCCCCGAAGAACGCCAGAAGAAACGGAGCGACCATGGCGGCGAAAGTCGCGACTTCGGCCCCGCCGATGAAGCGGCCCTCATCCTGTGCGTCCGCGCGATGCCATTCTTCCACCAGCGCATCGAAGCCGTCTTCCACGACGAACGTGTCGTCAGGCTCGACCTCGGCGACGATAGCAAGGGCCCATTTCTTGAGGTTTTCACTATTCACTTCCGTCATGATCTCTCTCCAAGGAAAGGCAGTGCAGGTGCCGCCATCGACATGGTCCGTCAGCAATTGTTGCCGGAATGCTGCGGCGCGGCAATGCACAGCCGAGCAATAGGTCTGTCGGCCAGAGGATCGTTGAGAACAAGGCCGGGTGGGCGGCCCCATTCGACCTGCTGAAGGAAGGGCAGGTTCACCTCCGCCTTGGAGTTGCAGGCTTTGAGGGGAGCCACTAAGGCCGAGTTCGAGTGGCTCCAGCCGGCGAAGTCGACCGAAAAGCAATATTCTCGTGGCATCTGCTCCGTACTGTCGTCGATTGTAGCCAAAAGAGTATTTATCGACCGGCTTCCCTGCGGAGTGATCAGCTTCCCACCGACCATCAGCCTGTATTTGATTCCAACGAGGATATCCGCGATGTCCGAATGTACGGTTTGTCCACTCCATTCGATGACCGTGCGTACCCGGTTCTTACCGCGATAATTCCGGTTGCTCGCGACGTCGTGGAGATCGTCGGCACTGAAAGTCACGCTCCGGACGTCCGCCAATACCGCCTTCTTGCTCGTTCTCGCATTCGTGTCGACGTTCTCTAGGAAAACGCTGACGCTTTCGGTCAGCCCCTTCGCATCCCATTCGACCTTCACCAGATCGAGAACGGTCAGCGCGAGGTCGGCGTTCGCACGTGCGGCAACGGGCGGTCTGGCCACGATTGACAGGGGCTCAGGCCTTGCGATGAGCCAAATGCCGAGGCCGACGAGTGCGGCGCAGACTAGAAGCACTATCAAGGTCAAGACGTTATGGAGAATGACGATGAGGCGGATCAGTTTCACGTCCTGATCGTTCACCACACTGCGGACGGCCGTGTCCCGTTCGATCAATTGACCGATGCGCGTCGGCGTGAGCGATGCGTAATCCTTGATGTCGACATTTGGAGCGGCGCGCAGCTTATCGACGACGCCCTTCATGAGGTCACCGCCGATGCGGTACTGGCCGGCCCAGAGATAGACGAAGAAGCCCACGATGCCGAGAACGGCTGGCAATCCCTTCAGAAAAACGAATGCATCCACGTCGATTGTCTCCGCACGGTAGAATTTTGCTCAATTTTCGCTTGCAGGACAAGTCCGGCGCAATCTAAGTGAATCCATGGTCGCGCGGGAGGAAAGGCTGCGACATTCGTGCATGGTATTAGATTTTAACGGAGATTTGTGAGGGGCGTGGGGACAGATGAGCGTTCACAAGATTCGCTATGTAGTCCGGCCGCCCAGCGCCTGCCCAAAGGAGTTGCTTTCCGGCATAAGTCCCGGCGGCCAATGCGAGGTGGATACCGATTTCGTGGCCGCATGTGCCATCGGAGAGCTCCTTCAGACCGGTGGCGGATCGAGCAGGCCATTGGCCCTGCTGTTCGAAGAGCTCCTCGTCCCCGGCGGAGACGGACTCATTTGGAAGGGCAAGGGGCCTGGCCGCGGCAAGGAGATGCGGCGCGCGTTTTCGGGGTTGTTCGGGCGATTTTTCGCCCGGGCTTACCTCGCCCGATACCACGGTTTCGATTGGTTCACACCGATCGACGGAGATCCAACGAACGTCTCGAAGCGTCTGCGTGTCACCAGACTAGCCGGAAAGGGGACCGAGCTTCCGGATTGGATCTGCGGCTCCGGATCGGGTCGAGTTGCGGTCGCCGAGGCAAAGGGTACCAGTCAGGCATCGAACGGCACCGGCACCGGGTTGCCTGGTCCTATAAAAACTGCCGACGGCCAACTCAAGGGAGTCGTGGTCGAGAGATTGCGGAACGTGGCCGGGAAGGAATAGCTGGACCGCGGTTCGCGCAAAGGGCTGGGCGGTCATGTCGCGTTGGGGGGTCGAAATCCCACCACGAGGTGCTTTCCTCTACGTGCTGGATCCGGACACGCACGGCGAACCCCCGTCGGCCCACGAACGGGACGATATAGTTCAGGACATTGCCCGGGCTCATGTCGGCTACCTTCTGGCCGGCATGGGGTTCAGCGAGATGGCATCGCAGCTCTTGGCGGAGCACGTTGCCGGCGGCAACAGGCCTCTGGAGGGAGCGTTCCTCGGGTCTGACGGTGAGGACTCCGCCACCTATCTAGGCGTACCCGTTGGGCCGCTTGGCGTGCTGCCGTTTCCCCTCGGTCAAGCTCAGACCCTCGCCCAAGCGATGCCGAACTCGATCCGGTTCGTAGGGGTCGATGCGGATGTCATCCGGAGAGCTCTCGCAGGCCAACGCCTCGACGCGAGGGCGCGCCGCAGCGACGGACCGGTTCAGATCGGCGGAGACGGTCTGCTCTATGCTCCGATAGATCGCGTTGCGCCGCGTTCCTTGGCGATCTGACGGAAGGACGATCCCTCTCGTTCGATAGATAGGGCAGGTTCCGACACTTGGAGCTCGAAGACAACCGAGGACTGAAATGCCCCAGCCAGAATGGGAGCGATACAAGATTGCCGACAAGTACGCCGAACTCACTACCGTGCGGCATATCGTGCACCTGCCTGTCGCCCGCCGGATCATCGAGGACGGACGGATAAAGTCCGGGCTTGTCTTCGACAAGAGCCGGCTCAACAAATCACGCATCAGCGTCACCTGGCTGTCGGCCAATAATTGGTCGCTGGGGTCACTCTATGGGACCGTCGAATTTCAGTTCGATTGGGAGAAACTCGTCAAACACAAGAAGATCTACTGGGTCGAGGCGATGCCGAACTACCACCCGCCGGCCTTCCGTTTTCTCATGGCGTTCGAGGATATCGCTTCGCCGTTGGTGACGAAGTACGATCCGGAGAAGGATGACGGCCCATTGAGGCGTGTCGACGGGAAGTGGCGGTGGCATCCGGATTTCTGTTCAGAGTTTATGGTTGCGGATGATTTTCCGTTGTCGGACATCTCGGGATTGGACTTCGTCCGGCATCACCAGAATTACTGTCGAACCAAGCCGGATTGCTTCGAGAAAATCGCAGACCCCTCGCCTCAGACGACGTCAGGCAAGCTTTTGTCCTACGTTCTGGCGCATGGAGTCCACGCCTTGGACAAACACATGCAACCGGATGGCAGCGGAAGGAATCGGCTCCTCGACATGGCCAGCGCCTGGTTGTCGATCGGTTTCAATCAGGTGGAATATGCTGGATCGGTCGCCTCGAACGAGGATTGCGATTCCGTCATGAAGGGCGCATTGGCGCTCTTCGCAGTCGATAAAATGGATGACGGCAAGAGGCTTTTGAAGCTGATCGCAGGAAGCGCGCAATCTGTTTCCGCACTCACTAGGCTGATCCGAATTCATTTCGGCTCGCCTACCTGGGACTTCGGCTTGTGATTTGCGGGAGATCAGCGCTTGCGCCGGCTCAACCGATCTTGCCCATGGCGACGAGGTGCCCGTCGGAGCCGATCTCACAGTACGTCGCGGCTGTACCGACTATGATGAATACCAAAGGGTCGGACTTGTGCCTTCGCAACTGCTTGCGCCACGACCGCCGGTCGACCCAGGACGGCGTTGGATGCCGCTCGGGATGGGTGTGCCACTCGCCCACGAAGTTCACGGCCCCTCCACTTTCGAACCACTCTCTGCTCGCGATTTCCTGATGGCCCTTGTCCTGCCGCACGAATCCGAAGCGGGTGCGGCGGTCTTCCGGCATCGGAGTCGTGCACTTCAATACTTCGACGTGCGGGCCTCGGTAGCGTCCCAAAAGTATGCCGCCGGCCTCGCGATCCGACTCCGGCGGAGCCGCGAAGCGCGCGAGCTCTTGCGCGACGGCGTCGGCGAGGGTCACCAGACGGCCCTTCGCGAGAAAGATCATGCGCTTCCGCCGCAGGCGGGACACTTGACGACCCGCTTGGGATTGCCGTCCTTCACCTCGTTGGCGGTCCGATGATCCATCGTGAGAGACCGCCAGCGATGACGCTCGCCGTTGTTCGCCCAATCGAGAACCATGTCGCACGCGAGGCCGGCCGCGCTAGCCGCCCGCGACACGGGGAAGGGGATGTAGTGGGCGTCTCCGCACGCGAGATTCCGGGCGGTCTCGATTTCCACTCCCTCGCGTAGCAGCCGGAATCTCTTCTCGCCTGCGAGCTCAACCTTCAGACACTTGAAGCAGGCGAGATCGGGATCGTGCGACATGAAGCCGACGGCGGCGGCACCGTTTCCTTCGAGCCAAGTATAGAGGATCGGCGGGAAGTCAGGACGCTTTCTTACGGCGTAGTCGTTCAGCGCGATCGACAGCGCTTCTTCGCCTGTGGCATCGATGCACAGGTCGTACCGCTGCAGGATTGCCAGCTGCTTCATGATCGAATCGCAGCTGAACCCGATGTCCAGGTGCGGCAGCTGCTGGCCCAGAAAATCGGCGCAGGCTTCGGCCTTGTTCCACGTGAGATACGGCGCGCCGAGGAGGTGCCGGCCGAGATTCGCGCCCTGGAGTTCGTCGTCGTCGACGAGCATCAATCTTCCGCCGCCGGCGCCGGCACCGCTTTGAGCCAGGTGCTGCGCAAGAAATCCGCCGACCGTTCCGCATCCGATCAGCAGGATGCGCTTTCCTGCGAGGTTCTTCATGTGACCGAGATTCCTCGAAAAGACATAGCCTTCATCGGCGGGGACTCCCACATAGCCCGAAATTTCGACAGCGGCCGGTATCCGATCGAGCGTTCGCGCGATGCTGGCTCGCCTGTTCTTCAGGAATTCCGGCGTCCGATAGGGTTTGGCGATCTCCGCCGATACGAAGAACCTTCCGTTCGGCGCGGACAGGCAGATCCATTGGATGTGGAGATCTTTCGTCCTGGCGAACGCCGCTTCGATCGATCCGAGCGCATTGGGGGCCATTTTCTTCAGCCAGCCGTTGAGCTGCGCCAGATCCTTGGGCGGCCACGGCAGCTTCGGATCGAACGAAAGCGGCGGCACCAGAATTATCGGGCAAAGGATACCTGGACCAGGATCCTTCACGGTGTTCCTCCGGTGCAGCTTCGCGAAACTTGTTTTGTCGTGGGAGACGACGATGGTTTTGTGCTCCGGATCGCGGTCCAGCCTGAGGATGTGGACCTTCGCGTCGCCTTCGAAAGAAGGGGGCAGATCGACCAAGACCTCGCCGTCCGACCAGTAGCCGCCGAACTCCTCGGCGAGGTCGTCGACCAGGCGGCCCCTTACGGCGTCACGCAGCACCTGGTCCGCACGCTCGAGGCACTGGATGATGGTCTCGGCGGGCTTGTAGCGGTCGAGCACGACGCTCTTGCGGTCGAGATAGCAGAACGTGCCGTCCGAGCGGAGCACATGCGGGACCTGCCCCTTCGATCCCGCTTCCGGGTCGGTCAGGCAAATGACCGGAGGCCTGATGAAGTCGAGGTCGTCGACGGATACGACCGCCGGGACCTTGAGTCCGGTCTCGTCGAGAAGGCCGATGTAGTGAAGGCCACGACGCGAAAAGTCGCGCCGGAAGTTGCGCTGACTGAAGGCGTCGTGAATGCGCCGGACAGAATCGTCGTCCCGCTCAGGCACTGGTCGATTTGCCGACCGTGGGGGCGGCGGCGATCCTCGGAGCATGCGAGCGTATCTCGGCATGCGCGGCCTTGGTGACGTCGACGAGATCGATCTGATCCGGAATGCGGTCACCGAACAATGCGGTCAGCCTTTCAATGGCTTCTTCGGGATCGAAGCACTTCTCGACGATCTCTGTGAGCTCCGCATCGAACTTCTTGGCCATGTCGATCGCGATACGGCGGCTGGCCGCACTCAGTCTGCCGTCGACGCGCTCGTCGCGGTCGGTGGGATTGTAGACCGGGCCTTCCAGCAGGCGCGGAAGACGTTCGGCGATCCGCAGCAGCGCCAGGTCGTCACGGCCGGGAACGTTCGGACGGCCGAGGTCCTCGCACGCTTCGAAGGCGCACACCATCAGAAGGATCGACGATACGTCGTCGAGATGGGGGCGGTGGTGGTCGCGCCAGGCCTTCAGGTACCGGCAGACGCGGCGAAGCACCGGACCATAGATCTTGATGGCCTCGACGAACCAGTCCCGGATCTTGCGCGGATCCGACGAGATCCAGTCGTGCTCGCGATGGGCGAGCAGGACGCAGTCCGACGGCAGCGCGTCCCAACGATCATCGCTGTCGACGCGCGCATCGCGGGCCATAGCGTCGAACGACTTCATCTGCTTCTCGAGCTTCTCGAATTCCGCATCTGGAATCGCGTACAGCGGCACGTCGATGTGCGAGTTCGACGAGATCACCAGCCGCGAGCAGGTCGGCTTCTTCCCGAACTGCCAGCCTTCTTCCTTCGCGAGCTTCTCGAGCGCGGCGTCAACCACCTTGAAGAAGGCGGTAGCGGCGACGGAAGGCCGCTGTACGCCCTGGATAAACGTCATCGGGAGGTAGGCGCCGTCGTCGAGGTCCATCTGCTGCGGCGGGGTCCAGCACGGATCGTTGATGGTCCGATATGCGAAGCTGCCCTGCGTGAAAAACCGGGGATGGACTGTCACGCCGAGCTCCTGCTTGGTCAAAGCCGCGAACGTCTTGCGCAGGCAATCTCGAACCTTCTCGCGCGCTTCCATGAGGCACGCGCGGTCGGTATCGGCGATGTTCAGGTTCTTCAGGAAACACGCCGCGTCGCCAGACGCGTGCAGCACTTTCGAGACGTTGGCCATGGCCGATCTCCATCTGGAAAAGCGAGGGAGATCTAGACGGTGGACAATGCCCTCCAGTCGCACAACCGCGCGAATCAGACTCTATCTTGAGAGTCCACTAGATTGTAGAACAGAAAATGAACATTTCATACGGGATTCCCGAGCCTCGGTGGATCTCCGATGCCACAGCGTGCTCCGAAACTAGAGATTGCAATGACTTTTCAGATACTTGCTCTCAGCGGCGGTGGCTTTCGAGGCCTGTTCACAAGTTCGGTCCTGGCGCGCCTGGAGGAGCAGGCAAAGCGCCCCCTTCACGAATGCTTTGACCTGATCTCGGGGACATCGGCAGGCGGCATTATCGCCCTCGGTCTGGCGATGGGAAAGAAGGCCGAGACGATTCAGGAGATGTTTCTCAAGCACGGGGAAGAGATATTCCCCCGCGGGGAGACGCCGAAAAGCCGGCTGGCGCAAATGCAGGCCCGGTGGTTCGAGTGGCGACATCCCAAGTACGACGGTACGGTGCTCCGGAGCAAGATCGAGGGCGTGCTCGGCGCCGACGCCAAGCTCGGCGACGCGAAGACGCGCGTGCTTGTTCCGACGGTCAACATGACCAAGGGAAGCGTCCAGATGTTCAAGACCGCGCATAATCCGAGGTTCATGACCGATTACAAGGTGAAGGCCGCGGACATCGCCATGGCGACGGCGGCCGCGCCGCTGTACTTCCCGATGGCCGAGATCGGGAACAGCTATTTCATTGACGGCGGCGTGGTCGCGAACGCACCTGACCTTTGTGCGCTGCACGAAGCTGTCCAGTTCCTGGATCAAAAGATCGAGGACGTATCGGTGATGAGCATTGGCACGACCACCAGCAAATTCTCGCTGCCGACGTCGGCGGGACGCAATTTCGGCCAAAGGGACTGGCTCGAGAACAACCGGCTTCCATCGACCATCATTTCCTCGCAGCAACAGCTGGTCGATTTCATGCTCAAGCATCAGCTCGGCGATCGCTACATCAGGTTCGACGAGCAGCCCTCCGCCGAGCAGATTTCCGATCTCGGGATGGACCTCGCGACCGAGAGCCGGCGGAAGACCCTGCTAGGGATGGCGGACGGTTGCTATCAAGCGCTGTGCAACGATAGGCGCGTCATCGATATGTTGGCACATCGGCCTACCAAGCCGACGTTCTATCACGTGTGAACTACGCAAGAGGGATCCAACGCGTAACATCGGCAGATTGCCTGAAGGCCGCGAGCAGGTTGAGATGCGAGCTACTCGTGGGGCCGGAAAGCTAGTGCGGGATCATCGAGGTTAAAGTTTCGGTCAATGTGTCGCAATCGAGATTTGCCAAATGGAACGTTGAAGTGAAACAACACGACTATTCGTTGCACGGTGGACTGAACCGAGCCAAGGTCGGACGCTACCTAACGTTGATCGCCGCGTCGGTATCGGCTGCGATCGTTTTCACGCTGCTTTCCGTGGTCGACGTGGCGAACCGCTTCGGGCTCAATGTCAACCTGCCACCATCGGTCCTTTCCCTCGTCGGTGCGGGCATGGTCTTTGCGGCGCTCTATTGGACGCTCGATCGGTACGCGTGGCGATGGCCCTTTCTGAATGCGGCGCTGAAGGTCCCGGATCTCGCTGGGAGCTGGTCCTGCGAAGGACGAAGCCTCAAGCCCGACGGGAGCCTCGGCTACGCATGGAGGGCGACCCTCACGATCTTTCAGACCTGGGACAAGATCCGAGTGAGGCTGAAGACGGATCAATCGGGCTCCGACAGCATTGGGCAGCCCTGATCTGCGACGACGCAGAGGGATATAGGCTTCTGTACAACTATCGGAACGACCCGGCTATCGGAGAGGTGGACTTAAGAAGCCATCTCGGTTCCTGCATGCTTATTTTCTCGAAAGATCTGGAATCAGCAGAGGGCGAGTATTTCAACGGTCACGGCCGCTTCACATTTGGCACGATTAGTTTGAAGAGGGACCATGGTAAGGGACATCAATAGTCGACTGAACAAACTGCGCCTGCGTCGCAGGGGCGTCGACCGTCTTGGAAAACTCAACGAGGCTTCCCGCAAGGAAGTGTTGTCGAAGAGCTTGGCTGCGGAAAGCTGGCAGAATAGGGCTCCGTCGCATGCTTACACGCGATATGCGCTTGGCGCGATGCAGGAGGTGGGACCTGAGTACACCAGAATCAGTGTCGAAACGGCCGAGCGCGTGGGCAACCAAATCCAGAAATCCATCGATTCGGTCGAATTTCGGCTTCAGGGGTCGGTGCCCCTCAACGTCCATATCCGGGGAGTCAGCGACGTCGATCTGCTCGTGCTGGAGACCGGTTTCCTCATATTCCACTCGTCGGGGCCCGCGGCAGGCACCTATGTTCCCACGGCGCGCAACTCGCTTGGAGTGCTAGGCGAACTACGTTCCTCGATCGAGAAGATCCTGCCATTGAACTTTCCAGCCGCCGACGTCGATACGTCCGGTGGGAAGGCGGTCGCCGTTTCTGGAGGGTCTCTGGCGCGACCGGTGGATGTTGTTCCGTCCCACTGGTACGATACCGTCGTCTACCAGCAGTCTAGACAGATTCACGACCGAGGAGTTGTTATTCTCGATCGCAAAGTGCCGAAGACAATCGAGAACTTCCCATTCAAACACATAAAGCTGATCGAAGATCGTTGCAGTTCGTGTCTCGGCGGCCTGAGGAAGGCCATACGGCTCTGCAAGAACGTCAAGGCTGATGCGGTCGAGGAGGGTACCAAGATCAATTTCCCCAGCTTCGACATAGCCGCTACCATGTATCACGCGGATCAGACGGCCTTGAAAATCGGATATCTCTACGAGTTACGGGTCCTCGCGGAGGTGCAGCGACATTTGGATTACCTGTATCACAACCCTGAAGAAGCAAAGAAGTTGCGCGTCCCGGACAGCTCCCGGTTCATTTTCGACACACAGGAGAAGTACGAAGGCATGAAGGCGCTCTCACATGAAATCGATGATCTCGTGAAGAACGTCGCCAAGGAGCAGAAGCCGCAACTGACGTTCGATCTGGGCATACCCTGGGGGGTGGCGCGAGGCGCCATCGAGTCGATCGAGATACCGAGTTAAGTCGTCGGGCCGCTAAAGCCTATTGACGCTGCCGCGTTCGAATCTCCACGTCGTGCCCTTGGAGACCAGGTAGAGAGCCAGGATCCCGGGAACGAGGGACATCGCCACGCAACTGTTGAACGCCGATCCTTTGTTGACAGGTGGGGGTATCTCTGAGGGGGGAGGGAAGAGGCGGTAGGACCACCCCGTGATGGTACAGCGCGAATGATGATCTACGGCAGCCATGATCGCTCCATCGTGAATCGCCTCGTTAAAAGCGATTGCTGCTCGCACGGTCTCCGCAAAATTCTGGTCGAGGAATTGGCCCACCTCGGGGGAAGGATCGCGCGGCATTGGCTCGGCGAAACGTGGTAGGTTATTCTGATGGTAGAGACAGCAAATCAGCGGATCGAAAGCTGCTGGACGTCCAGCCAGAATCCTGAAGATTTCGTCTATTCCAGTCATCGCGGCTTCGGTCTTCGACATGATCAACTTTCTTCAGACCCGGCTTCTATTTACGATAGTCGTCTGTCTGGCGATAGCGATATTCGCAGGGTTGAAGTTTGCCGATGTATTCACCGGCAACACCTACGAAGACGTCTGGATATTCTCCAGGTATGTCTTTGGCATACCTGCTGCTCTTGCTGTCGTCATCTACGGGGCATGGCGTGCTATCCCGATACTTCAGCGTATGACATTCCCCTATTTGGGTGGCCGGTGGACCGGTGTGCTGCGCTATGGTCCACCCGACAGGCAGGAGCTCAGGGATGCCACGCTGACGATCCGACATCACTTGAGCGGGATGTCTCTTGTCCTCGAAACCAGGGAATCGACCTCGACTACGCTGGCGGTTGTAGCCACACGCGATCCTACCGGCACGCAATACCATGTGTACTACGTCTTCGAGAATCGACGGAAGGCTGAGTACACTAAGCCTGGGCTTCCTACGATTTATCGAGGCGTGGCTATAATGAGTGTTGGGATGTCGGGGACGAAGACTTTAAGCGGTGAATATTTTACGGACCAGCCGACAAATGGCATCGCCGAGTTCAAACTGGAGAGGCACGCCTGGTTTTAGGCGACGATGCCGCGCCCGATCTTGCGATCGGCGGGTGTGGGCGCATCCATGACCGGGCTGTACCGCTAAAGGCCTCGCAATCGATTGGGCGCAGTTGTCGACGCAACGGCATAAGCTCTATCGGGCGGCGCTTGACGGGGTCATCGGCGGAAAGCGGATACGCTTGGCCTCGGCGTTTGTTGCCACAATGAAATTTCTGAATCTTAGGCCCTGATCGGTTCATTTATTTAATTGGACGGTCGATTCGGTAATTGCGATTCTGGCGCATGTCCGAACTCACCGTGCAATATCTCGTGCTCGAGCGTCGCGATCCGGCCCGTAACATGGCGCGGTTCTATGTGCTCACGATCGAGCCGACGCTGTTTGGCGATACGGCATTGGTGCGTGAATGGGGGCGCCTCGGTGGGCGCGGTCGACGGCGGCTCGATTTGTTCGATGGTCACGCGCAGGCCGTCGAGGCCCTTGAGTGTTGGCTCAGGCGAAAAACCAGTCGTGGTTACGTCCAGCGGCACTCGTCAAGCTGTGACCCGGCGTGAGATGCTGGGCTGGACGAAAAGCCGAAATAAGTATATCAAAGTAATCTAAGGTCGTTTCAGTCCTATTCGCAAGAATTGCAAAAGTATTCCATAATCTTCATTATGCGAATCCAAGTAATCCTAGCCGATCACAACCTCTTTTAGTATCGAGCATTTGCAGAACGAGCTATTTGCCAGCGCAGCAATTCAACCCAACTTGCCCTGCCCCAACGCGCTCTCGTGCTGATCAATCAAGTGACGAGTACGCGAGCTGACTATTTTATCTTCGATATTCGCAGCCGTTTGAAGCAAACGTTCTCAAGCCGTGAAGTCGACCTTGTCCGTCCTTCCCAAGGCCGAACGTAAACGGAAGTGGCTTCTCAGCTTGCCAGTTCCCTCCTCGGCCACCCGCTTGCGAGCGAGGGTCCGACAGGCCTCCAGAACGTCCCAAGGGATCTCTCCGAGGTCATCGGCGACCTCGACAAATGACCGCCAAGCGGCGGACGACAATCGTTTCGACACTGGCTCGAGCAAATCGTCCAATGCAATACCAGCGTCTGTTTCCGCATCATTGTCTGATCCGAACAGATAAATACGTCCGCGCCAGATGATGTAGTGACTTTGACAGCCGGTATCGCGCCAAACAGAAGGAAACACACTCATTTTTCCTCCTTCCGCATTGTAGATACGCCAGGCGGGCCCACTTCTTGGATCGAGGTTGACTGGAAATCGTTCGCCGCAACCGCAAGGACAGGACAACACAAGCCAACGTGGACCACCGCGGTTGACCAGGACAGCATCGCCGGGTTTCGACAGGTGCTGGTCCGCCTCGCCTCGTGAAGAAACCTTCGCCCGAAAGTTGAGAATGACGATGCCCATGAATTCGCCTCACTGCGGTGCGAAGTTGTTGTTGAGAATGCGCTCTGCTAACACGTACGCAGCGGCGCGACGCTCATCCTCAGGACCTTTCAGGTTTGGATCTTTGGCCGCCTTGTTCAGAAGGGCCAGTGCAAGAGCCGCTCCGTATTGATCTGCTGACGCGACACGCGCGGCATAGTGCCGGATCTGTCGCACGGCTTCGTGAAACCAGCGATGCGGATCGCGCGGATCACCGTGCCCGAGCAGCATGTCGAGCGGCTTACCACCATACGGTTGCTCAATCGACCTCCACCACTCATCGAAGGACCAGAGCTCATGATTATCGAAGGCATCGACCAATAGGCTGGCCTCCAAGGTCGCTATGTCCCACACCAGCGGTCCATCCTGATTGGCATAGAAGTCGATGACGAGCGCCTCGTGCCCCCTCACCTGAACATTGTCGACGTGGAGATCGCCATGAATCTTTGCGAATAACACCGGAGAACTTGCGCAGTATTCGAACAATGTAAACAGTCGATCGCGGTCGCATCTCGAGCCGATCGATCGCGCCCTTTGCATCCGGCGCCGGTCAAATTGCTTTGGAAAGCGCGGACCCAGGGTCTGCGAAAGTGGCGTATCTCGGCGTTCGATATTTCGATACCACGCTTGCAGCGTTCGATCGAACAGGCACGATATTGCCGGCCCGGCCCGGCCGCTCCGTGCGGCAAGCCTTAGACTCTCGCAGGATTCGATGAGATCGCCGACCAGCACACCGCGTGTCGATCCGAGACAGCATAAATCGTAGTTCAATCGCGGCCCGAGATTGAAAGGCACGTATTTCTCGACATTCAATTGGTAATTCTGAAATTCTTGAAAGATCTTGCTGCGATCACCGAGTTTGACAAAACGCGGCATAGTATGAAAGGCGCCGAAGACCGGGTAGGCACGGTATACGGCAGCCCCGGACCGGCCTTCGGTCATTGGACTGAAATGCACGGCCGTGTAACCTCTGAATGCGCGCTTCAGAAGGACTTGGCCAACACCAGCGTCGTTCTCTCCAAACTCGCATTCGGGAGCGAAGCTGAAACTGACAGACTCTTGTACGGCCTCGCCGGGGAGATGCCGAACCAAGAAGTTGGCCGCTTCCGACCAATTGGCAATGGGCGACAAGATGGTGACGTGCGGCAGCGGGGGGAGAGGCATCGGATCGCCCAATGATCTCTGCCACGTGAACTGATTGCGCAGGACGTCGCTCGGAAGGTTGCTGGCAAACACACGCGCCTCTTCCAGACATCTATACACTTGCGGAAGACCAGCAACGCCGAACGGCACGACAAAGACGCGGCATTCGTAATCAAGCAGGTGCTTAAGGCAGCTTCGAACGATTCGCTGGAATCTTGATGGGTAATCTTGTTGCTGGACGATTACGACGGCGGCAAGGCTCGCCAACAGAGCAGGCTCCATCGGCTGAAAAGCGGTAATCTGCTGTTGTCTGATCGTGAGGCCGCGGTCTTGAAACGGCGCCTTAGCCTCAGCCGGGGGATCGGCGCCGATCCAGCCAACCTCCGACCGACCAAAAGCTGTAACGTCAACGATTGACATTTTGAGCGAGACGGCCTTGGAGAGCCAATCCATCGCCCCTTGCCAAAACGCCTGCCCGCGAGCAGACGATGCAGTCCTGGACGGGCTCACCCTTGACCGACCGGAGGCGACTTCTCAGACCATCATACAGAAGATGCCGCGCCGGCGATGGCACGCCGACAACAGCGGACAAGAACATGGTGATGGCGAGCGAGGTAATAGTGCTGTTGATCGAGATCACCGCGGGCGCAGGTTCACGAGCGCCGACGAGATAAGGATCCTGCTTGCGCTCGGCCTCCGACATCATGTCGCGGCGGACCTCGTTACCGTCCAAGAGGCCACCGCAGGTGAGGCAAGCCAATCCAGGCGACAGCATCTGGGCGCGGCCGGTAATGTGAGTGATCTTGCCCCCCTTAACGGCGATAACCGTCCCGATATCGATGCAAGGAATGAGATATTGATAAGCTAATTGCTGAAGGACGGCTCGACTACCGTGTGAATCGGTGCAGCAAAACAGCACATCAACGTCTCGCAATTTCTTTGCGGTTTCGACGAAGACGACGTTCTCTTGAAAAGAGGTGACTACGGCACGAGGTTGAACTGCGCGAATATATCGCTCGGCCACCGCGACTTTGGCCTGCCCCGTATCGGCAGATGCGGACCCTGCCAAGCGGTTCAAATTAGTCAGCTCGACGTCATCTGGATCAACTAGAACGAACTCCTTGACGCCGAGGTGAGCCAATTGCTGCACGGCCAGCGATCCCGTGCCACCAAGTCCCACGATCCCCACCCTGAGGCTTTGGAGGATGCTCTGCCCGGCACGACCGAAGGCCCGAACCTGCCGATCGTAAAGATCGGAAGGGTCGTGTGATCGACTGGGATCAAACAGGACTCGTCGATCATCCCCTACCGCAATCAGACGAAGATGTCGGTCGCTTCCAAGGTAGCGACATGCATACCCTCCGTCGCTCACAACAAGGGCCAGATGCTGCAAGTCAGGGGTTCGATGCCGAAAGAAGTGTGCGAGAACCTCCTCGCCCGCATCGTCAATGCGCGAAAACTCGGGCGCGGCCCTCCCGGGATGGCTATGCACAAACACCAGGCTACTTTTGGTCCGCGCAGCAATCTTTGCCCACCTGGCGATGAACGCAGGCCGCAGCTCTGCTTCGAGTTGGCTGCGCCGAGTGTAGTCGTCTTCAGCGGGCACTACGACCTCTCGCACCAACACCCTTGCACGACCGTCGGCCCGAGACGTTCTGCCGCACATCAAGACCAAGCATAACTCGGTTCGACCGCCCAGCACGGAGCGCCGGACGAAGTCGAGATCGGCAAAGGTGATGAGAAGATCGTCCACTATCGTGCGGGGTTTAGACGTTGCGCGATGACGTTGACATAGGTCAGCATGTTGTCGCGATTTGGATTCCAAGATTGCAAGTGCCACGAAAACCAAGTGCCTCGCGGCTCACCCCCTGGGACCGGATTGGCATCGTTCGAGGCGGTTGGAGCGCCGCCGTCCACCAAGCGAACAGGCCCCGGTTCCAACCAGAAGCAATCCGGTTGTGCCGAAGGATATCCCGGTGGCAGCAGAAAAATGACGGTCCCTTTAGCGATGCTCCAACCTTCTGGAAGATCGAATTCCGGAATCTCAACCAATACAGCTCCGTTGGACATCGGGGTTCGACGCGCCAAGGGAAAATGCTGTTGGAGCGCCGCAAACTGCTTATCAATGATTTCCATGTCCAAATGTCGCCGGCGGCACTGCAAAAAAATGCTTGATCCGATCGTTCAGGGGCACTGTATCTGGGTCAGCGATCGGACGATCCGGCGTGTCTCCCTGCTCTTCCAAAAAAAGCTGATAATTCGCTTCGATCTTGGCGATCCGCTTAATGTCGGCCCCGGAGAGATAAGAATGCTCGGTCTCGTATTTCACCCCATCAACGAAAAAGTGGAATTCCTTTTCTTTTTTGTCGTTCATGATCTCCTACCTGCTCCGGTGCGGCCTCCCGACGAAGACCGATGCGCATGCTATCAGCTAGAACAAATAAAGAACAGTGTCAAGGTCTTCTCCCCTTGGATCTTGCAGCTAGGTGCCTGTCAGTTGCGCCGAGTTCGTGCGGCTCAACGTGACTGGCGGCTACCAGCGAGTGGCGAAACGCCGCCGCTTCGCGCGGGCCTAGCTGCGTCCTGGATCGCGGAAGCAATCTAAGCGGCTGCTTGCGGCGCCGCGCGCGGGTGAATTCTTCAAGCTTGCACGTCAACTATCCTCAATCCCGACGCGGGCATGACCGTTCCGAGCTGGAGTGCTACGCCATCACCACGCCCGCACCTCCAAGACAAACCAACGAATGAATGGCGTGAGTCGACAGGAGGTCTCGAGTGCCTCTAAGATGTAGGGAAGTAAGTTCGCGGAAGCCGCGTACGGGTGGGGCAGTGAACTTCCAGGTGACGGTTCTCAAGGTGCTGGTCAGCTATCCGGACGGGTTCGCCGTCCTGGAGGACATCAAGCGCGATATGGCGATTCTGGCCACCAGCGGACGGGACTGGGCCGAACGCACGAAGCGATTGGCGGCCCGCGTGCCTGACCTGGATATCTTCTCCCAACGTCTCATCGAGCGAAGGAACGGCGGCTGGCGCATCACTGATAAGGGACGCGAGGTTCTCGCGGTCATGGAGGCGCGGCCCGCACCAGCTCAGCCAATGGAGCTGCCTGATGCCCGCGCGGTCGAGGAGCCGGCGCCAGCCACGACACTGTCGCCGATGCCGTCGATCACGCCGGTTCGACGCCTGCGCAAACAAACCCGACGCCAAGCGTTGCGGCAGTTGCAACGTGCGAGAGCTCGCTCGTGAGCAAAGGACGGGCCTTGGCTCCAGCATCGAAGATGATTGATTCGTATAACCTTCATTATGTAATATCCGAAGTTGAGTTTGCATCAAATTGTGTAGTCTGAAGTTGGTCCCTAAGTACCTGCTGTCGTCGGTTGCGTAGTCGCGTGATCCCCGCTAGAAAAGTCATCTTCAGCAAGGGTGCTCACAATGGACGACTATTCGGACGACATAAGACGACCGTTGTGGCCGCGTATCGAAGTGTATGCTGGCGCAGGTCGCAAGCGTCGGCCGGATGTTGGTGCTGGACGCTGTAGCGGAACCGTTGGAACGTTCAAAGAAGTGTGGGCCTCAGAGGCAGGCCTCGCGCAAGAACCGGCTTTGCGCAAGCCCGCCATTTAACCGATGGCAGCATCATTAGCCGTGAACACGGCGTCTACGCCGGGAAGCTGCGCATGCGCCAGCGTCGTGCAGGCCGTGTTGCGGTCCAGGATCAGCCGACGTGGGTCAGTAAGGCCGCTCGCAACGGCGTTGTCGCGAAATCCGAGCCGGCGGCGGGTCGTGCGCGGGTCGGTGCCGTCGATGAACGCTAAGTTCTTGCGTCCTTGCGCGACGAAGTGCCGGGCGACGGTATCGCCCGCCTGGTAGTTATCGAAACCGACGACTGCATCGATTGGAGACGATGGCAGCTCCCGTGTTTCACCTACGGGACTGCGTGCATGCCGCAGCAGGCGAGCGCCCTCCTCCGTTGCGGGTGATCCGACCATGATGATCGCCTCCGGCCGCCGCGACAGCAGTGCAGTCAGCAGGCGATCCTGCGAGGGGAGAGTCGTAGCGCGACTGCGCGAGAATGACTGAGAATCCGAGCGGTTCGAGCACTGACAAAGGCGCCTGCGCATGCCGAGCGTCGATACAGACCACTGGAAGATCAGCCCTACGAAGCTCGTGCCACAGCCAACTCGCCATCGTCCCGGTCTCAAAACAAATGCGCTCGGCGTGTGGAGCTCGCTTGCGGAGCAGTGCCGTGAGCGCCCGGGGTCGGACTTGGCCTTTCCCTCTAACAAGACCTGACCGACCTCGTCGAGCACACACACTGACGTTTCATTCTGCGAGACATCCAGCCCAACATATTGCTTCATAGCCCCTCCGATTCGTAAGATGGTGGAGGGCTTGAAGATAGTGGACCTTTCGTGCCGCGGGCGCGACCGCAATTACGTCATCGTCTGCAATATTGCCCCCCTAAGCCGGGATCGCGCCCAACATTGACCCAGTTGGGCTGTTGCGCTGCCTGCTTTGGAATGAAGCAGGTGGTCGGCGATGCTGGTCATGGAGACGATTGCGCGAATACGGCGTGAGCACTTCATCAGAGGCAAGACGATCAAGGAGATCGCCTGTGACCCGAAGGTGTCGCGGAACACGGTCCGAAAGGTACTGAGGTCTGGGGAGACCTCCTTCGAGTTTGACCGCCAAGTGCAGCCGCGGCCAAAGCTGGGAGGATGGCCAGTAGAGCTTGACGGACTGCTCGCGGCGAACGATGCTAAACCGGCTCGTGAACAGCTGACGTTGATCCGGATCTTCGAAGACCTGCGCCGGCCGTGGTAACGCGGTTATAGTTCTGGAATTCAAGTAGAGGCATTCAACCGCTGCTCGCCTAAGCGACTGGCGCAATAGCCACCGTTAGCCTTCTTAGGAGAGCCAGTTCGGCCTCACCAGCGGCCGTGCGCCTAAGTACCAGCTTGGCAAGCTCTGTTCGATTGACGGGAGTTCGCATACTTGCAGGCAGCGCCGCCACCGCTTCATCATAGATCTTTCCCAACACCGAAAGAATTTCCGCATCGAAGACCTCACCTCGTACCTGCAACACTTGTACCAAATCTCCTGTCGAAACATCGCGCTGGCGACTCGCTGCAACAAAGCCTGCCTGACCTACTTACGCGGGCTGATCGTCCGCGTCGGCGAAAGGGTGCGCCCGACGCTCAGTTTGTCTCCTTCCAATCGCTGCGGCCAGACCGGACAGTCGCGCGCAAGCTGTCGCCGGCCAGCTTGTAGGCCCACGACCCCGATTACGGCCCACTGGCTTCGGATTTCCTGGTCTGACCAATGATGTCGCCACTCGGTACTCTACCGTTAAAGCCCCTAGATCCCAAGTCGAGCGGCCTGCGTTGACAGTTGCTCCGCCTCGGCAAGCCGATAGGGTGGGATGTCACTACGCACTGTGGCCAACAAGGACTTACAGAACGCAGGCGTGAGCTTGCCGCGGTGAATCACGACGTTTTCGCAGCCCGTCGCCGCCCGGGCGTTCTGCCACTGCTGATTATAGCCGCGTTGTTCGTTGGACTTGACGTGGCAAGCGGCGAAGTCGGCGTCATCCAGCGTCGCCAACTGGCCCGTATGTACCGGTCGCTTCGTATGGATGTGAACCCACATGGGGCTCGGCATTGCACCATTGCGCAGCGCCTTGGGTTGCAGCTTAACCTGAAACAGCACCCCTGGCTCGCCCTTTAACGCGCGCGGTAGATCGGCAGGCGCCAACTCCCCGGCCGCGCGCAACTGTTCAAGGTACTTCTGCGACGGAAAGCCGTAGGTCTTCATGCATTCAATCCTAGTCAATGCCCTTCGCTCGTCCAAAGTCTTGGCGAGCCCCTGCGCCTCGGCCCGCATCATCTTGAGTCGGACTAGCTTGCCATGCACCTCGGGCACTTGCGTTGGCGTGAGTAGGATACGTCGACCAGGCTCCGCGAGCGAACCCTCACAAGCCTGCATTTCGGCGGCCTGGGTCTGCAGGCGCTCGATCACGGCATCCACAACGTGGTCGGCGTCCTCGGGCTTCATTTGGCGGGCTTGCGAGACGGCCCGTTGCTGACCAGCCAGATCAAACTGCAAAAGTGCGTCCAACCGCTCGAGTAGGCGCGCCAGCGTCTCCATTGATGGCGGGGCCTGCCAGATCGCCAAGTGTGCCGTCGCCGAGGATGTCGCCCTCGCATGCGCCTCTTCCGCGCTCACGAGCTTCTTCGTACCCAGATCCGAGAGCACCACAACTTTGGCTGCTGGCGCCGTGGCTTTGTCGGTTGTAGCGATCTGCAGCTGCGTCCCGTCGCGTGCCGAACTCCCGGCGAGAGTGCTCGGTGTACGTTTGGCTTTACCCTTCCTGCGCGCAGAAGTGCCTTCGGCCGCTACAGCCTCTCGCGTAGCGTTGGCCGGCTTCGCAGCCCCTGCTTCGACCGCCGGTGAATTGATGGCCGACGTTTTGGGCTGTAGATCCAGCAGCCGCATAACGTCGTGTGCAGTGACCCACGCGCTTTCCACGATCTGATGCAACAGTTTCAATGGCAGGTCGTCACCGGTCCCCTGACCCCTTAGCTTTGAAACGAGGTTGTGCACTCCCAACGCAAATTCAGAAAGCCGCTCCATAACTCCTTCCAGGACCGCGCAGTGCGCCGCGTCGAGTGCGCGTCCTTGGCTCTGTAGAACTGCGTCCTTTGTCGATATGAATGCCGGAAAAACGTCATCGATGAAAGTGCCGAGCAGGCGAGCCCGTCCGTTCTCGGCCATGAGGATTTCCCTCGTGGCTGGGTCGAACGTGCTTTCGAGAGGCTCAATCATGATTTGTGCGAGAGCGACCTGCGATTGCAGATGCATGCACTTGGTGTGCAGTGCCCAACCGCTGTGCAGCCGCAGTGCGGCCTCGTCGGCCTGCCGCTTTTGGGCCGTTACATTGGGTAAATTAGCAGTAGCGGCGCAGACGCATTGCATCCGTTCCGAACGCAACGCCTTCTTTCCCCACCACTCCATGCAGTCCGCATAGCGGTTTGCTACGCCGGAAACCGCTCGGTTCAGTAGGTCAGAGGGAGTGTTGGATAGCATCCGTTGGAGCACGACGGTTGCACTTTTCCTGCTCTGCTCCAAGGCGTAGATGGTCGGGGTGGCCAGAGCGTTACATTGCTCCGCCGCATGGAGCACCTCGTCCCGGAGACCGCGAGCCTGATCGTCAGACAGAATCCTGCGCGCCTCGTGCTGGGGCAGGCTGGCGTAGTACTCCAGAACTTTTGAGCCGACCTGGATGAGCTTGTCGATCAGCTCTTGTGCCTCTGACGAGCTCCGCGCTTGCATGGCCGCCTTACTGCGAGCGCCAACTTCCGAGAGCAGGCTTTCCATTTGTCGCTTTGTTGCCTTGATCTCGTCACCCGTCGATGAAATGGGGACTGCCATATCCGAAGTTCGCGGCTGGCTGCCGACCAACGCCGCTCTATCCTGAGGCCAAGAGCGCATTCGCTCCACGATGGAATAGAAGGATTGGCCGCCCTCCCCAGCGGCGAGACTCGATTCTGAACGCAAACTGCTCGAGTCCCAAGTGCTGTCGGCTCCGGGAGCCCCAACGAGCGATTTGCCAGGCCGGCCAATACCCGTCATATTCTAACTCCGATCCAGGCGAGAACGTGAAGCCTAATTAGATAGACGGCTTGGCTGACGATCAGCTGACGAACGGCATTCTCCCGGACTCACCACGAAAATCAGAATCACCGTGCTTCCAATTCCATAGAAGATGCCTTGGTTTGAGGTTTCCGGTCTGCAGACACGCGTCCTGCTTTGCAACCAGGCCGTGGAGACGGAGCGCAACACTCCCCGCCCTAAAGCAGAGGCTGGTGGGCCCTCAGCAGGCGAGGTATCGGACGCGCACGCTGCAGAGCCGATGGTGCGATCACAGTCGGGCTGAATACGCAGAGCATTCGATTGACCTTCGCGGGCAGTTGGAAGCGATGATCTATCGGTGGTCCAGTCGCGGGAATACTGCCTTTGATAGCGCTAGTTCGGCGCAGAGACCGAGAGTGGCGCGAGTGCAGGAGACAGCCAGCGGGTCGTTTTACACGCAGGCGATTGATCTCAGTCAGCTTTCGTTGATTTGCACAACCTTCATTTTGGAATATCCGAAATCAGAGCTGCATCAAAATTGTGCTGCCTGAGGCCAGTCTATTTTTGAGGGCACTCGCAAGGGAGCACGCATCGACGAATGCGGTGAAACGATTCGCAAACAAGCTTACAGATGCTCCGCGTCCAGCTCGGCGAGATTCGCAAGCGCGTTGCCTCGCTTCTCATCACGCGTGCGCTTATAGGCGAATAGATCCTCTGCCCTAATCCTGCGATGACGCCCCACTGTCACGTGCTGAATTTCGTTCTTCTCTAGCAGAGAAACCAGAAACGGACGTGAGACATTTAGGATGTCGGCAGCTTGCTGTGTGGTCAACATCTCATGCACAGGCACAAGGGTCACCGCATCGCCGCGGCCGATGTGCCGAAGCAATTCCATTAAGAGGCTCGACAGGGCCGGCGACAAGGTTATCTCAGCAGCCTTTTGAGCATCGTCGAGCACGCGTAGCTTGGCATCCCCAGTCGCATGCGACGCGAGTATTTGACGAAGCTGGTTGGCTGCCGCCTTCTCGCTCGCGGAAGGCAGGCGAGTACCTCCCAGCTCTTCGGCGTAGGCTGGCATCGTAATCGTTGTTCTCCTCGGTACGGCATTGTATGTAGGCTATATTCGAAATAAACGCAACAAGTGAAATAAACGAAAATACTGAAGTTCCGGTTGGCTGGGGTCCCCTCCCCGGGGTCAAGTAGCTCAATGCAAGGTGAGACTTTCGGGGCCGCCCCGGATAAGCATGGAATGCTGCGGAACTGGCCCAGGACCGGGCAACCGCCCGGTGAAGTCCAGAAGTAATTCTGGGCAGAGCCTACGCATAGGGGGAAGGCTGTTTTATCAAGACTGATCTTTTTCCGTTCAGCCCCCCGGCCCTGCTCTCACATCCTAACAGGACCGACGGCTTCATCCGCAATGTGGCTCGGCTCTGACCCTCGATACGCATCCGAGGGTCGTGCAGTCGGAGCTTGCGCTCGTGCGCTTCTCGTTCCACGCCGATTAAACGGACCTAGCGAGGCATGGCTGGGGAGATCTTCATATTCTTTCAGCACCTGAGCCCAATCCGCCCCATTGGCGATGACATGGGTAGACAACGGCCAGCCGCGTCGCGGTCGGCTGCGTGGAGTATAACCTATAGCTGTTAGAACGGTCTATCTGGACCCTCAACTGATGCTCGCTTGGGCTGCTTGCGCTCTGGCTAATCGAATGACAGGAATAATGAAAGTAAGATCAACCGATGAAACGCCACGACGAACAAATGTCCAACAACGCGAGGACAACCGAACGGGCCTTCAGCGGCCCTCGTTCGGCGCTTCGGGTGATGGATATCCTGCAGGCGTTAGCGGCCGAACCGGAAGGTCTTACGCTGGCAAAGCTCAGTGACCGCCTAAAACTGCCGAAAACGAGCGTCTTCAGCCTCATGCGCGCGCTCGAAGGCGGGGGATATGCTCGCAGCGACAACGGCCACTACATTCTCGGCGATCAAGCGATCAAGCTTGG
This sequence comes from Bradyrhizobium sp. CCBAU 53338, assembly GCF_015291665.1. Classification (NCBI taxonomy): domain Bacteria; kingdom Pseudomonadati; phylum Pseudomonadota; class Alphaproteobacteria; order Hyphomicrobiales; family Nitrobacteraceae; genus Bradyrhizobium; species Bradyrhizobium sp. CCBAU 53338. Next base: position 856,662 of record NZ_CP030049.1, read on the forward strand.
CGCGAGCCTGGCTCAGGCTCGATCGTTCCCGAAATGTGCGCGTCCCGTCCTGGAGCGGCTCGCACGAGAGACCGAGGAGACGATCCTGCTCGGTGTCCTCTCCGAGGAGGGCCACGAGATATCTTACGTCGATGTCATCGAATCGGAAAAGCCGCTGCGCTTTGCGGTCCGCATCGGCAACCGGCGGCCGCTGTATTGTACGGCCGCAGGAAAGGCGATGCTGGCATTCCTACCAGAGAATGTTCAGACGGCGTATCTGACCCAGACCAAGTTTGTAAAGTTCACGGACGACACATCCTCGAAAGAGGAACTCGTCGCCATGTTCCCCGAAATCCGTCACCGCGGCGTCGTTGTCGACGCTAATGGTATAATTGATGGCGCCACCGGCATCGCGAGCCCCTGTTTTGACGAGGCCGGCCTCGTCAGCTGCTCGGTGACGATCGCCGGCCCTACCGCGCGCCTGCTGCTTGCGCGCGAGCACATCGAGCGGCTGACCTTCAAGGCCGCCGAACAGATCTCGCAGATCCTCGGCTATCGCGGCCCATATCCGCCGGCAGAAGATTCTGCCGAGCGGGCCGACACCGGCAAGCGGCGCAAGAAATGACCTCGCGCCAGGGACGCCGTCCGGTCAGCCGTCAATCCAGAGAGTATCCCTGATTTCAGCGCCGGCGGCCTGCACGTTCTTGTCCATCTGCAGCAGCTCGAACAACGACGAGCCGGTCTTCAGACGGTCGCGCAGCTCGATCTCCTTCCGATTGCGCTCCCGTGCGCCCTTCACCGCACGCTCGAGCGAGCGCAGCGGAATCGCGAGCGCCCCGTCATCATCGGCGACGATCACGTCACCGGGATCCACACGTACGCCGTCGCAAACGATCGGCACGTTCACCGCGCCGGGGCCGCGCTTTTCGGGATGACTGGAGGAGATCGACGTCGACCAGGTCAGCGAGCCGAGCTCACGCAGCGCAGCGACATCCCGGGCCGGACCATCGACAATGATGCCCGCAATCCCCTTCTGCTTGGCGAAGGTCGCGGCCACGTCGCCCCACAACGAGCCGTGCGCGCCACCGCCGTTGACGAGGACGAGCACCTGGCCTCGCTGCGCGACGTTGAGGGCGGCATGGATCATGAGGTTGTCGCCAGGGAAATTATACGACGTGACGGCTTGGCCCGCGATCCGCTGGCCTGGCGCGATCGGCCGCATGCGCGAGCTCATGAGCTGCATGCGCCCCTCGACCGGGCCGAGTGCCTCGTGCAAATCGGAGACCGGATATTTTGCGACCTCGGCCAGGAGGTCTGCCGGGCATTGCGGAATGCGCTTGTAGATGACGGACTGCATGTTTCCTCTTTCTGTAAGCGTTCTTCACGTACGAAGGGTTTTCAAGTTGCCCGGAGCCGCATCCTCGGGTGCTCACACGAGCCGCATCTGCCAACGGTCATGATCGAGCATTGCATCAGCCAAATCCGTACAGAGCCGCCGGATTTCGAACCATGATCTTGGTCAGGACGGTTTCGTCGCACCACGAATAAAGCGCCGAAAGGAGATCTGTCGCGTCAGGGGTCGGTCCATGCGTTGCGGCATGCGGCCAGTCGGTCGCCCACAGCAGACGATCCGGTGCCTCAGCCAATAAGGCTTCGACGAGCGGCTCGAGCTCGTCATAAGCCGGTGCAGCGGTATTCATGTGATACGGCGCCGAAATCTTCGTCCAGCAATTGCCCGATCGGAGCAGCCGAAGGAGAGCCTGAAAAGCAGGTTGTTCCGTTCCCTTTTGGGCGTCGGGATCGGCCAGGTGATCGATCACGAAGGGGCACGGCAATTTTTGCAGCCGGTCCTCAAGCGCGACGATGGAGCGACCGTCGAGCATCAGCGCGACATGCCAGCCCCATCGCCGAATCCGGGATGCAATTCGCTCCAGCTGTGCGAGCGGCAAGCTGCCTGGCCGGGTCGCAATGAACCTCACGCCTCTCGCGCCCTTGTGGTGTAGCTCGTCGAGTTCTTCGTCCGAGACATCGGGATCGACGACGACAACTGCACGTGTTTCCACGCCTGCGATTTCGCGCATCGCATCGAGCTGCCGGCTGTTATCCGATCCATAGACGCTGGCCTGGACGATGACGGCACGATCGATGCCAAGCCGCTCGGCCAACGCCATATAGGCTGCGGGTGTTGCAGCAGGCGGCGCGTAGGTCAGCTCGGTCCGATAGGGATATCGGGCCTCCGGGCCGAAGACATGGAAATGGGTATCGGTCCGTCCCGGCATGGTCTTGAAACTTGCTTGAGAACTCCGGGTCACCGTTCTTCTTTCTTCTTGGCACGACATCGTCGAGACCTTCGACCGCGGCAGACGGTCCGGAGCCTCACTTCCCGATCAGATTTGGCAGCGCGTGCGTAAACCAGGGGACATAGGCGATGAGCAGCACGCCGAGACAGAGCACAACGAGGTACGGCACCATCGATCGCGACGCCTGGTCGATGTCCGCGCGTACGACAGCGCAAGCGATATAGAAGCCGATGCCGACAGGCGGCATGAAGACGCCTACGCCGATCGACAGGATGATTACCATCGCATAATGAATGGAATCGATGCCGAGTTGATTGGCGATCGGCATCAGGACGGGTGCGAGGATGATGATCGCCGGCAACCCCTCCAGCAAGGCCCCGACGATGATGATCAGGGCGATCGAACCCAGGAGAAACAGCAACTTGCTGTTGCCGAGCAGCGCGACGACCTGGCTCAGATGCGCGTTCAGCCCGGCGGCGGTCAACACCCAGCCGAATGCGCCCGCGGCCGCGACGATGAACAGAACCATCCCTGTCAGCCGTCCGGCTTCAATCAGGATTCTGGCGCATGCCCTGAGCGTGAGCGCGCGATAGAACACGGATGCGAGGACAAGCCCATACAGCACGGCGATCGAGGACACTTCGGTCGGTGTGGCGAAGCCGAACTTGATGCCGAGGATCATGATGACCGGCATGCCGAGCGGCAGCAACGCGTCCGTGCCGGCCCTGGCTCGCTCTCCGGCGGTCGCTTTGGGATTGGCGGACAAACCGCTGTTGCGGGCGGAAACATAGATCAGCAGCATGAGCATCACGGCAATCACTGCCGCGGGTATCAGACCGGCGACGAACAGCGTGCCGATCGAAACCGGTGTCACCGTTCCGAGGATCAGCATCGCGATGCTCGGCGGGATCGTCTCGGACATTGCGGCCGATGCCGCCAGCGCCGCGGCGGATTCCTGGGGCTTGTAGCCCGTTCTTTCAAGCTCTCGCCGCATGACGGATCCTACGGCGACCACGTCGGCCGCTTTCGATCCGGAGATACCCGACACGAGATAGGTCGTGATCACCACCACCTGGAGCAGACCGCCACGGAAATGGCCGACCAGCGACATCGCAAAGCGCACGAAGCGCACGCTGATTCCGCCCTGATCCATGATACCGCCGGCGAGGATGAAGAACGGTAACGCCAGCAGGATGAAGTTGCTGTTGGCGTCGATCATGCTCTGCGCGATCGCGACCAGTGGAATGTCGTTGGCCAGGAGGTAGATCAGCGAGCCCGCCATCAGTGCGAAGCCGATCGGCATGCCGATGCCGATCATGGCGAACAGCACGATCAAGAGCGCCACCAGCGAATATCGCGAGCTGAAAGTCTGTGTGAAGAGGCTGGCATCGGCGAACAGGCAGCCGGCAAGCACGGTAGCGGCGGCAAGCGCGACCAGGAGCGGTCGCCCGCGCTTTGCCAAGAGCCGCTCGGCGGCGGTCAGGGCGATCAGCAGCAGCCCGAGCCCGAGCGGCACGACCAGGGTGGCGGTCGGCCAACCCGTGATCGGCAGATGCTCGTCGAGACGGACCATGAACAGCGAGGCGCTGCCCCGGAGGATGGATATCGCCGTCACCAGCACCCCAAGGTCGACCACGCAGCCCAGGACCTGTCGCCAGTGCGGGGTCAAACGCTTTGTGATGACCTCGATCGAGGCATGTTCGGCGCGCCGATAGGCGATGGCGCCGCCCATGAAGGCAATCACGCTCAGCGACAATTTTGCGGTTTCGTCCACCGACAGGATGGAGAACGGCGTCACCTCGCGAATCAGCACGGAGAGCAGCGTGATGGCCAGCTGCAACGCCAGCGCGATCGCCACCATGATCTCGGCGATGGCACCGAGACCAAAGCGCGACAGAGCGTGGCTGTGCCCTGAAGCCGGAACATCACAGACCTGCTCGGTCATCCCTCGGCGGCTTTCAGCAGTTTGTCGATGAGCTGCTCGCCCATCGACGTGCGGAACTGAGCGAACACGGGCTCGACCTTTTGCCTGAACGGCGCGTAGTCGACGGGGTTGAACTGGATGCCGGCATCTTGGCAGGTTTTCTTGGCCGCGGCGGAGGCCTCGACGATCGACTTGCGGGTGTCGTTGCCGAACCGCAGCGCTTCCTCACGCAGGACCTTCAGGTGCGTCGGATCGAGCTTGTCGAGCTTGAACTTCGAGCCGAGCAGCGCCATCGCGTTGTAGGTGTGATTGGTTTCGGAAACGAATTTCGTCACCTCGTGCAGCTTGGTCGCGACGACGGAGAGCAGCGGGAATTCGTAGCCGTCGATCGTGTTCTGCGTCAGCGCCAGATACATCTCGGAAACGTCGAGCGACACGGGCTGGGCGTTGAATGCCTTGGCCATCGCGACGAAGACCGGGCTTTGCTGGATCCTGAACTTCATCCCGGAAAGGTCGTCGGGAGCTCGCACGACCTTTCTGGTGGTCTCCACCACCCGCCAGCCATTGGTGCTCCAGGCCAGGCCATAGACATTCTTCGGCGCGAGGCTGGCGAAGATCATCTGGCCGATCTCGCCATCGGTCACCCTTTCGCCGCTGCGCGCGTCGCGGAACAGGAACGGCAGATCGAGCACCTGCATCATTGGGAAGATGGAGGAGAGGAATCCCGCGGTGTGGTACACGAGATCGACCGTCCCGGTCGCAACGCCGGTCGCGATGCTGACACTGGAGCCAAGCTGTCCGCCGGCGAAGATATCGATCTTGACAGCGCCATTGGTGCGTTCGCCTACCCGGCCCGCAAAGGCTTCCGCCATCTTGTGGTTGGGATGGAGGTTGCTGTCGGGATGAGCGAATTTCAGGGTGACCGCCCCCTGCCCCCGCGCGATGTTCGGCGCGAAAAGACCAAGGGCCGGCGCGCCGATGCCCGCGAGCAGCGTCGTCTTCACGAACGCTCTCCGAGTGTGATTCATTGTCACGATCTCCTCCCTGCTCGTAACGATACTCGTTGGAACGCGGCCAACTCGCGTGGCCGTTGCCGTTCAGTTCAGCAAATTTTCGCGGAACGTCTCGCCCTCATATGCGGTGCGGAACACACCTCGTTTCTGCAGAATTGGGATCACCTGGTCAACGAATTCCTCGACGCTGGAGGGCGTGGTCGTCGGCGTGATATTGAAACCGTGGCACCCGGTCTCCCGCCAGATCGTCTCGAGCTGATCGGCAACCTGCTCCGGTGTTCCGATCAGTTGCGGCATGCCGACCGCAAGGCCCCAGCGTACCGCCGCCTCGCGCAGCGTGAAGCGGCGATTCTCGAACGAGGCCGACATGGCCTTCATCAGACCCTGCGATGCCTGCGTCTTCTGCTCCTCGAGCGGCAGATCGAGCTCGACTTGGCTGAAATCCACCCCGAGCGAACCGGACAAGCGGCTCAGCGCGGCCTCAAGCGGAATGCGCGCGGCGAATTCGTCGAGCCGGCGCCTCGCCTCCGCCTCGGAGCTTCCGAGAATCGGCTGCACGCCGAACGTCACCTTGGGCGCGGCCGCGCTCCCCGATGCTGCGCCGAGCTCCTGCATGAAGGTTTTCATGCCGCCCAGATGCGGTTGAATGGAGAACACCACGTCGGCGTGCTTCTGCGCGAAGCGCTGGCCGCGGCCGGAGGATCCGGCCTGGAACAGCACCGGATGGCCCTGCCGCGACGGCAAAGCCGGCGGCACCGTATGGCAGCGGAAATACTCGCCCTCGTGATTGATGATGTCCACCTTGGCCGGATCAGCATAGACGCCTGTCGTCCTGTCGGCCTGGACCGCGCCCTCGCGCACCCCGCTCCAGAGCGCACGACAGACTTCCATATATTCATCGGCGCGATCGTAGCGCTGGTCGTGATCGAGTTGATTGAGACCGAGTGCACGGTACTCGCCGCGCAGATGGCCAGTGACGATGTTCCAGCCGACCCGACCGCCGCTCATATAGTCGAGCGTCGAGAGCGAGCGGACCGCCTGATAGGGATGATTGGCCGAAATGGAGAGCGTCACCGCAAGGCCGAGCCGATCGGTGGCGGCGGCGAGTGCACTCAGCAGAACGACCGGATCGTGCGGCGGCCAGCACACGCCGTAGCGCACCGCCTCGTCGGAACGCTCCTTGTAGCGGTCGAACACACCCGGCGTATCCGCGAAGAACAGCCCATCGAACAGGCCGCGCTCATAGGTCTGCGCAAGCCTCTGCCAGCGCTTCAGGCTTCCCATCGCCTCGAGACGCTGATCGGCGGGATCCGACCAGCTCAGGATCGTGTGATTGATAGGCGAGTTGATCAGAAACCCGATCAAGTGCATGCCGCCACGCATGAAGTCGCTCCCTCCGAAAAGCCGAGCCGCATCGCGCTGGCGCGACGCCCCGGTTTTTCCTTGCGTTCTCATTTCGGAACGTTATCCTTATATAAGAATAGATAGCCAATCACCACGGCTGTCAAGCCGGTTGCGCTCACGTGTCGTCACGGAATGCGCGGCTTAACGAGACGCGGATTAACTCCGCGCACGGGAGAACTCGACGATGTATGCAGCACCGCCAAGCGTGGAGGCGCGCGTCTTCACTGCAATCCCCGAGCATCTGTTCAAGAGCGGCCAGCGCTCGGAATGGGCTGAGGTGCAGTTTCACGGCGCACCGACGCCGACCTTTCTCGAAGGCCCATCCTTTGACCGCAATGACGATCTCTGGGTCGTCGACATTCCTTGGGGCCGCCTGTTGCGCATCACGCCGAACGGTGAGGTCAGTGTTGGCGCGGAGTACGACGGTGAGCCGAACGGCCTGAAGTTTCACAGGGACGGGCGCGGCTTCATCACCGACCACAAGCAGGGCATCATGGTGTTCGACCCGGCCACGGGTCGCGTCGAGCCCTTCCTGGAGCGCTCGCTGTTGCAGCGATTCAAGGGCGTCAATGATCTCGTGTTCGCCTCGAACGGCGACATGTACTTCACCGATCAGGGGCAGACCGGATTGCATGATCCGAGCGGCCGCCTCTATCGATTGCGACCCAGTGGCCAGCTCGATTGCGTGCTCGACCGGATTCCGAGCCCGAATGGCCTCGTGCTCAACAAGGCCGAGACGATGCTGTTTCTGGCGGTGACGCGCGCCAATGCGATCTGGCGGGTGCCGCTGATGCGCGACGGCACCGCAAGCAAGGTTGGCACCTTCATCCAGCTTTCCGGAGGTGGCGGCCCCGATGGCCTTGCGATCGACGAGGACGACAATATCGCGATCTGTCACGTCGGCCTCGGCGCCACCTGGCTGTTCAGCGCGCTCGGAGAACCGATGCTGCGCATCAAGTCTCCGAAGGGACTTCTCACCACCAATTGCGCCTATGGCGGTCCGGATCGGCGGACACTCTTCATCACGGAATCGAAGAGCGGTACGATCCTCGCAGCGGAAATGCCGGTGGCGGGACGGCCGATGTACTCCCACGCTGCGTGATCAGGATATTCGCAGCAACCTCCGAGCGACTGACCAGAAGGCCGAGTGCACGCCATGCAGCAGTTCTCCCCGACCATCGCGGCCGTCGACAGCGGCGATCCCAAGGCAGATCCGGCCGCGTTTCGGCGCTGCCTCGGCCAATTCGGGACCGGCGTGACCGTCGTCACCGCCGCTCACGGTGACGAGCTCGTCGGAATGACGGCGAACTCGTTCTCCTCGGTCTCGCTCGATCCACCGCTCGTGCTGTGGTCGGCCAAGCGAACGAGCCAGAGCTTCCCGACCTTCAAGGTCGCCACGCATTTCGCCGTAAACATTCTATCCAGCGACCAGATCGCTCTCTCAAATCATTTTGGCCGCTCGGGCGGCGACAAGTTCGGGGGCGTCTCCTGGAAGCGCGGCATCGGCGGCGCACCGCTGCTCGAGGGAACGCTGTGCAGCTTCGAATGCCGCAAGGCGGCCGAATATCCCGGCGGCGATCATCTGATCATGCTGGGTGAAGTCGAACGCTTCGTGCGCCACGACCGCGGCCCGCTACTGTTTGCGCAAGGACGCTATTGCATGGCCGCCGACTTCGCCGATCCCACCGACCTGTCGAAGGCGACCGGACAGGCGCACGCCGGCGGCCCGATGAATGAGTTCATGACGGCGCTGATGTATCGTGCCCATGGCGTGCTCTCGGCAGCGCTCGACGAGGGTCGCCATGCCGAAGGTCTCAGCGTCCTGCAGAGCCGGTTGATGGCCGCGATCGAAACGTTGCCGGGACGCACGCTCGCGAGCTTGCTGCCTGAATTGTTTCTCGGGCTCAACGCCGCGGAGAGCACCGTGAACGAGCTAGTGCGCATGGGCCTCGTCGAGGCCGACGCTAGCGGCGGCTTGACACTCACGGCCATGGGACGCGACCGCAACCACGCACTACACGCGCGCGCCCGCGCAATCGAGGCAAAGGAACTGTCCGGCATTTCGCCCGGCGAGATCGCGAGTTGCCGGCACGTTCTCGACAAGCTCGTTCGCCGCGCACCGACGGCATAGTAAGAACCAAGGCCGACGACGAAGGAACAATGGTAATGAAGAAACGTATCGCAATCGTCGGCGCCGGCGCTGTCGGCAGCTATCTCGGCGGCCATTTGGCGCGCACCGGCAACGACGTCACGCTGATCGATCCCTGGCCCGAGCACATCGAGACGATCCGCCAACGCGGGCTGCATCTGTCCGGCATGAGGGATGAGGAAACCTGCATCGTTTCGGTCCCGACGATGCACCTCACCGAGGTGCAGAGCCTTTCGAGGCAGCGGCCGATCGATATCGCGATCATCTCCAGCAAATCCTACGATACCGAATGGTGCACGACCCTCATCAGGCCGTATCTCTCGCCGCAGGGCTACGTCGTCTCGGCGCAGAATTCGATCAACGAGGAGATCATCGCCGGCGTCGTCGGATGGGGACGCACGGTCGGCTGCATCGTCGGCAATAATTTCGCCGTCGATCTCTATGAACCGGGCTGCGTCCGTCGCACCATGCCGCGCGACTTCGAGACCAAATCGATTCTCGTCGGTGAGGTCCATGGGCGCGTGACGCCGCGCGTGAAGGAGCTGCACGCCCTGTTTACCCCGATCGACGGCTCTGGCGTCACTACCAATCTGTGGGGCGTGCGCTGGTCGAAGCTCTGCGTCAACGGCATGCGCAACGGCGTCAGCGCCGCGACCGGCATGAGCGGAAACGAACGCGACGCCCATCCCGTGATCCGCCGCCTCGTCATCCGCCTCGGCGGCGAAGCGATCCGGACCGGCCAGTCGCTCGGCCTCGACCTCGAGCACATCACGGGCATCGAGCCGAACCTGCTACGCTCGGCATCCGAAGGCGACGCCACGGCGCTGGCCGAGGTCGAGCGGCACATGCAGAAGGGAACCGGTTCGCAGGCGCGCAGCAATTTGCAGCGTCCCTCGATGGCACAGGATATCCAGAAGGGGCGGCGCACCGAGATCGGTGAGATCAACGGCTTCATCGTCCGCAAGGCGAAGGAGGCCGGCTGCGCAGCGCCGGCGCATGAGCGGATCGTCGATATCGTCCGCAAGGTCGAACGCGGCGAGGTTACCCCGCGCCCGGAGCTGCTGTTCGAGATTTGAGATAGAAAGCCGGGCGATGGAGACGATCAACATGCTGCTGCCGCCGCTCGAAGCGTGGGTCGCAACCATCTTCGCGCGGGCCGGACTCGGCGAAGATGACGCGAGGCTGGCAGCCCGTCGTCTGCTGCTCGCCGACATCACGGGCGTACGGACCCATGGCATCGCGCGTCTGCCCTCGTATTGGCGCCAGCTCGCGCGCCGCGGCTTGAACCCGAGGCCGGATATCAAATGCGGCTGGCATGGCACGGTGTTGGTAATCGACGCCGATCTTGGGCTTGGACAAATCGTTGGCCCCAAGGCGTTGGCACTGGCGATGGATGCGCTTGGCCCGACCCGACCGTTCGTCCCCTTTTTGATCCGCAACGCCGGACATCTTGGCGCAGTCGGCTCGCATCTGCTCGACGTCGCCGAAAGCGGCAGGGTCGGCTTCCTGTCGCAGGTGACCCAGCCGGTGATGGCTCCCGGGGGCGCAACGCGGCCGGCAATCGGTAACAATCCCATTGCATTTGCAGCGCCGAGGCCGGACGGACCACCGCTGCTGATCGACTTCGCGATGAGCAATGTCGCGCGCGGCAAGATCCACGTCGCCCTACGCGATGGCCTGCCGATCCCGGAAGGCTGGGCGATCGACGCGGAGGGCCGGCCGACGACCGACCCGACCGCGGCGCTCGCCGGCTCGATCCTACCGGCCGCCGGTCACAAGGGACTCGCGCTGGCGATGATCGTGGAAGTGCTTGCGGGAGTGCTGACCGGGGCAAGGCCCCTGTTGTCGGAAGGCGGCGCCCCGGGCGGCGTCGGCGCCTTCGGCTTCGTGTTCGATCCGGCGGCGCTCATCGGCAAAGATGCTTTCGATCAGAACATGCAGGCTTGGACGCAGCGCTATCTCGCAGCGGTCGGAGGAAATGGCCGCATTCCCGGCGAGCGCGCGGCAGAACTGCGCGCGCAAGCGGACCAGGTCGGGATCGCGATCGAGCGCAATCTCTTCGAACAACTTGCCGAACTCGGTCGAGAAGGCGGAGCGGTACTTCCAGCTTAGTTCAATCGTTCGCAGGTGAGCTCCGAGGTGCGGTTTGTGGTGGCCGTCTCGTGCGCTGGCGGCGCCGGTGGGAGGACGCGACCGATGAGGGACGTGGCGGTCGTTACGGGCGCAGGGCGTGGAATCGGTCGTGCAATCGCCGACGCGCTCGGTAAGGCCAATTTCACCGTCGCCCACGTGAGTCCCGAGGATCTGGAGCAGGAGCCAATTCCGGCTCCCGACCGGTATTATAGATACGATGTTTTCCGAGATCGGGAAACGATGCGTTGCTGGCCCGGATTGCGGGAGAGCTCGGCGAGCCACCTGCCTGGTCAACAATGCTAGCGTAAGCTCACTGCAGCACTGCAGCGCGGGGATATCCTCGACCTTGAGCCGGAAAGCTACGATCGGACGCTGGACATCAACCTTCGTGCCGGCTTTTTCCTCACACAGTGTTTTGCGAGGAGGTGCCTGGGCCTCGTCGAAAGGCGCCCGGGATCGGTGATCTTCATCGGCTCGGCGAATGCAGAGATCATCGGCGAAAACAGGGCCGACTGTTGTATCAGCAAGGCGGGCGTTGGAATGACACCCGGCCTGACGTCGTAGATGGTGATAGGCTCGGAAGCCAGTCGTGAGGCGAACAGCTTCGTCATCATTCGCACCGAGATGACAGCCGCGGCGAAGGATCGTTATGACGATTTGATCGCCACCGGCGGCATTCCAATGGCGCGCTGGGGCCTGAAGAGATCGGCCGGGCCGTGACCCTCCCTGTTCGCGGAGAGATCCCTTATGCGATCGGCATTCATATCGACGTTGGCGGTGGCCAACAGCTCTCCCGCCTTTGAACTTGAGCTTGCAGTCTTGCGTCCGGTCGAGTTCAGAGCAGAGCGCGTCAGGCGTCAGCGATTCGCGAGGCGATATCCTCGAGCGGACGCCGGCTGAAATCCTTCGCGAGCTGGATTTTGAGCAGTCCGAGCTTCGCAGTCTTCGAGTGCTGATTTGATGGTCGGTGGTGCCAAGAAGCCTATGTCTCGCCCCAGCCGGGCGGGAGCGGCTGGTCCAACCCCGCAGGCAGCTCGGTTCCCGCGCCACCCAAGTGGGTGATGGTCTAGCGGGGTAGTTCGGCGATCTCACCGCCGCGGTCTCCCGGGCTCACTCTATGTCTGGGCGCAAGTCACATCGTTGCGCGAGTTCCTGCCGCATCGGGCCGCAACGCCTCGCTCAGGGGAAGCCATGGCCGCTTGCTAGTCGGTCAATCAATCTATCTAACATCTTGTCGCAGCGGTCAATCTGGTCAATTTCGATAAACTCATCCGGCTTGTGACCCTGCTGCATCGACCCCGGTCCGCAAACGATCGTTGGAACCCCCAGTCTCTGCAAAAACAGGCCGGCTTCCGTTCCGAATGGCACCTTCACCACGTTGGCGTCACCGGTGAGAGACTTGACAAGATGGACGACCGGGGCGTCGCAGGCGATATTGAGCCCGGGATAACTGTTGACTACATCAATATTTATAGCGGCTTCGGACGCGATGGTCCTTGCGCCATTGGCGATTTCACTCGCTCTAGTTCGCAGCCTACTCAATATCTCCTCAGGTATCTCCGCTGCGACATTCCTGATCTCGAACTCTAACTCGCATCGGCTCGGCACAATATTGAGCATTCCCCCCGATTTAATCGTGCCGACGTGAAGCGTTGTATACGGAATTTCGTAGCTCGCATCCCGCGCGCCCTCGTCGCACAACTTAGCTTGCTCTCTGCGGATGGCTTCGACAAATTCGCAACCCAAATGGATCGCGTTTATCCCGGTAGGCGCCAATGCGGAATGGCATTCCCGGCCAACGCAAGTAACGCGAGCCGCAACCTTGCCTTTGTGTCCGATTGCAACGTTCATATTTGTTGGCTCACCAACGATACAGAAAGATTGCCGTTGCAGCTCATTCACCATCGAGTCAAGCAGACCTCGCACTCCTACACAGCCAATCTCTTCATCATATGATAGTGCCAGGTAGAGAGGCGCATTTAAGCGTGTCTTCGACGCCTTAAGCGCGGCGGAAATGGCACAGCCCACAAAGCCTTTCATGTCTGCAGTTCCACGACCATACAGCTTACCGTCTTGTCGTGTGGCGCTAAATGGCGGTTTGGTCCAGCTCTGATCATCGGCCGTAACGACGTCCGTATGACCTGAGAGAATTGCGCCTGGCCGATCATCGGGTCCGATCGTAGCCAGCAAACTCGCTTTTCGCCCGTCCTGCGAATAGACAAGACGGCAGGTCACGCCGTTTTCGCGAAGCAGCTGAACGACAAAGTCAATCAAATTGAGGTTTGATTCCTGGCTGACGGTCGGAAACGCAACCAACCTCTGAATAATGGCGATGCTGTCCATCTGTATTTTGCTCAGTTTTCCAGTTCTTCTGAGGTTCGTAGCGTTCGCTCGTCGCCAGACTACAGCGTCATCATGGTTGTCCGAGACAGCATCAGATCTCCGCTATGAAAGGTCGATACAAAATTAACCCCAATCTGCCCGACATTTGCCAATGCCCACAATTCAGGGGTCTTCTGTCAACATCCGCGGGTTTGCGTAGACTGCTGACTTGAAGCGTATAGCTCAATCTACTCTGTGCTCTGGCACCGCGTCATGAAGACGATCAAGGGAGCGGTGCGGCCAATGGCGAGCGCTCGTCGGAGCGCTATTCGTCACCCGGGACGCCGAACGAAGGAGCCGCTCGTGGATCAAGCGCGCGCTTCACGTAGGCGTTAAGTTGGGGTTTGTAGACCTTCCAGGCAGAAACGAGCAGTTCGATCGGACACTCTTGTGTCCAGTCGCAGCGCAGGTCCACGACTGGCCAACTGACTTGGTCAACAAGCTTCATGCCGGCTGAGTGTAACGGACCGGCCTCCCCGCCGGCGGCCAACCCGGCTCTTAGTGACGCAATCAGGCGGTCACCAAGATGCCCTGACGAACCAATGAATGCATCGACAATTGCGTGCGGTACTCCGTCATTTGCTAGGAGATTGCCGCCGGCCGCGACATTTTCTCCGCTCGTCTGAGCCCATATGCCTAGTGAATTGGGCCCTGAATAAACAGCGGCATTTCCGTCGCGGTCAACTGCCAGTAGCTGGCGATACTCGATAAATCGACTACGTTGTTTCACTTCTTCGACGGCTTCCCACGCGGACATGCCGCTCTCCATCGCATCCAAGGCCAATGGTCCTAGCGAGGGATCAGTTACGTTCTGCGAAGCGACCGCGCCGACACCAGCTCGCGCGAATGAACACCTTGAAGCGACAGCCGGAGATGAAGACGAAATCGCTACGCCGAACATTCCAGTCTGGTCGCACCGAGCAACTAGGGAAAACGTCATACGCTCACTCGGGTATCACCGCTGTGGCGTCGATTTCAACAAGCCACTCAGGTCGCGCCAACGCTTGGACAACAAGTCCTGTGGACACGGGATGCACGCCCTTTATGTACTGACCCATCGTTCGATAAACGGCCTCCCGATGCCGCACGTCGGTAAGGTAAACGACAACCTTGACCAAATGTTCAATCTTACCGCCACTTTCTTCGATGAGTTGCTTAATATTCTGCATCACCTTATGCGTCTGCTCGACAGGATCATGGCTGTCGATGTTGACGGCGTCATTCAAGCTCTGGGGGCACTGGCCCCGTAGCCAAATAATTTTTCCGCCGCTAGTCACCACTGCCTGACATAGATCATTGTCGAGCTTCTGCTCCGGATAAGTGTGTTTCGTATTGAATTTCCGAATCCGCCTATGAGCCACTTCTTGCTCCTTCTTACGTGTCAGCACCCGCAACCCCAACTGGTGAACTGTTTCGCCAAAAAACTTAGGGGCCTCCCGTCGCTTTTCGTGGATCAACTTTCTCCGATTTTACGACGTGATGTTCCAGGTAACGCCGCCGAGTAGAGATACGATCAGCAATATATTTAGCGTCATGCCAGACACCCCAGATAAAAGCGGACCCTCGCCTAGATTGCCAAGGCAAGCCCACAAAGTAGACGCCCGGCTCCGAGGATACCCCACGTTGGTGTTCGGGTTTTCCGGCCTCGTCGAAGGCCTTGACCTTAAGCCAGCTGTAGTCCGACGAAAAGCCCGTCGCCCAGATGATCGTATTCACGCCGGCAGTCTTTAGATTGAGCTCACGCTGCGGATTCATTAGGCAGTCCGGGTCCGGGAGTAACCTGCGCGCTTCAGGCTCCTCCGGAAGTGCAAGTCCATTCCGCCTAACGTATTCATCGGCCTCATCCAACAGAGTGAAGAGCGAGGCGTCACCCATCGCGACATTCTTCGCGAGATCACTGGCAAACGTTACGTTGCCTGCCTCGAACGCTTCAGTTGAGCCAACAAGCATCATTCCGTCTGCGGCGAGCTTCCTGAAGTCGACCGTGTATCCCCCACGGGCCCCACTGACGGAGATCGTTACGTGCTCGGTACCGCGAACTCTTGCTTCATTATCCCACTTTCCCAAGACGCCGAGCCACCAGCAGAAGTCGTAGCCGCGGTAGGAGCGCGGGGGGCGTTCGTGGGGGCCCACGGAGAGATAGACCTTCCGATCAGAGCGCAGAAGTTCGTCTGCGATCTGGCTTCCGGAAGATCCTGCGCCAACAACCAACACGGCCCCTCTAGGCAACTGCTCCGGGTTTCGGTAGTCGCTCGAGTGAATTTGGACGACTCCAATGTCCTGCGGTACTACTTGAGGTATTGTCGGAATCTGGAATGGACCGATCGCTGCAACTACGTTATTTGCCTCCAACGTCCCTTGCGAGGTTTCCACTCGAAAGCCCAATCGTCCCTCGTTCCGTTGTACGGCCGTAACCTCCACCCCACAGCGCACCGGCGCGGCAATCTTCTTTGCGTAGGCAACGAAATAGTCCGCGATCTCCTCCTTACCCGGGAACGCATCAGGGTGCGTCTGAAATGTTAGGCCGGGGAAACGGTCATGCCACGCGGGACCATTAGCCACCAGCGAGTCCCACCGGGCTGTTCGCCATCTCTCCGCGATCCGGTGCCTTTCCAAGACGACGTGAGGAATACCAGCCGAAGTCAGATGTTCACTCATAGCCAGCCCTGCCTGACCGGCTCCGATCACGATCGTATCTACTACTTCTAATGACATCTCTGTATCCATTTCTAATTCGATTGAGTGATCGCGTCGAACATGGAGGAAATCCGGTTCGAGAGTTTGGAGGCGAGCATGATCATGTGGGATTATGTCGGAGCGCTTAGGCCTGCATCTATGCGCCGCAGAAGCTGTTCTGAAACTGAGCGCGGAGTTGCAACATGATGGCATCATACCGCTATGGAATTAGCGACTATCCGTGCGCTTGATACAACCGCCATCCCATTCAGGTTGTGGCCATTGCGGCTCGCCGGCGCTAATAAGGCTCGATGTGAACCATTGCGGGTTCGGGCAAATACATCACGGAATCCGACCAGGCCGTCCCTCATGGAAATAGACCTCGCGTATTCTTGGCGCCCCGCACCCGCTCGACGCCTATGGCCATGGCCGCCGTGCGATTGAACACCTTGTCGCGGCTCGCCCTCGCCACCATCCGATCGAACGCTCGATCGAGAATCTGGTATTCGCGTCGTACTACTTCCTCCTCTTCCCAGAAGAGTTGTTGCAGATCCTGCACCCATTCGAAATAGCTCACCACTACCCCGCCGGAATTGCACAGAATATCCGGGATCAGGAAGATCTCATTCTGTCGCTGCGTAAGAACCAGATCGGCTTCCGGTGTCGTCGGCCCATTGGCCCCTTCAGCGACAATACGGCAACGCAGCTTCGTGGCGACAGCAGCGTCGATGACCCGCTCCATCGCGGCTGGCACAAGAACATCACAAGACAGCGTGAGGACTTCCTGCGGATCGAAGGCTAGTTCACTCGAATACCCCGAGAGACTGCCATGTGTTGCCGCATGTACCACGAGTTCTGGAATGTTGAGGCCGGAAGCGCAGTAGAGCGCGCCGGTGTGGTCGCTGACGGCGATCACTTTAACGCCCATATGGTGAAGCTCAAGTGCGGCGATCGAGCCGACATTTCCGAAGCCCTGCACAGCAGCCGTTGCATGGTTCAGATTGATGCCCTGTTCGTTCATCACGCGGCGCGTCAGATGCGCGACGCCCCGCCCTGTCGCCTCGCGGCGTCCCAATGTCCCTCCGGCGCTGACCGGTTTACCGGTAACGATCTCCGTCACGGTCCGGCCCTGATACATCGAATAGGTGTCCATAAACCACGCCATCACCTGCTCGTTGGTCCCCATATCGGGGGCCATGACATCAGTGTGAGGGCCAACGAAGGGGATCATCTCCTGCATGTAGCGGCGTGATAATGCCTCTAGTTCGCGCCTTGATAGATTCGATGGATCGACGCTGATGCCGCCCTTGGCGCCACCATAGGGCAAGCCGGTTAGGGCGCACTTCCAACTCATCCAGATCGCAAGCGCAGCAACCTCGCCGAGGTCCACACTAGCCGCGAAGCGCGTGCCGCCTTTCGTAGGTCCTAGCGTGAGGTGATGCTGAACTCGATACCCTTCAAAAACCGCCGTCGTGCCGTCGTCTCGATGAATAGGACAAGATACAGTGATCGCGCGCTTTGGTATTAACAAGCGCGCCCTCGCGTCCTGCGGCACAGACAGGTGATCAGCGATCACTTCGAACTGTTGTACGGCCATGTCAAAGACAGGTCCACTGTATGTGGTCACGTTTGCTCCATTGTACTCGATCGAAACCGGATCGGACGGCGGATAGCTACCATTCGAAGTATTCCCGCCGCTGTAAGAGGCAAGCAAGCCCCTTCAGCGAGGTCGTTATGCTGAATTTCAACGAGATTCGATGAGCTGAGCGCTCAAGGTAGGTCGAAATGCCCTTGGACGGATGCCTTGCGGAAAACAACGTTCCCTTGCTTTTAGACACCTGCTGTCGCTGGATAGGGAAAACAACAAGCACTACACGAGAGCGGAGACATCAATTGTGTACATTCGCCTCCGTCTCTCGTGATAGGAGTCGATGCAAACGCACTTCCCATCGCGGCTCCACCTTGGGTGAAGATCACACCGGTTCTCTTTAGCCAGAGTTGGATCAGTATAAAAGCTTCCGAGGTCGAGCCGGACTTCATTGTTGGCATCGAAAAGGAAGAGATCACGCAGGTTGGTCTCGGAATGCGGATACGTATCGCTCAAAAGCCAGCGCATATTCACAGGTGAATAGGACATGTGTCCGTTCTCTCTTAGGAGGCCGTCGCCAATAGTCTGGACTAAGCCATTGTGCGCGTCTTGGTAAACCTGATAGTTTATACGTCCGGCGTGAGGTCCCCAGACGACGATGCTGCTATCATCCCGCCATAACGGGTGAGAGATCTGGTATTCGGACTTTTCGTAGTCGTAGGTACCTACGGCCTTTGAATCGAACCGCCGAGCCAGCTGCGGCAATGGATGATCAGAGCATTCAAGGAGACGTAAGTTGCTTCCATCCGGATCCATTGTGATCAAGCGATGCAAGAAGCAGGTCTCGTCTTCAACACGCTCTGTCCATCGGTGAAGGAAGAGCACACGTGTTGATGACGGATTTATCTCAATATGGCTCACCCAATGAATTGCCTTATCCATGGATGGCTTATGAGCAAGCTCGTAAAGTTGGCGGTAACTGACAACGAGTGTCGAGTCGCCGCTTGCAATGTCGAGGCGCCAAATGCCATCATCGTCCGGTGCATTATCCAGTGGAAGCCGTCCCGCGAGTGCGCAGTAGCCGATCGTCTCATGCGTTTTGTAGAGACGTCGATAGTCAATGCACATCGCGAATTTGCTGTTCGCGGCTACGACGTAAATCGGGATATTGAGATCGCGAGTGCGCCCCGTATCCACGTCGGTAATCCGCGCACCGATGTTGGGATACGGGCCACCCGCGTCGTGCGACGTACGAATATTGTAGATTATGTTACGGCCAGGCATGCCGGTGAGCCATTGTAGTTGGCTCCCCATTTGCCAGTTCCAGGCTTGGGTTCGATCAACCAGCCGAAACTCACGCGCTTCATCAAAATAACCGACATTGCAGCCGCTATTTCTGCCAATGCGGAAGTTAGGTTCATCGACTTGGTGGCCTAGGATAAGGCGACCCTGCCCGTCCCACGGCGTCTTATTATAGTAACCAAAAAAGAAGTTGTAATCCTGACCACCAAGTCGTGTGATGCTGACTCTTTCGTTGATAGTTGAAGGGGACATTGCTCCTCACAGAGTCGTCGTGGTCGATTGCCCAAATGGCATGACGCCTAGTAGGCCTTATTGGTGATGAATCTGGTATTGAGATAGCCTTCAGTTGATTCTAGGCCACCCTCGGAACCGTACCCAGACTCTTTGACGCCGCCAAAGGGCGTTTCCGGCAAGGCAAGGCCCAGGTGGTTGATGCTGAGCATACCGACCTCAAGATTCTCCGCCAGGAACTGAGCGTTCGCCGATGATTCCGTGAAGGCATATCCGGCGAGCCCGAAGGGCAATCGGTTAGCCTCTGCAACAGCTTCATTTGGATTGTCAAAGCCGCTAATGAGCGCGATTGGGCAGAATGGCTCATCGTTCATGACTCGCATCGATGGATCGACATTCGCAAGTACTGTTGGCTGCCTGAATGTTCCGCGAGTAAATAAGCTCTCGCCGCCGCACATGAGCTTTGCGCCTCGCTGCCTCGCGTCGTCCACAAATTGATCGAAGAGTTTCCCTCTGCGTTCGTTCGCGAGGGGGCCCATCTGCGTTGTCGCATCCAGACCGTTGCCAACGACAAGCGATTGTGTCTTTTCAACAAAAGCTGCGACGAACTCATGATAAACATCGTTGTGTACCATAAACCGCGTCGGCGCGGCGCAGGTTTGACCGGCGTTGCGATACTTGCCTGAAACGAGCAGCGCCGCGGCTGAGGATATGTCGGCGTCTTTGAAGACAATCGCCGGCCCATGCCCGCCGAGTTCCATCGTCGTCCTCTTCATCTGCTCGCCCGAGAGCGCAGCTAGATGTTTTCCAACCGGAACAGAGCCGGTGAAGGAGATCTTCCGAATCGCCGGGTGGGCAATCAGGTG
This sequence comes from Bradyrhizobium sp. CCBAU 53338, assembly GCF_015291665.1. Taxonomy (NCBI): domain Bacteria; kingdom Pseudomonadati; phylum Pseudomonadota; class Alphaproteobacteria; order Hyphomicrobiales; family Nitrobacteraceae; genus Bradyrhizobium; species Bradyrhizobium sp. CCBAU 53338. The sequence continues at coordinate 876,609 of NZ_CP030049.1, forward strand.
CCGCGATATTTCATCGGGAGTGCCGTATGCGAGCTGGACAACACCTGTTGGAATGCCAGCATCGACAAGTGACGTGATGATTGCCGCGGCAGATCGTGGCACCTCTTCCGAGGCCTTGACGATCACGGAGCATCCGGCAGCCAACGCTGGAGCAAGCTTCTTCGCGACTTGGCTCGCGGGGAAATTCCACGGGGTGAACGCAGCAACCGGGCCTACTGGAGCACGTACGACATATTGCGCAACGCCTGCTGCACGCGACGGTATCACGCGCCCATAGAGCCGCCTTCCCTCTTCAGCAGCCCATTCGAAGGCATCGGCGCAACTCGCGATCTCCGCTCGCGCTTCCAAAAGAGGCTTACCTTGCTCCAAGGTGAGAACATGGGCGATGGACTCTAGTCGATCGCGGAGCAGGCCAGCTGCCTTACGTAGCGTAACTCCGCGTTCCACCGCGGGCGTTCTCCGCCAAACATGGAACGCCTTCTCGGCGGACGCAGCTGCACGGTCGAGATCGGCCACCGTCGCCTTAGCGACGTGACCGATCTCCTCGTCAGTTGCTGGATTAAAGATCGGGATCGTTTGCTTCTCAGAGCCGGAGCACCATTCTCCGTCAATAAAGAGGAGCGTATTCTCATATTTCATGTGTTCCCCGCAAGTCATCCGTTATTAAAGCGTCCATTCAAATAGACCAGCGGAGACGCATCGTGGAGACCGATCTCGATGACATCGCCAACGATTATGACGTGATCGCCGCCATCAAAGCTGCTGTTCAGGTGACAGATAATATATGAGGCGACGTCCTGGATAATTGGTAATCGATTTAGACCTTCTCGATAGGAAATCGCCGAAAACTTATCTGTCCCCTTCTTTGCAAACGTCATCGCAATGCGCTCTTGGGATGAGGAGAGCATGTTGATGCAAAACCACCCTGTCGAAGTGATGGCGGGGAGCGAGTTCGACTTTCTGTCGATGCATATCAGGTATTGCAGGGGGCTGATCGATAGGCTGACGACGGCGCTCATCGTGGTGCCGAAAAGCGCTCCGTGACTATCGACTGCAGTTACGACGGCGATTCCAGAGGCCCACTTCCGCGACACTTCTCGAAATGTTTCGGGCGTCGCTGTGGCAATGGCGCGACCTGCATCGATCATCTAATGGACCCTCCTTTGAGGTACCAGCGAAAGCATGATAGCGGTGGCGAAGGACGGCCCCGTCCACAGCGAACAAAGACGTATCATTGCCATTGGCCTTCATCCAATTGAGATACTGAAGGCATGTATTCGGATCAGGCATAGTTGCACCAAACTCGCATGTTCCGCGCGCGGCGCGCAGCGCGCTGATTGCCATTGACCGTTGATTATACTCCTACCAACGCCACTCATCCGTGGTCACGGGCGCCTCAAATGCCAGCTGTGTTAGGCAGCCCGGTGGTCTCCAACGGTCACGATGACCAGGCGACGATGCTTCGGAGTCCCCTACGCAGAATCCGTTCATCCTCGAGCCAAGCCGCTCTCAAACCGCGACGGTAGCCATTCACTCCTCAGAAAAAAGGAGCGCCGACCTCTGAGGCTGGCGGCCGAGTTCGGGAGGGACGCACAGAAGGGCGTAACCGGTATGAGCTCCCACGTCTGCAGTGATCAGCCTGTGCGAGCGTAGCGGGTCGGCATCCAGTACTGACGCATGGCCTCGACGACGTCCGGAATGTCGGCATGGGCGTTGCGCAGGAATTCCTCGGTCTCGCGGCCTTTCCTTGGTGGTCCAAGCAGTGGACGCCCTTGATCGTCGACGCAATGCAGCAGGATGGGCAGGAGCAAGCCGTGGTGTATGTTGCTGACGTCGAGCAGTGGGCCCCAGGCTGATAGTCGCAACCGCATGGCGGCATGGAATCCCTGACACCACGGCCGCGCATCAACGTCGCCATTCGGCTTGCGGCCATGGACCGGTGCGAACCGATGTGGTGCGGTGGAAAGAACATTACTGATGTCGTTGTGGCGCAGCGCGACGGCCGAAATCGCGGCGAACTCCGGCGTGCCGCCATGGTTGAATGCGTCGGCGTCGATGGCGAGCAGCGGACAGATCCAGTCGAGCGGACTCATCGACACCGGCCCGGCCACGATCGCGGCGACATAGCCGTCGAGCATGGGAAGACTGGTGGCGACGGGATGCTGCTCGGCACGAGCCTGTAGCCAAGGCTCAAGTTCGTCGAGCGGCATCGCGGCTGCCGCCATCGATGATGAAGATGATGAACGGCGGCGGCGGGTCATGCGGCCACCCGTGCGCTGAGCTCGCGGGTCGCCTTCCAGTTCCAGGGGAGAAGTTCGTGCAGCTGGTGGCTCTTGGTCTGACCGGAGACGATGCGCTCCAGCACATCGGCCAGATAGGCCTGCGGATCGAGTTCGTGGAGCTTTGCCGTATTGACCAGCGACGCAAGGATTGCCCAGCTCTCGGCGCCGCCCTCGCTGCCGCTGAACAATGAGTTACGGCGCCCCATCGCAATCGGGCGCATTGAACGCTCGACGGTGTTGCTGTCGACCTCGACGCGGCCATCGCGGAGAAATAGCGTCAGTCCGTCCCAGTGATTGAGCGTATAGTTGATGGCCTCCACTAGCTTCGATTGGGAGAACAGGTGGTCGAGCATCGAGGTCAGTCGCGCCTTCAGCACCTCCATCAGCGGTGCGGACCTGGTGCGGCGGGCGGCAAGCCGCTGTTCGGCGCTCAAGCCACGGATCTCGGCCTCGATGGCGTAGACCGCTTGCAGGCGCTCGATCACTTCGTGAGCGAACGGCGACTGCATCGTCTTGTACACCTCGACGAATTTGCGTCGGGCATGCGCGAGACAAAAAGCCAGCTGGATCGCCCCGCCTTGACCGCGGGCAAGCGCTTTGTAGGCGGCATAGCCATCCACCTGCAGAATGCCGGAGAAGCCGGCCAATTGCCCGGCGATCTCCTCGGTGCCGCGGCCATCCGCAAACACATAGGCGACCGCCGGCGGCGATGGGCCACCCCATGGGCGATCATCCATCGCATGCGCCCAGAACTGGCAGATACGAGTGCGATGTCGTCCGGGATCGAGCACCGGCATCGGCGTCTCGTCGCAGAACAGCCGCGGCGAAGCCTGGATCGTCCGCAGCTGAAGCTCATAAAGACTCTTAAGCCACCATGCCGCACGCTTCACCCAGCCGGCGAGCGTCGCGCGGTCGAGATGAAGGCCCTGACCGGCCAGGATCTGCACCTGGCGGTACAGCGGCAGATACCAGGCGAACTTCGAGATCACCACGTGAGCCACGAGTGCCGTCGATGCCATGCCGCTGTCGATCAGACGCGGCAGCACCTTCGCCTGCACCACGCCGTCGGTGCAGCCGCGGCAGGCGTATTTGGGACGAATCGTGCGCAGTACCCGCAGGATCGCCGGGATCACGTCCAGTACCTCGCTCACATCCTCGCCGATCCGGTGCAGAAGGCCCTGGCAGCACGGGCACGCTGTCGTGTCTGGCTCGAGCACCTGCTCGCAGCGAGGCAAATGCTTGGGTAGCGCGCCGATGTTGCGCCTCGCCTTCTTGCGCGGCTTCCCAGCCGGCTTCGTCGCAGGCAAATCGTCGTTGGCTGGCGCAGGTGATGTGACGCCAGTCGCGAGATCGTCCAGTTCGAGCGCGAGCTGCTCGGCCACGATCGCCGCCAGCCGCTCTGAGCGCTTGCCGAAGATCATCTCCTTCAGCGTCTGCATCGCCACACGTAGCTTCTCGTTCTCGGCGTCAAGCGCGAGCACCATCTCGGCCAGAGCCGCTGCATCGGTCGGAAGAGCTTCGGGACGAATCGCCATGATCGAACGATATATCCGCCCATCACAGGCTCCAGCAAAATCTTCGCCTCTCAGCCGACAACGGCCGGCTGCTTCACAGGCTTGTGTGAAACACGCGTCCACTCAAGTCCGTCGAGCAGCATCGCGAGTTGTGTCGCACTCAGATGCACCACGCCGTCGCGGACCGGCGGCCAGGTGAAGTGTCCCTGGTGCAGCCACTTCGTCACCAGCACCATGCCGCTACCATCCCATGCCAGAAGCTTCACTCTGTCCGCGCGCTTGCTGCGGAACACGAAGATGTCGCCGCAATACGAGGTTCGCGTGCAACGCTTCGCTCACCAGCGCCGACAGCGTGTGCACCGACTTGCGAAAGTCGACTGGCTGTGCCGCCAGCACCACCTTGAGGTCAGACCGTAATGCAATCAACGGATGCCCCGAAGCGCCGATAGCACTGTCGAAAGCGTCGCCAGCTCCACTCCGGGCTCGACCCGGATGCGTGCCCCGCCCAGCTCGATCTCGATCATTCCGCCAAGCTTGCCTGGAGCCGATGCCATCTGCGGCGGCACCTTATGCGCGCACGCTAACCGGTCCGACTCGTCTGCCGTCGCCGGACCGCTCTCGGAAGCGATCCGGACCGGCACGAAGCCTGGCGCCTGAAAGCTCACTGCCGTCGCGAACTTGCGCCGCCACACCGTCAGCAACCCACGGACAACGCCATGGCGCCGAGCGACCTCGGAAATATTGGCCCCTTCCTCGAAGCTCTCGGCCACGATCCGAGCCTTCTCTTCAGCCGTCCAGCGCCGTCGTCGACGCTGCCCTGTGATCACCTCGATCCGACGATAGGAGCCGCTTTCCTGCCTGGCATCAAGCCTGGCTTCATGCATGGCATCTGCCATAGCCCACCTCCAAAAAACAGTTCATGCCAGGCTGTATCGCAGCTCATTCGCGCGATGCCCAGGTGGGGGGCTCATGCCGGTTACAGAAGGGCAACGGTAGAAAACCGTTCTACCGCACAACACCGCCGATCGATCGGCGGATCGTGCTCGACACCTCCTGGCTCGCGCGTTGCCGCCCGGTGGTGTCGCTAGAGCATGCATACGAACGCGACTGAGGGGGCGAGTATGATCGTTTCCATCCGAGAGCTTGCCTCGCGCCTTGGTTGACTTCGAGATCCGAAGGCCTCCCGGCATGACATCCTGCGGCGCCACGCGACTGCCGTGACGTGACAGGCCTGCATATTAGAGCCCTACGCCCCGATTTCGGTGGCGTGCTCTGCTACTGGAACGGTAACACTGTCACCATCATCCCTGAGCTGAACAATGACATTGCCAGAGGCGTCCAACGTCATGCGGCTCCCGCGCGGCACAACTAGTGTTGATGATTGCTCATCCAAAAGGGCCGGGCCTTCGATCGATCCTGCAATCCCGAGTTCCGATCGTCGAAGAACTGGGACTTTAACCCAAGCGCGAGTTGCATCATCATACACGGGTCGATAGCGAGATCCCTCCGAGCGAGGAGGGTCTTCCATCCGACCAAGTTTCGCGGGTTCTCGTACTTCTTTCAGGGTTACACGGATGTTCATAATCTCAAGATCAAGATCGGGTATGATATCGCCGAAGATACCTTTATAGGTCTGGATGAACGCAGCGCGAATAGTTTCACGTTCGCTCTCGCTGTAGGGTCCAACGGGCAGTCCTGTTACCAGCTCCGACCCTTGGCCCACAAAGCGAATGTCGGCGCGGCGCTCCATCTGAAGTGTACTGTGCGGAGATCTGGCCTGCGCAATCACGCGCCTTGTGTCGTCTTCCAGGCGCCTGAAGGCTGCTTCGAGTTTCTCGATTTCCATCGATCCCAGCAGGGCGCCAAGCGTTCTCGAGCGATCAACACGCGCGGGTGCAATCAACAAGCCGAGTGCCGACGCGACGCCAGCATTCGGCGGACAGATAACCTGTTTGATGCCGAGACGTCTGGCGACGTCACAACCGTGCATCGGGCCGCCACCGCCCGTCACGATGAGCTTGTACTTAGTTATATCGTGGCCTCGCTCAGCAACATGGACACGCGCGGCGGCTGCCATCGTCTCGTTAACAATGGCCTGAATGCCATTCGCCACTTTGATGAATGGCATCTCTATGGCGTGCCCGACGCCTGTGAGCGCCGCCTCTGCAGCTCCGCGGCGCAAAACCATAGTGCCACCGGCAAAGTTATCAACGTCAATCGCCCCCGAAACAACGTTTGCATCGGTAACCGTTGGCGCAGTTCCGCCGTTCGGGTAGCAGGCGGGGCCAGGTCGCGATCCCGCACTTTGCGGCCCCACCTTGAGCATTCCTAGCTCATCAACATGTGCGATGCTCCCGCCGCCCGCACCGATTTCGATAAGCTCAACAGTCGAGATGTTCACCGGCAATCCGCTTCCTGGGGCGAACCGCTTCTGGCGAGCCGCTTCAAACTGATACGCGATCAGGGGCTCGCCGTTCTCAATCACGCCAAGCTTTGCAGTTGTCCCGCCCATGTCGAAGGCAAGCACATTGTCAAATCCGGAGCGTTTGCCGAAATACGCGGCCACCAATGTGCCAGCAGCCGGCCCCGACTCCAACAGTTCGATCGGCGTACGGCGCGCTTCCTCGATATGCGTCAATCCGCCGTTTGAGAGCATCATGAAAAGTGCTCCTGGTATTCCAAAGGCCTTTAGCTGCACCTCGAGTTCACGCAAATATTTGTCTGCAATGGGCTTGATATACGCGTTCGCGGCGGTCGTTGACGTTCGTTCGTACTCCCGGATTTGTGGGCAGACCTCGGACGAGATCGACAGTTGGACTTGTGGGAAATGCCGCTCGATTAGGCTCTTGGCTCGCAGTTCATTTGTCCCATTGGCATATGAATGCAAGAATGAAACTGCCAGCGAAGTGACGCCCCTGTCGAGCAGCCGGCGTGTTTTTATTAGAAGTTCGTCTTCGTTGAGTGGATGCTGGATGTGCCCGTTGAACAAGGTGCGTTCATTAACTTCAACGCGATCATCCTGCTCAATCAATGGTTTTGGCAATTTCAGAAATAGATCATACAGATCGTATTTAAACTCCCGCTGTAAGTCGAGCGTATCCCTAAAGCCGCTCGTTGTGATCAATCCGGTCCTTGCGCCACGACGCTCGATGAGAGCGTTAGTGAACAACGTTGTCGCATGGACCACGCGACCAATCTGATCGGGATCGGTGCCGCTGGCGTTAACGACCTGCTTTACGCCGGCGAGGGCTCCAATTGTTGGATCATGGGGCGTCGTCAGCTCCTTGTGTGCGACAACGCGACCATCATCAGTGCAATAGAGGACAATGTCGGTGAACGTGCCGCCAATATCGATACCAAGCGAGTACATATCGGATCTAACCCTTCTTATACAAAATCTTTGGCGCCATCGGCTTCGGCCAGCGCTTCCTGAGCGCGGATCGGAACACCAAATCCGCCAGCGCCAGGTGTGCGCAGCAGAACGCGGGCACCAAAGTCGATAGTGTGTTGTATCTTGGGATCAACCCGAACGGTGTTGATCTGGATCTCACCGGCAGCGCCGGGATCGCCGCCTGCTAAGCCATTCGCCACAGCTTCTGGCTTAGTTCGTTCAGCCATAAAGGAAATTATGGTAGGCCCTTTATTTAGATTCTCGAAGAGAAACTCCTGCCCAGCCCCCCCTGTGAACCGACCGCTGCCCGCTGTCCGCGATCGGATTCGGCGGTGGCAAATTCTGATCGGCGCGGTTCGTTCCAGCACCTCGACGGGCGTGGAGGAAATGTTGCTCGGCCAAGACAACACGCTTGCGCCGTCCGAGGCCGCGCTGGCCCCATAGCCTCCGTTCAGGAAGAATAAGTTAGCGAAAGTCTTTCCATCCTCTTTGACGCCGGCCAGGTTTACGCACCAGAGAGGTGAGCCGACGTCGGAGATGACTCTCTCCGGCACGACTTGTGACAGCGCACGCAAGACCATCGCCGGCAGGAAATGTCCGATAAGTGCGCGTGCCCCGCCCGCTGCGGGCGGCTTTGAATTAAGAATTGAGCCAAGAGGTGCATGAATATTGAGCGGTTCCAACGCACCGTCATTGTTTGGCGTGTCGGGCGTAAGAACGGCTTTGATTCCATAGGCAGTGTATGCCGTCGTATAAGCAGCGCAGACGTTGATGGAGCGCTGCACTTGAGGATCTGTACCTCGGTAATCAACCTCGATTTCATCACCATGAACTTTAAGCGCCATCCGCAACACGATGCTATTTTCAAATCCATCGCTGACGGCGGTGGCATGATAGACGCCATCCGGTATTGCGGAAATCGCACGCCGCATCGCGGCTTCCGTCCGACCGCGGATCTGTTGAGACACTTCGGAGAATGAACGGAGCTCCCACTCCTTTAGCAAAGAAATGAGGCGCACCTCCATCAGATGCAGTGCAGAAAACTGCGCATAAAGGTCGCCTACCGTCTGATCTGGCGTACGAACGTTCTGGCGAAGCAGGCTTTCAAATGTGCGGTTCATTCGACCCGCCTCAACCACCTTCATCATTGGGATTTGGAATCCCTCCTCGTACACCTCGCGTGCATCGGCAGAACGGATGCGTCCACCAATGTCAGGAGCGTGCGTGACCGACCCAGCGAACGCAACAATATTGCCATTCAAGAAAATGGGCTTGGCTACCGTGATATCGGGCAGATGGCCGGTGCCAAGCCAGACATCGTTGGTGATCAGGATATCGCCCTCGGAGAGGGTCTCATGTGGAAACTGTTTGAGAAAGCCACGAACCGTCCGCGGAACGGTACCGATAAAGGATGGAATGCTGTTAGCGGGTTGCGCTAACGAGCGTCCTTCGGCATCCATGAGAACGCACGCAAAATCATTAGACTCGCGAACGACGGATGAGAAGGAGGTACGCAGCAGCGTCGTAGCGGCCTCTTCAGTCAGAGAAATCAGCCTTCGCCAAATCAATTCAAGCTGGATTGCATCAAGCACGTGTCAGTCTCCTTGGAGCGCCCGCGGCCTTGCCCTACGGTCTTGCACTCGCCCACGAAGCGCTGCGCGACAGTCGCACCAGCTCGGGCATTCTGCGGGACATTAAGTCAGGCTAAACGCGTCAGCCAATTCTTCTTGCTGCACGCTCTATACGCGGGTGATATAGCATTGGGATTGTTTGGCGGGCACGTCGGCCCGCGAGAGTTGCCTAGCTCGATCCGAAATCCCGCTAGGGGGCTTACTCCGTGCAGTCGCCGCACTTCACGACATGGGGGTCGTTGTGCAGGAACGTTTCCTTCAAGCTACGCGTGAAACGCTGCGACAGCGATGACTTCACAAGATGTCCCGGAAAGATTGCGAACATCTTAACCGAGATTCTCGGCGAAATACGAACAAATCGAACGTTATCGGAAATAAGCGGTTTGATGTAGGGACTTACGACGCCGATGCCAAGGTCGGCGGCGGCGAGCGAACAGAGGATCGCCGAATAGGTGACCTCGATCTCGGACGAGGGTTTCACGCCGTGCTGCGCGAGTGTCTGACGCCACAAATCACTTAGATCGTCTCCACGATTGAGAGTGAGCAGCGTTGCCTCTTGAAAATCAGAGACCGCAACCTCCTTCTTCGAAGCAAGCGGGCTGTTTGCGCAGACCGCACATAGGGCCTCAGATTCGTCACACACCTCGATTTCGAACTCTCCTGTTCGGAAATGAGCTCCGCTCGTCGTCAGGCCAACATCATAAATGCCATTGAGGAGCCCGTCTCTGATCTGCAGCGACCCTCCCGTCTGAAGGTTGATGCTCACACCGGGGCTAGACTGCCGGAATGCCTTCATGATCGTTGGAATAACGCCCATAGCCAGGGACGGAGTGGCAGCGATGCGCAATAGGCCGGTGCCGGATGACCTGATACTTTCAGCGGCTTGCTGTATCGTTTCCAAGCCAAGATAGTGCTTTTGGACGATTTCAAAGAGCATTTTGGCTTCAGGGGTTGGAACCAAACGGCCCCGTCGATAATCGAACAGTCGAAATTTCACAGCGTCTTGCGCTTGCGCCAACAGCCGGCTCACCGACGGTTGCGTTGTATTTAGAATTTCGGCTGCGGCAAGCGTTGTCCCACATTGCATCATAGCCCGAAACGCATCGATCTCGCGGGAACTGAGCGCTCTAGCCATATGCCGCCCAAACAAATTTACATTTTAGATGCATAAGCCCGATTCGAATAAATCAAATGGTATTCTCGGCCATGCGTCAAGTCGTTCGACGGATGAACTTCAGCTCCCACAATAAGAAAGGCCGCGGCGCTTTGTTGCACCGCGGCCCTTTTGTATGCGCATTGAAAGGCTCGACAAAGGCGGCGCGCCACGAGATCTCTTATGGAACGCCTGTAGCTGGACGTTTCGTATTGACGTTTTTGGGATAGCGTAACCCGAGGTTTTCGCGAAGTGTCTTGCCGCGGTAGCTTTTGCGCATAAGTCCGCGTTCCTGGAGCACGGGGACTACCATCGACACAAAATCTTCCAGGCAGGTCGGCATGTAAGGGAACGTTATCATAAACCCATCTCCAGCTTCATTGTCGATCCAACGTTCCATCTCGTCGGCGATCTGGCTTGGAGTGCCACAGAAAATCTCGAATCCGCGTTCGTAGCGCTGTGCAATCTCCCTTAGCGTGAATTTACGCGATCGGATCATGTCCGCAAGTATATTGAAATAACCCTGATGAAGGTTTGAGGAAGTCGGGATCATCTGTTCGGGAACGAGTTCGTCCAGTGGCAGCTTCGACAGGTCGACTTCAAGGTCCGTACTGACATACGCGACCTTGGCTTCAATCGGCATCACACTGTTTAGTAGGCGAAGCTTTTCCTTCGCTTCTGCTTCGGTTGAACCGACCATCGCGCGGAAGCCGGCGAGTACCTTAAGTTCGGAAGGATCACGGCGGTACTTCGCCATCCTGCTTTTGATATCCTTGTAGAGGGACGCAGCCTCCTCAAGAGTTGCGCCCGTTCCGAAGACGACCTCAGCGGTTTCTGCGGCAAATTCCCTACCCACCGAGGACGCGCCCGCCTGGATAATGACGGGTTGCCCCTGCGGAGCACGTGCAATATTGAGTCCGCCTTGTACCTTGAAATGTTTCCCTTCGTATCGAACGTGGTGAAATCGGTTCGGATCGAAGTTCATAGCTCTTGCCTTGTCGAAGATGAAGGCATCATCGTCCCAAGTATCCCAGTAAGCTCGGACCACCTCCAGGGCTTCTCTGGCTCTGGCATAGCGCTCGTCGTGTGGCGGCATCGTCTTATAGCCATAGTTGCGGCATGAATACTGGTTTGCAGTCGTCACAACGTTCCACGCTGCTCGCCCTCCCGAAAGGTGATCGAGCGATGCGAATTGCCGGGCGATATTAAACGGCTCAGTGAAGCTCGCAGATACCGTGGCGCCGAGGCCAAGCTCTTCTGTGCTCGCAGCTAGCGCAGAGAGAAGCGTCAAGGGCTCAAGTACGTTTTGCCCGCGTGGCCATTGCGCCATTGCGTGGAGATTGTCGACATCAACGCCCGGACTGTCCGCTAGAAACATCAGATCGAAGCGGCCTGCTTCACATAGCTTTGCGAGCTCTGTGTAGTACTGAAGACTCAACGCCTTCTTTGGATCCGTATCTGGATGGCGCCACGCGGCACTTGCGCTACCGGCTGCATGTATGAGTGCGGCGAAAGCGATTTCCTTTGCCATTTCGTTCCTCAATTCCTCTCTGGTCGTATGTAGAGATGCTGCGTGTTAATCGAGCACCGCCGAAATGAACTCTTTGGTCCTTGCGCCCTTGGGGTGCATAAGAACCTCTCGGGCAGTGCCTTCTTCTGCGATTTGGCCTTGTTCCATAAAGATCACGCGATCTGCGACCTCGCTCGCAAATCCAAGTTCGTGCGTAACGACCACCATAGTCATGCCGGTGCGTGCCAATTCCTTCATCGCCGCGAGGACTTCGGCAACGAGTTCAGGATCGAGTGCAGATGTCGGCTCGTCGAAGAGCATAAGGCGCGGGTGCATAGCCATAGCCCGCGCGATGGCCACACGTTGTTGCTGGCCGCCAGACAGGCTGGAAGGGTACGCGTTACGCTTCTCGGATAAGCCTACGCGTGCTAGGAGGGCTTCCGCCTCACAAACGACGTCAGCCTTATTGCGCTTTAAGACACGCACGGGTCCCTCAATGACATTGTCAAGAGCAGTCATATGGGGAAAGAGATTAAATCGTTGAAACACCATCGCGGTCTTCGTCCGCTGGCGGGCGAGTTCCGCACCGCCTAGTGGCCGCAATTGCGACCCCACTTGGCGATAGCCCACGATTTCGTCGTCTATCCAGATATGTCCTGAGTCGACGGAAACCAGTTGATTAATACATCTCAAGAGCGTCGTTTTGCCTGAGCCTGATGAGCCGATCAAACACACTACTTCATTGGGCATGACGTCGAGGGAGACGCCGTCCAGAACTTGTAGATTTCCATACCGCTTCTTAACTCTTCTCATTGAGAGCAAAGGCTTGGTCATCGGACCCTCACGACAGATGTTCCCCGCGCGAACCGCCATTCGAGCAGCAACTGAAGCGGCGTGAGAATGGAGACAGCGAGGAGATACCAAGCGCCTGCTACGATCAGTAGCTCAATCACGCGCTGATTGACGAAGTACACGTTCTGTGCGCTGTAAAGTAAATCGGTGTACTGGATCACGCTGGCGAGTGACGTCATTTTTACCATTCCAATAAACTCGTTACCAATCGGCGGAACTATCACGCGCATTGCTTGAGGTAGGACGATTCTCCAGAGCGCGTGTAGACGGGTCATGCCAATCGACTGTGCCGCTTCGTGCTGGCCCGCATCAACCGAGAGGATTCCGGCGCGAATGACCTCCGAGGTATAGGCACCCTGATTGATGCCAAGGCCAAGCAGCGCGGCCCAAAAGGGCGTGATGACATCGACAGTCGGGGCCGTCCACAGACCGGGAATGCCGATGACTGGGATGATTAAGGCTAGATTATACCAAATCAGAAGCTGGAGGATTACCGGCGTCCCGCGAAAGAACCATTGGTAGCCAAATGCGACGATGACTAGGAGCGGATTATCCGACATTCGCATAATCGAGATAGCCAAGCCGAGCGCGACACCGACAATCATCGCCAGCACGGACAAGATCATCGTATGCCAGAAGCCCGCGAGAATTGTAGGCGCCGCTAAGTATTTGGCAACAACGTTCCATTCGATCTGCGCGTTAGCGAAGGCCCTTACAATAAGGACCAACAGACCAAGAACTAGTACGCCCATTATCCAGCGGCCGACGTAACGCGGCGGCACGATCTCGACCAACGACAGATCGGGCCGTGAAAAGAGAGTGGAGGAACCGCTGCTCGATCGTACAGGCTTGTTTGACACCGCGCTCATTTTCGCGGTTCCGAATTTAGATATACTTCCGAAATAGCGAGTTTGCTCAACTGATATCTAGCCAGGATCTTTGCATAAGTGCCGTCCTTAATCATCGCATCCAGAGCGTCGGCGATCGCGTCACGCAGCGCGACATCGCCCTTACGCACACCAATTGCCTTGAATTCTGGCGCGAAGGGCTCGCCGATCGTCTTGTAAAGGCCTTTGGACTCCGCAATCATGTAAGGAACCTCGACGAAGCCCTGCAGTGCTGCATCAATTCGGCCTTGCGTTAGCTGCAGCCGCGTATCTGGCGTTGATTCGGTGCCAATCAACTTCACAGCCGGCATTCCCTTCTGAACGCAGTCCGACTCGCTCTTTGCAAGCATCACTTTGTACCAAACAGTGGACCGAATGGCGCCGGCCCGCTTACCGCAAAGATCGGACAACTCCTTTAGCTGAGAATTGGAAAGTGCGTAGACCTGATAGAAATCCCTGAAGTAATCGACCATCTCCATAATGGAATGACGTTCAGGGAGGTCGCTAAGTCCACCCATGATGATATCGATCCGACCGGTCTGCAGTGACGGGATGTACTGCGCAAATAGCATTTCATTGAATTCGGCCTTGACGCCCAAACGTGCTGCGATTTCCCGGCCAATATCTACATTCATCCCTCTGAATTCGCCCGTCTCCGGATCCTTGAACTGCAGCGGTGGCAATGCATTGCTGAGACCCATGCGCAGGACTCCCGCCGTTTTGACTGCGTCGGGCACCTGGATCTCTGCTGCACTCACTACCCTCCAGGAGGCAATGGAAAGCCCTACAATTGCTGATAGGGCAACAACTTTCGCGATTTGACTGGTGAACCCGTTTACTCGCCACGGTCCCATCTATTTCTCCTCCCTATTGGTAGCCCTTGCCTTCAGGGGCACGTGTTTCACTCGGCCGCGTGCTGTTGAGGGTAGGAAATTAGACCTCAATGACGCGGCACCGACGTCTTCCATTGGCCAGCACGGCAAACCGCGAAGCGTGCTTGGGCTCGACACGGGAAGCTGGGCGGCAGTTTCGCAACTCGTAAAGTGTTGCTTTCCTGCCGCCACAGCTCGACGGTGCTAATTAGCAACGCTAAGGGGCGGGCTATTTTGGATCAAATTCATTCTATCAAGGTCAGTATGCATCCAAGGCATAGGCCGACCCTCAGCACAAAAAATGGCCCATGCTAGGACAAAACGCGCCATCCATTGATTGTGCGTTGCGGGGCCTCGCGAACCGCTGAGCGGCAGTCTCGATGGCGGTCTCCATTATTAGAGCTCCGGAGCGGGAAAGGGAGGTGCTCTTTCCGTGACACCTGCGCGATGGCAACGGCATGGGCGATGTCCTCGGAGTTGAAGTGTATCGAACGCACTTAAAGATGCTTGTCGCCACACGACCGGGCGAGATCTCGGTGACGCGAGCGCGAGATCAGTAAAGAACGGGGCTCAGCCCGCGAACGCGCAATACGCTGGCCTTGGTGGCATGATGGCTAGGGATGAAGAAAGCCAGGGCGTTCTGGAAAGGCGTAGTGGCCAGCGACCGACCAGACGTCAACCACGTAGCGGCGCGCATCGGCATTCTTGTCACGATCAGCCGTTTCACGTGCAGTGCCGCGCGCAGATTGACGTCGAGCAGCGCGTGGATTTCGTCAGACGCAAGGTCTAGGATGTTGCTACGCTGCGACTGACCGGCCTTGTTGACGAGAACGTCGAATGTGGTCGTACGCGCTAGCGCTCCAGGACGTCGAGATCGTTAATCTCGCGCCGACAGCCTCCGCATCCGGCTTGGCCGACAGCCTGGCCAGCGGCCGAACCTCGCGCTAGCGAGTAAATTAGAAGCCCTGAGGGCGGAAGCGGCGCCGAACCGTCGCAGCCCTGACTAACTCTACGCCGCCGGGAGAGCGAAGGAGAATATTGCCCCTCCCTCTGGTGCGTTGACAACAGTCAGTTCGGCACCATGTTCGCGCACGATTCCGTAGCTGATCCAAAGGCCGAGCCCGGTGCCCTCTCCAACGCGCTTGGTCGTAAAGAACGGCTCAAATATGCGACCTATGTTGTGCTGTTCGATCCCGGGCCCGTTATCGGACAAACGAATCAGGATCTCGTTCTGATTGCGGCGAGCCGATATCTTTAGCCGTGGCTCCTGAGTGCCGCGCGTCGCGTCAATTGCGTTTTCGACGAGATTTACGATAACCTGGTGGAGCTGCCCTTCATTCCCGCAAGTCCAAAGATCCGCCTCGATGTCCATGTGAATGTCGAGGCGAACCTGCTTCGTGCGGACTGCCCAGAGCACGGCGGTGTTGATCAGAGGCTCGATGTTGACGCGATCAAACTCCCCGAGCTTGCTGAGGGAAAGCCGGCGTAAGTTTTTTACAATTTCGCTAATGCGCACGGCGCCTTCCATTGTCCCGTCCAGGAGCGGGCCGAGATCCTCTAGAATGGCGTCAATGCGGAGGCTTTTCTTCAAGGCTGCAGCTTCGGAGCTTATCGATGTGCCGTGGACGGCATCAAGGTAGGATGTCAGCGCCGTGCGATAGCGCATCAAGGTGTGCACGTTTCCATAGACGAAGCTGATGGGATTATTAAGTTCGTGAGCGACACCGGCCACCAGTCGGCCGAGACTTGCCATTTTCTCCTGTTCTACCAATTGACGCTGCACTCGCTGTAGCTCCTGATGAGCCGTGTGCAATGCTTCATAGGCTCGGCGAAGCTCGCCGATAGGCCTTCCAGTCAGAACCACGCCAATGAAGCGGCCCCGATGGTCGTGTCGGGGCGAGCTGTTGATTGCGAACAGGTCTGAGCTGCCGCCTTCGGTCAAGAAACGGAGTTCGCCATCCACAACCTCGGACGGGCTCCGAGGCTTGAGGAGCGACATGAGCTTGGCGCCATCGGCAGCGTCAATGATGTCTGCCATCCTCCAGCCGACGATTTCGTCATTGGCGCGGTCAAGCGTGCGCTGTAAAGCGGAATTGACTTGCTGGATCTGGCCTTTCGCGTCGCAAACGATGAGGATATCAGAGACAGATTCGATGACGTTGGTGACAAATGCTTGAGCTTCCTCGAGCTCGGCATTCTTGTGTTCCAGATCGACCTCATAACGCAATAGGTCGGAATAAACCTCATCCATCTTGCGGATGACTTCGATCCAAGCGCCCTCACGCTCGTGGTCGAACTCGATAGCACCGCGATCGCTGATCAACTTGAGCAGCGAGTCGGATCCGTCAGGAGAATGCGTCGCCTTTGCCATTTTTTCTCAAATCATACCTGGACAGCTTGTTCCGCAGGCCTACCCGGGACAGGCCGAGCTCGCTGGCAACCCGGCTGATATTGCCCTCATACTTCTCCAGGGAGTTGATGATAACCGACTTCTCCAGATCCTCCACCCTGTCCTTCAGGCTCGCTGCGCCGTTCAGGTTCTGTATGACCCCCGTGGCGGTCCGCCTGCCGTTGCGCCGGCCGAGCAGCGTGGGAGCCTGCAATTCGTCCGAGTCAGCCAGCACGGCCATACGCTGGATCTCGTTCTGCAGTTCGCGCACGTTCCCTGGCCAAAGGTATTTGACGAAGCCCTCAAGAGCAGCGGAGGCAAAGCGCAGACCTGGCCGGTTGAAGGAAGTCTTGACTTGAGACAGTACTCCTTCTGCGATCAAGGGTATATCCATCGGCCGCTCCCAAAGCGCCGGCATGTGAACCGGGAACGCCGCCAGCCGGTAATAGAGATCACGGCGGAAGCGGCCCGCCTCCACCTCGGCCTCAAGATCCCGATTGGTGGCTGCCACCACACGGACGTCGACTTTCCTTACACGTTGCGCGCCCAGCGGACGGATCTCGCTCTCCTGCAGCACGCGGAGCAGCTTCACCTGAAACGCCGGCGAGGTCTCTCCGATTTCATCAAGGAAGATGGTACCGCCATCGGCAACTTCGAACAGACCGATGCGATCCTGGTAGGCGCCTGTGAAAGCGCCCTTCTTACACCCGAACAACTCGCTTTCGAGGAGCTCGTCAGGCAGCGCCCCACAGTTCTCAACGACGAAAGCCTTACCGGCTCGGGCTGAGCCGTAGTGGATCGCGCGTGCCAGCAGCTCTTTGCCGGTTCCGGATTCGCCCGTGATCAGCACGGAGATGTCGTATTCGGCCGCCCGCCGGCCGAGTTCAATGACCGCATGCATCGGGCTGTCCGGGGCGTGCACAATTCGGTTGAAGTCATAGAGATGCTTAGCTGCGCCGCGCTTGACCGAAACGACCCTCTTGATGTGCTCGGGCGTTGCTTTGACGTCGACCCCTGCGGTCTCTGTCTCCTTCTGAAGCCGATAGAGCTGGACCGCCTCCTTGACAATGTCGATCAGCCGGTCCGGCTGCCAGGGCTTCGTGATGTATTGATAGATGCCCGCCTCATTGAGCCCTGCGATGATGTCGTCCGATTCCGAATAGCCGGAGATGATCATGCGAACCGGATCGGGCCAGAGCTCGCGCACCCGCTTGAGGAAACTGACGCCGGATTCGTGCGGCATGCGCTGATCGCAGATGATGGCGTGGACGATCTCCCCTTCGAGCAGCTTTTCAGCGTCTGCTGCGCTGCCGGCGCAGAGTACCTCAAAATCCTCGTTGAGGACGCGGCGTAGCGCCTCCTGTGACCTGACCTCGTCGTCGACTACCAAAATAGTACCCTGGAAGCTCATATGCGCACCGCCATGCGGGTAGATTTGTCGAGCGCGCGAGGCGACCTATGGGGTGCGATTGTGAGTGGCGTGCGCGACTTCGGCACCTTGTGAATGAAGTTGTAGCGGGCGACGTGGTAACTCGGATCGAATCCGTAGAAATTAAGCCGCATCCGCCGCAGCTCCTCGTCGCGATAGGCCTGCAAGGGCTTGTGGGCTTCGTCCGCTGCGCGACGTCGCTGCTTGTCAGCAAGACGCGTCGCAAAGCGTTCATCCGCCGCCATGCTCGCGGCAAGGCTCATGAGGCGGCCCTCCGCCAGCTCCCCGCCCGACAGAGCACGATCGATGATGCCAAGGCGCCCCGCCTCTGCCACGCCCATCGGCAGGCGGCATTGCGTGATCCGGGTGGCGTTCGCTGCACCCGCGCGGCGCGGCAGCAGATAAGTCCAGTATTCCGAGCCGAAGAGATTGCCTATGTCCTTATAATGTGGATTCAGGACGACCTGATCGCTCGCCCAGACCTCGTCGGCAGCGAGACTTAAAAATACCCCTCCCGCCCCGGCGTTGCCGCGAATGACGGAAACGACGAGCCGATCGGTGGTCTCGATGACAGTGTGCGCAAGATCGTCGATCGCATTGATGTTGCGCCAAGACTCGTCCGCAGCGCTGTCAGCCGCCTCGATCTCGGCGAGGTGAATGCCGTTGGACCAGTAATCACGTCCACCGGTCAGGAGAAGCACCTTGGTTGGGCGGGCCAGCGCAGCTCGGTAGGCGTTCAACAACGCTTCGCAGTCAGAGGTCGCCATGGCGCCATTGTAAAAGGAAAACTGCAACTCGCCGACCTCGCCCTGCTCGCGATATCGTATGGGCGCATAGCCGCAATCGGGTCGGTACGGCAGGCGCATCGCCTGCTCCGCAAAGACCTTTGCTGCGGATCGTTTCAGGCTTTTCGGTACAAGCTGCCGCACATGGCCGATCCAGACGGCACCATCGACCGTGGCCCGGGCCAAGGCTCCATCGCAATGCGCCACAATGGTTCCGGGCACACCGGAGATGCCGCGCGCCTCGTGGGCGTCGAACAGCCTGACATCTTTGAAGAACAAGCTGTCGACCAAGCCCGGCATTCCGTCTGCACTGTGGATCTTGCGCAGGACGGTCTCGCTCGTGTCGTGCTGCCAATCGATCATCCGGTCGGCCTGCCGGCAGGGCCCGCGCACCCGAATGCGGGGATCATCGGCAGGCATCGGCGACGGTGTCGGCTGTCCGGCTTCGATTGCTGCAATGGCTTCGAGCACCGCCGCGACCGCGCACGTCGTGACCTCGTTGCGGTAGATGCTGGATTTAGCCGCGCACCGCATCGGGAAGGTTCTGAAAGCCCAGATCGGACCAGCGTCGAACCCGCCGTCGGCCTGAAGCACAGTCACGCCCCAATTGGAAACACCTTCCAGAATCGCCCAGTCGAGCGCCGCCGGACCGCGGTCGCCGGGCGGACCGGGATGGACGATCAGGCAGCGCACGCTACGCCAGACATCTTCGGGGATTGCGCGCTTGAGGAACGGCGCGATCACCAGATCTGGCTGATACAGCGCCACGCTTTCGCGCGTAACGTCGGGGTGGATATCCAGCTCGACCGAGACCTCGTGGCCGCCCTCCCTGAGCTCGACGTGGAGCCGTTGCGTCAGGCTGTTGAAGGAGTGCGTGAGAAGCAGGATGCGCATGACCGGCCTCAGCAGATCCTCGGCAGTTGTTCGCCCGACAGCCAGTCGACGATCCGGCCACCGCCAAAGCTCGTCGCCATCTGCACGAAATGGTGATCGTCGGCCACGGCCTCGCCGATGTCGGCCGCATCACAGCCGAGCGGATGCGCGCGCATCGTCGCGAGCACGGCAGCGGCCGCCTCCGGGGCCACAATTGCAACCAGCTTGCCTTCGTTGGCCACATAGAGCGGGTCGAGGCCCAGCAGTTCGCAGGCCGCGGCCACGCCCGGCTTCACTGGGATCGCCTCCTCCTGCACACGGAAGCCGAGGCCAGACTGCTGGGCGATCTCGTTGAGCGCGGCGGCTAGCCCGCCGCGGGTCGGATCGCGCATCAGGCGGATGCCCTCTCCGCCTGCGGTGACCATCTTTGCCACGAGATCATGCAGCGAGGCTGAGTCCGAGACGATCTCGGTCTCGAAGGCGAGGTTCTGCCGCTTCGACATGATAGCGACGCCGTGGTCCCCGAGCGTGCCGGAGATCAGGACGCGATCGCCGACGCGAGCCTTCTCGGCGGATAGATCGAGGCCATCGGGTACGACGCCGACGCCGGCGGTCGAGATGAAGAGGCCGTCGGCCTTGCCGCGCTCGACCACCTTGGTATCGCCCGTGATGATATGGACGCCGGCCGCGCGCGCCGCCTCGCCCATAGATTCCGCGATCATCTTCAGGTCGGAGAAGCGAAAGCCCTCCTCGATGATGAAGCTCGCCGAGAGGTAGAGCGGCCGCGCGCCGGCCATGGCGATGTCGTTGACCGTGCCGTGCACGGCGAGCGAGCCGATATTGCCGCCCGGGAAGAATAGCGGCGAGACCACGTAACCGTCGGTCGTCATGACCATGCGTCCGGCTGCGACATCGAAGGCCGACTGGTCATTGCCGCGCGCCAGCCATTCGTTGCCGAAGGCCGAGTGGAAAAGACCCGAGATCAGCTGTGCCATCGCGCGGCCGCCAGAGCCGTGGGACAGGTCTACGCAGCCGTTCTTGATGTCGAGCTTGCGTTGATGGGCCTTCATGATGCCCGCCTCTGCTGATGGTCGCGGAAGCGGCCATAGGTCCAGTGCGCAGCGCAGGCGCCCTCGGACGAGACCATGCAAGACCCTATCGGCGTTTCCGGCGTGCAGACCGTGCCGAACAGCTTGCAATCGACCGGTTTCTTCACGCCGCGCAGGATGGCGCCGCATTCACAGGCCGGATTGTCGGCAACGCGGAGCTCCTTCATGTCGAAGCGCGCTTCGGCATCGTATTTCGCGAAAGCGCGCTTCAGCTTCAGGCCGCTATAGGGTACCTGCCCGAGCCCGCGCCATTCGAACTGGTCGCGCAGCTCGAAAATGTCGGAGACCTCCTCCTTGGCGCGCAGATTGCCGTCACGCTTTACAGCGCGGCTGTACTGGTTCTCGACCTCGTGCCGGTTCTCATTGACCTGCCGCACCAGCATCAGGATCGCCTGCATCATGTCGAGAGGCTCGAAGCCCGAGATCACGACCGGCTTGCCGAATTCTTCCGCGAAGAACTCGTAAGGAGCCGTCCCGATAATAGTCGAGACATGCGCAGGTCCGACAAAGCCGTCGATCTCGACCCGGCCGATGTTGCGAATATCCGGGCTCTCCAAGATGTTCTGCATCGCCGGCGGCGTCAGCACGTGGTTGCAGAAGACGCTGAAATTGGCGAGCTGCTTCTTTTCGGCCAAACGGATCATGACCGCAGTGGGCGGCGTCGTCGTTTCGAAGCCGATGGCGAAGAATACGATCTGGCGCTGCGGATTCTCCTCGGCGATCCTGAGCGCATCGATGGTGGAATAGACCATGCGGATGTCGGCGCCTTTCGCCTTTGCCTTCAGCAACGAGGCGCCTTGCGAGCCCGGCACGCGCATCAGATCGCCATAGACGCAGAAGATGATTTCGGGCCGTTCGGCCAGTCGGATCGCCATGTCGATGCGCCCCGCCGGCAGTACGCAAACCGGGCAACCCGGACCGTGGATCATCCGCACGTTTTTAGGCAGCATGTCCTCCAGGCCATAACGCGAGATCGCATGCGTGTGGCCGCCGCAGAATTCCATGAAGCGATAGGGGCGCTGCGGATCTGCTTCGGACTGGATCGCGTTCGCAAGCCCGAGCGCGATCTCCTTGTCGCGGAACTCGTCGGCATACTTCATGGCATGGCTCCCAGGGCCTCGGCGCTAAGCTCGTGCAGCAATTCCAGCGTCCGTTGCGCCTCTTCCGGATCGATTTTGGTAAGCGCGTAGCCGACATGGATGATCACGTAGTCGCCGATGGCGAGATCCTCGATGAGCGCGACGGAGATCTCCTTGCTGACGCCGTCGATGGACACAATGGCCATGTCGTCAGGCAGGAGCTTTGTCACCTCGGCGGGTATGGCAAGACACATCAGGCGGTTCCTTCTAAGCCTTGGTGTTCGAGAAGTTGCAGCCCCGCGATCCAGGCCTGACCCAGGCTTAGGCCGCCATCATTCGGCGGCAGTTGGCGCGGCAAGAGCGGGGTGAGCCCGGCAGCGATGCAACCGCGCGAAATCCCGGTGCTGAGGCGGGCGTTCAGGAAGCAGCCGCCGCTCAAGGCGACGGTCTCAAGTCCGGTCTCACGAGCCGCTTGGGAGATCCAATCGACGCAAGCGGCAGCGAAGGTGCCGTGAAACAGCCCGGCCCCGTCGGTGGGATCCGGCGCATCGACCACCAGACGGTCGAGCAATGGGAGCAGCGACAGCACGCCATTCTCGATCACCCAGCCGCCGGACACAACGCGCGGCTCGCGGACCCGCGCCTCTAGCTTCATGGCAGCCTCGCCTTCGTAGGTTTGTACGGTGCAGACCCCGAGCAGCCCTGCGGCCGCATCGAACAGCCGGCCGGCGCTGGTCGTCGTGGGCATACCGGGTTGTTCGAGCAGAGCCGATAGGCGCGCGGCCTGCGGCTGTGCCGCAAAGCGAGACGCAATCGCATCGCCGCGCCGAAGCGCGTGCAGCACGCTGGCGGCCATCCGCCACGGCTCGCGCGCGACCCGATCGCCGCCCGGCATCTTCAGCGGCGCCAGATGCCCGAGCCGCCGGAACCGCGCGCCTTCACAGGCAAGCAGTTCGCCCCCCCAATTGCCGCCGTCGCTGCCGTAGCCGAACCCGTCAAGCACTAAGGCAAGCACCGGACCTGCGATGCCATGCTCCGCCATCACCGAGGCCGCATGGGCGTGATGGTGCTGGACCGCGATCAGCCTGGTCCCGCGTGCCTCGGCGAAACGGGTCGATGCCATGTTCGGATGCAAGTCGTGGATCAGGGCGACAGGCTCGACGTCGAGGGTAGACAGCAGATGGTCCACAGTTTCCTCGAAGAATCGGATGCCTTCTGCGGTGTCGAGGTCGCCGATGTGCTGGGAGACAAAGGCCTCGTTGCCGCGCGTCACCGCCACCGTCGACTTCAGCGCTCCGCCGACGGCAAGCAGGGGCGCCACCGAGCGCGCAAGCCGGACAGGCTCCGGGACATAGCCTCGCGCACGCCGAATGAACTGGGGCCGTCCGGCGACCACCGCAGCCAAGGAATCATCGGCGCGGGTGACGATGTCGCGGTCATGCGTGACGATGAGATCGGCGATGCCGGCAAGTCGTTGCTCCGCTTCGCGATTATCGATCAGCAGCGGCTCGCCGCTGAGATTGGCGCTGGTCGCGACAATCGCCCAGCTCTCGCCGACCGGCGCATGCGCCGCATTCAGCGCATCGAAAATCAGGTGGTGAAGCGGTGCGACCGGCAGCATGATGCCGATGCGCGC